>CATOJE010000021.1 GCA_951800145.1 uncultured Lachnospiraceae bacterium | reverse complement strand
TCGGCGGAGCGAGAGCGCGGTGACGTTGGGACACGGCTGCTGGGGCGCGTAGCTTCCCGGCGAATATGCGCCTGCACCCATACCCCGAAAACTTGGATTCCCTAACGGGTAGCGACGTACACTCGGCTGGCGAATCCTAACGGGTAACGACACCCACTTGGCCAGCGAATCCTACCGGGCTGCGACACCCCCTCAGCCAGCGATCCCCTAGACTTTCGCGATCCCAGAGACTAAAGTAAATAGCAAAATCCCTCCTCCAAGAAATAAACATCCCTGCACCCCCTCCAAAGTTTCTTACGAAATCTTACAAATTCAGGATTCCTTGTGAACTTTTTTCTGATGTTATTGACTCTTACGAATTTTGTCATTATAATAAGAACGATATATTTCTGCCAAATACTACAATTTTCCTTGCTTTCTAATGTGAGATGAAGATAGATACAGGAGATACGGATGAAGAAACTTTGGAAAAAGACCCTGGCCATCAGCCTGAGCCTTTTTATGATATTCGAGGCGCCGCTGCACTACCCCTTTCCCCTGGGAAGCAGCTACGGCGCGGAGCGTCCGGCCACAGTGAAGGCCACCTCCTTAAATGTGCGCAGCGGCCCCGGCACAGGGTATGGAGCCGTGGGAAAGCTGGCGTATGGGACAGCGGTGACGGTGACAGGCGAAGCCACAGCCAGCAATGGAGCACTTTGGTATCAGATCCGGTTTACTGGTACAGGAGGCGCTTCGTCCACCGGATATGTTCTTTCCAGCTACATACAATTCCCCACCACCTATAGTAACGATGCAAATTTCGAAGCGTATTTAAATACCCAGGGCTTTCCGGAGTCCTACCGTCCGGGCTTAAGAGAGCTTCATGCCAGGTATCCTCAGTGGATCTTTACAGCCGTGGATACCGGCCTGGATTGGAACGAAGTGATTAAAAATGAAAGCCTGGTAGGGCGGAATCTGGTGAGCAGCGGCAGCGTTTCCTCCTGGAAGTCCACAGCGGACGGAGCATATGACTGGGGAAGCGGCACCTGGCCGGGGTTTGACGGCAGCAGCTGGGTGGCGGCCAGCGAGGAGATTATCCGCTACTACATGGATCCCAGAAATTTTTTAAATGAAACCTATATTTTTCAATTTTTAGGACAAAGCTATAATGCCTCCATCCACACCAAGGAGGGACTGGCCTCTCTGGTAAAAGGCACCTTTCTGGAGGGCAGCGCCACAGGAAGCGGTACCTGGAGCAGCGGGAATGGGGGCGGCGCATCCCAGGGAGGAAGCTCTGTCCCGGGAACCTACGGCCCAGGCGGCTCCGGCACTGGGGGGAATTCCCAGGGGACAGGTACAGTTATCCCGGGTGCAGGTCCCGGAGGCAGCGGCTCCACGGCTCCGGGAGCTGGTTCCGGCGGAACTGCTTCCGGCGGTTCCGTGGTAATCTCCCCTGTGACAGGAGGCGGCTCTGGCGGCTCCTCTGGTGGAAGCAATGTGGTCATCGGCGTACCTCCGGGAGGGAATGGCTCCTCAGGAAATTCCTCACCTGGCGGCACAGGCACTTCGCCAGGCCCTGGGGGACAGGGCGGAAGCAGTATTTCCTCAGCTCCGGGGCAGGGCGGAAGCGGGACCTCGGTCAGCCCGGTGCAGCCCGGACATCAGCAGGGAGGCGGTGTCGGCACAGGAAGAGTTCCTGCGAATGTCCAGATCGGTGTGCCTCCCGGAGCGAATATCAGCCAGGCAGGGGAGGGCGCCTCTGGAAAAGCCAGTCAGCTGGCAGGCAGCGGACTTTCCATCAGCCCCCATGAAGTCCGTCAGGTAACCGCGAAGGTGATCCGGGTGGGCCCGGGAGGCGAGGGAGACTCGTCCCAGACGCCTTCTTCCGGCGCCGGCGCCGGCGAATCCTATTACACCGGCGGGACAGCGCCCTATGTGGATATCTTGATGCAGGCCGGGGTGGAGTCTGGAGTGAATCCGTACGTCCTGGCGGCGATGATTCTCCAGGAGCAGGGAGCTCAGGGAAAAAGCGAGTCCATATCCGGCGCCAGCGGCTACTATAACTTTTTTAATTTCGAAGCCTATGCCAGCAATGGCATGACGGCTGTCCAGAGGGGACTCTGGTATGCTTCCCAGGCCGGGGACTACATGCGTCCCTGGAACAGTGTGGACAAGGCGATTATCGGAGGCGCCTGCCAGTATGGACAAAACTATGTAAAGGCAGGACAGAATACCTTTTATTTAAAGAAGTTTAATGTACAGGGCAGCAATCTGTATAAACATCAATATATGACCAATGTGGAGGGTGCGGCAGCAGAAGGTGCGAAGATGGCAGCCGCCTATTCAGAGACCATGCGCCAGACCCCGCTGCAGTTTATGATTCCGGTATACCGGAATATGCCGGGAGAAGCCTGTCAGAAGCCGGTATTGGACGGAAGCCCGAATAACAAGCTTTCCTCCATCAGCATTGACGGATTTACCATTACACCAGCATTTAACCGGGATACCTATTACTATGAGGCAGCAGTGAACACATCTGTCTCCAGCGTTGTGATCCGTGCCTCGGCCATCGACGCCTCCGCCCAGATTCACGGCATTGGCACCATAAATCTGAACGGGACAGTGACGGATGCAAAGCTTACAGTTACTGCACAAAATGGCACCATACGGGAGTACACCCTGCGGATTACCAGAAGCAATGGAGCGCCTGTGAGCAATGGAAGCACTGGCTCCCCGCCGGCTGGAAATCAGGCCAGCCCAGAGGGAATCCAGAATCCGGCGGCAGCCGGGACAAGCTACGGGCCGGGAGGCGCAGCGTCAGGTGTGCCGTCGCCGGGGAGCGCTCCTTCCAAAACAGGACCTGGATCCTCCCAGGGCGCAGGCGGCGCATCGTATAATGGGCCGGGCGGCAGCAATGTAACGATTGTAAATTAGTATAAAAAAGTAACATCAGACTGGAGATATAGTATTATGAACAAGAAGAGAAAGCAGATACTGGCAGAGCTTTTGCTGGCGTGTATGTTGACCGTCTTTCTGCCAGTCTGGCAGCTGGTTTCCATGGCAGCCAGCGCCAGGATTACATTTTCTGACCCCTCCGGGACCGTGGGGCAGGAGGTTACGGTAAATATGAAAATCAGCTCCGGGGACGGCTCCCTGGGCAGTGCAGACGTGATGCTGGCCTATGATGCCTCGGCTCTGGAATTTATCAGCGGAAACAGCGTGGAAGGCGGAGCCGGATCCTTAAGAGCCAGAGGCGGCCCTGCTGGCGGTGATTTGTCAAATATTGTATTTTCTATGAAGTTTCGGATCCTGAAGGCGGCAAACAGCCAGATCACCATCGCCTCCCAGGAGGTATATGACAGCAATTCCCAGGCGGTGACCATCAGCCATCAGGGCAGCTCCACCATCAGTGTCAGCGCAGGCCTGCCGGAGGGAGAGACAGGGGAAGGCCTTTTAACCTCCCTGTCCGTAGCACCAGGCTCCTTAAGTCCGGAATTTTCGCCTATGATTGATATGTACACCATGCATGTGGGACTGGATGTGGAGCAGATTCAGGTGCAGGCTCTGGCGGGAGAAGGAACGCAGGTAGCAGTCGAGGGCAGCGAAGGCCTTCAGATGGGAGAAAATACCATCACCATCAAGGTCACAGCCCCGGACGGAGTGACAGTAAAGAACTATACCATCTCAGTCACCAAGAGCGAGGGCGGCGAGACAGCGGCAGGCGCAGAAGCAGGGATGGTGGAAGGAGTCAGCCTGGAGGCGGCGGCAAAGGCCATCACCATTCTGACGCCGGATGAGACCACCGCCCTTCCGGAGGGCTTTTCCAAGACAACCATAGATATCGACGGGCACAAGGTGACTGGATGGATCTGGGCGTCCGAGACAGAGCATCAGTACTGCATCTTCTACGCCATGAATGCAGCCGGAGAGAGGAATTTCTACCGGTACGATCTCACAGAGAAGACCATTCAGCGCTACTTCACCGATCCGGCAGCCCAGTCCGGATACACAAAGGAGGAGACAGAGGCCATTATCCAGCAGTATAATGACCTGCTGGATGACTACCAGCTTCGCATGTACCTGATTATCGCCCTGGCGGCAGTGGCGACGGTCCTCCTGATCCTGGTGATCGTGCTCTTAGTGACCAGGAATTCCGGAAAGGCATCCAGAGAATCAAGGGAATCCAGAAATTCCTTTTATCCGGAGGAGAGACGGGGAGAGGAGGAGCAAAGCTCCAGAAAGCGTTCCATGAGCCGTGAGGAGCGGTACATGCTGGGCGAGGAGGATGAGGAAGAAAGCTTCCGGCAGGCAGAACGCTACCCCCGTCAGCCCATAGCGGCAGAGACTGAGATGGCAGTATCCCAGGTAAGAGACCGGGAGGAGGCCTTTGACTTTGAAGAGGAGGAAGAGCCGGCCGCTGTCCAGGAGCCGGAGGATGAAGACTTCGAGTGGATGGACATTGATTAGGCGCAGATTCCTTATATTCCATGGCAAAAGGCCGATATATAAAATATAAATCGGTATTTTATACCAGAAAGGAGAGATTATATGTCAACCAGCGGAGTATCATCTTACAATTACAGCGGCTATAGCTACAACAATTACCAGAATGACATGCTGAACAGTTCCAGCTGGACCGAGAAGGCGAATGCGGAAGCAGAAAAGCTGAAAGAGAATGCAACTCAGAAGACATCCTCCACCTCGTCCTCCTCCAGCAGCACCAGCACTGGGATCAATGTAACCAGTTCTGCCAGCACCTCCACCTTTTTATTAGGATACCAGACCACCTTAGAGGATCTGGAAGCAGCGGCATCCAAGCTTCAGTCCGGGAATAAAGACAACGTATTTTCCAAGTACGAAAATGCAGTGGCAGAGGCGGCCAAGCATCCTGGCGATGAGAAGTATCAGAATCAGGTGACCAAGGCAAGGGATGAGGTAATTTCGGCAGTTACAGATTTTGTGGATAAGTATAATAACACCACTAATCTTCTGTCTAATAACCAGGATCGGGGCAGCGGCATCGGGGCGCAGCTGGATGCCTTTAAGCGTATGATGCCTAATGAAAAGACCTTAAAGGCTCTGGGCATGAGCTACGATAAGAGCGGCAAGATCAAGGTAGACGAGGAAGCCCTGGGCGAGGCCTTTGACAAGGATCCCGGCTATGTAAAGGAGCTGTTAGGCGGACAGTTCGGCATTGCAGAGCGCATCGGCAACAAAGCCACCTCTGTGCTGGATTCTTCTGTGGATAAGATCGTTGGAAGCAGCAGTACAGGCTACAATGAGTCCACCAAGGCGGAGCATGTCTCCACCTCCGGCGCTAATGCAGGGAAGAAGAATTCCACCATGTCCGATTCCTTCCTGCAGTTTGCAAGCTTCGCCAGAAGCGGCGCTTACAATTTAAGTAATTATTACGCTGTGTCCATGCTGAATATTTTGGCATAGGCTGATTCGGCTTAACAGACAGCAGAAAAACCCCGACAGTTTTTTGCCGGGGTTTTCCTTTGCTCTTTATTATCAAGCAGATTTGAATCACATTCCTTCATTTTATCGAACAGACCCCGGCGGAAATTCTTTTACAAATCACTTAAAATATCATTTTATTTCAGACAGGAAAACTTCGATATTGGAAAAATTTTTAATGGTAAAAAATAGTGGATTGGCAGAAAGGATATGCTGAAATTATAAAAAAAGCCAGCAGGTATGGGGCCGAATCCGGCAAATAACACAAGAAAAAGTGGAAAAGATTTCCGGCAAATTTTAACGAGAAATCCCTATCATGTTCTTGACAGTCGATAAATATTGTGGCAAAATAAAATAGATATGGGCAGGCTGGGGAGGGGGCTAGTTATGTAGAAAGATACCCCCCCTTATTTCATTATGGAAAGATACAGCGGCCTACATGGTTTTATGTGTGATCAGGAACGATATGGTTTAAAGAGAGGATAAAGAATATGTCAGGGATTTATGGGAATGGTGTTGCACTCACAGAAAAGGTGCTGGATTATCTGTGGACCCGGCAGTCGGTGTCACTGAATAACATTGCAAATGTGGACACTCCGGGATTTAAGTCGCAGTACATAACATTTGAGGAGGCATTGGGGAAAAAGATCTCCGACGCGAATCAGAACAAGCGGACGCCCAAGCGCGCGGTGTCCCAGGCCATTGATACCTCCCGGGCCCAGCTTCACATTACCTGGGATGAGTCCAGCCGTCTGGACGGGAATAACATCGATATGGACCAGGAGCAGATCGAGGTGGTGCGCACCGCCTATGAGTATCAGTACATGTTAAGCTCACTGAACAATGACATCACCCGCTTAAGGAATGCGGCGAAGACATTTTAATTAACAGGGAGGCAGCAATGGAAGGAGCAGCTTTTATAACACCGATGATGCCATGGAACTCCATCGGTATCCAGCAGGAAAACCAGCACACGGCCGAGGTGAATGCAGAGGCCTCGCTGTTTAAGGACATTTTTAAGAGCACCATTAATCAGGTAAAGGAAACTCAGGCGGATGTGGAGCATAAACAGTATCTCTTAGCCACGGGTCAGCTGGATGACGCCCACACCCTTCCCATCGCGGAAGCAAAGGCCGGGTTAAGTCTGGACGTGATGATTTCCCTCCGAAACAAAACCTTGGAAGCCTATAATGAGCTGATTAAGATCAATGTATAATTATGATAAAGGTTGGATAAAGACGTGCAGAATGTAAAAGAAAGCTGGCTGAAGCTGGCAGAAAAGACCCGAAAAATGATAATTATCATCGCAGCAGGAACCATCGTCCTGGCGGCAGCTGCGATTATTGCCCTGAATATGGGGAAGAAGACGGACTACAGCACCCTGTTTACCGGCCTGAGCCAGGAGGAGGCCCAGCAGGTGGTCAGCCTTCTCCAGGAGGAGGGGATTGATTACCGGTATAACAGCGACGAGGGCGCCATACGAGTCACTGCCGCCGCCGCGGATCAGACCAGGGCAAACCTTTTAAGCCAGGGCTATCCCAAGAGCGGATTTACATACGACATGTATCTGAAGAATACCGGACTGATGACCACAGAGTCCGATAAGGAGCAGATCACCCTGTACGATCTGCAGGATCGTCTGGGAGCCACCATCCGCCTTTTCGACGGCGTGATGGATGCAAAGGTGACGGTGGTTGCGCCGGAAAGCCAGCGGTTCGCCCTGGGAGATAATTCTGCCAGCGAGGCCACAGCCTCCGTGGTGATCACCATGCAGGGGGATCGGACCCTGACCCCGGAGAAGGCCCAGGCTGTGAAGAACCTGATCTCCCATTCTGTGCGGGGGATGGACTTTACCAGCGTGACCGTATATGACGCCTCCACCATGCTGGAGGTGGGCGGCGACGCAGTGGATTCCTCCGGCAGCGCCGCTGCCACGGACCTCACCAGCCTCACCAGCCTGGTGGAGAGTAATATCGCGGCCAATGTACGGCGGGTTCTGGAGCAGATTTACGGCTCCGGGAATGTAGCGGTTTCCGTAAAGGGAACCCTGAATATGGAACGTCTGATCCAGGAGAGCACCCAGTACTCCACCCCGGAGAAGATCGATGAGGAAGATAAGACCGGACTTCTGGAAACAGAAGACGTGTATAATGAAAGCACCAACTCCGCCTCCCAGGACGCAGGCGGACTGGTGGGGGCGGATGCCAATGCAGACACTCCACGATACACCAATGAGGACGGCACCGGCCAGGTGAATGACAGCTACTCCAATGGCAGCGCCTCCCGGGTATGGCTTTACAATCAGCTGAAGGAGCAGCGCCAGATCGATCCCGGCGTGCTTCAGGACACCTCCATCGGTGTATCCATTTTGGCTAACGATATGGAGAGCGTCACTACAAACGATCTGGTCCGCCTGGTGGCGAACTCCGCGGGCATCTCCCTGGATGTGATGAATGACAAGATCACCATCGTCCGGGTGCCCTTAAAGGAGGAGGAGCCTCCCGTCCTGCCGCCAGTGCCGGCCGACGGCGGCGTGATTGAGATCGTGAAGTCCATTCCATGGCCCATCCTGGTGGCCATCGGAGCCGGAATCCTGCTGTTGCTTCTGGTGATCATCCTGCTGCTCATCCGCAGCCATAAGAAGAAAAAGCAGCTGGTGCTGGAGGGAGACGAGCTGGAGGAAGAGGGCATTACCGAGCTGGCCGGCATGGCTGGCATGGAGTCCGAGGAAGAAGCCGGAGAGGATGGCCCGCGTATGCTTGGCGCACCTGGTATGAATCCGGAGGATGACGAGTTTACGAAGAATGAAGAGATTCTTAACCTTAAGATGCAGCGAAGCCTGCGCTTAAAGCAGAATATCGGTGATTTTGTTGATCAGAATCCGCAGATTGCAGCCAAGCTGATTCAGAGCTGGCTGAGAGGAGAGGAGGGAGACAGCGGTGAGCGAAGAAATCGAAAGCAGCCAAGGTAAAGCCGAGGAAGGTGTCGTATTAGACATAAAGAGCAAGGCAGCCCTGGTAGTAGTATCCCTAGGAGCTGACCGTGCTTCCCAGATTTATAAATACTTAAGTGAAGAGGATATCGAGGAATTAACCTTTGAGGTGGCGAAGCTTGGGAAGACGAATAACTCCCAGGTGGAGGCCACCCTGGATGAGTACTATAAGCTATGCCTGACCCATAAGATGATGACTGACGGCGGTCTGGATTACGCCAGGAACGTACTGGAGAAGGCCTTCGGCGAATCCACGGCCAGGAACCTTCTGGAAAAGGTGTCCAAGACACTCCAGTCAAAGCCATTTAACTTCTTTATGAAAGGCGACCCCAAGTCACTCCTTTCTCTTCTGCAGAATGAGCGGCCCCAGGTGATTGCCCTGATTCTGGCCTACATGGATCCGGAGCAGGCGGCCCAGGTGCTGGAGGAGCTGCCCGATGAGAAGCGGATCCTGACCGTGGAGAACATGGCCCGCATGGACCGTGTATCCCCCGAGGCTATCGCCATCGTGGAGGAGGAGATGAAGCGGAAGTTCGCCACCATCATCACCAGCGAGGACAACATGAGCCTGGGCGGTGTGGATTATGTGGCAGATATGATGAACCATGTGGATCGAAGCAGCGAGCGGAAGATCTTCGACGAATTGGGCAAGCGGAATCCCGACCTGGCCCAGGAGATCCGGGACAAGATGTTCGTGTTCGAGAACATTTTGGATATGGACGACCGGTCCGTACAGCGTTTTGTCCGGGATTTGGATGCCAAGGATATTGTTTACGCATTAAAGAATGCATCAGAGGATATGAAGACCGTCTTCTTCAACAACATGTCAAAGCGTATGTCCGATACGGTCCGCGGCGACTTAGAGATTACCACCAATGTCCGCTTAAAGGATGTGGAGGAAGCACAGCAGCGTATTGTGAATAAGATCCGCGATCTGGAGGAGCGTGGGGAGGTAATTATCAAGAAGGCAGGAGGAGAAGATGATATCATCGTCTAAGCGGGTTATTAAACGTCCGGATACAGACTGGGCGGTGGAGCAGTATACCCTTCCTCTGGAGGTTTCCTTCTCTTCCCCGGACACAGCAGCCAGAAAGGCTGTGTTCCCCCACTATACCAGAGATGGAAGGCGAGTGGGGGAGGAGGATACAGACTCCGATTCTTCAGAACCAGAGTCCGGGGAAGGAGAGGCGGAAAGCCAGCCGGATCCCGATGTAATTCTCCGGGAGCAGTGGAATGAAGAGGCCAGGCAGGCCCTGGAGGATGCCAGAAAAGAGGCGGAGGAGATCCTTACCCGCGCCAGAGAAGAGGCAGAGAGAGAACATGCCAGGGCGAAGGAGGAGGGCTTTCGGGAGGGCTTTGAGAGCGGCTACCGGGAGGGCAGTGATCAGGCGAAGGCTGAGTGCCAGGAGGCCTTTGACGCCCGGATGGAGGAAATCAGAAAGGATATAGAGGATGCCCTCCACTCCGTGGACATAGCCAAGGAGAAATGCGTCCGCATGTATCTGGATGAATTAAAGGACTGTGCCATAGCCATCGGCGAGAAGGTGATTCACATCAGCCTCCGTTCCAGCGGCGAGGTGATCAAGCAGATGATTATCTCCGCCACAGAAAAGCTGAAAAAGACCGCCTGGGTAAAGATTTACATCAATAAATGCGATTATGACCTGATGATGGAGGCGGACGCCGACATCCTGGATGAATTATCCCACCTTTCTGATAACATTAAGTTTATCGTGATGGATAAGGAGGAGCGGGGCAGCTGCATCATCGAGATGCCGGAAGAGATCGTAGACGTAAGCGTGAATACCCAGATTGAAAATATTAAGGACATTTTAGAGAATGTACGGATATAATGATCGCAGGAGCATGAATGCGGAGCAATCCTTGTATCAGCAAAAAGTAGGAGCCATGTATGTTTGATAAGATACCCCAGCTGGTGAATAAGTCAGAGACCGTCAGCCATATCGGGAAAATAGAAAATGTGGTGGGGATGTCCATGGAGGCCTCCGGCGGCCGCTCCAGCATCGGCGACATTGTGATGATCTATAATGAAGAGCAGAACCGTCAGATGCCGGCGGAGGTGGTGGGCTTTAAGGATGGAAAGATCCAGCTGATGACCTACGAGGCCACCAGCGGCATCGCTTCCGGAAGCTTTGTCCGGAATACCCGCAGGCGGTTAAAGGTTCCAGTAGGCGATTTCCTCCGGGGGCGGATCATCAATGCTCTGGGGGAGCCCATCGACGGCGGGGAGGGCTTTACCTCCTCCCGGTTCTACACCGTACAGAGCCCCTACATTAACCCTTTAAACCGTCCTCCCATAAGGGAGCGGCTGGAATTTGGCGTGAAGGCCATCGATGGCTTAAACACCATCGGCAAGGGCCAGAGAATCGGTATTTTCGCCGGATCCGGCGTAGGAAAAAGTACCCTGATGGGTATGATTGCCAAGAATGTAAAGACAGATATTAATGTGATTGCCCTGGTGGGTGAGCGTGGAAGAGAGGTTCTGGAATTCGTACAGAAGGATCTGGGAGAAGAGGGAATGCGCCGTTCTGTGCTTGTGGTTGCTACCTCAGACCAGCCGGCCATGCTCCGGATGAAGTGCCCATTAGTGGCCACCACCATTGCAGAATACTTTAAGGATCAGGGATATGACGTGCTGCTGATGATGGACTCCCTGACCCGTTATGCCATGGCTCAGAGAGAGATCGGCCTGGCAATCGGCGAACCCCCGATTGCCAGAGGCTATACACCTTCCATTTACGCAGAGTTTCCAAAGCTTCTGGAGCGAAGCGGGAATTTTGGGAGGGGCTCCATCACCGGGGTCTACACCGTCCTGGTGGAGGGCGACGATACCAATGAGCCCATATCCGATACCGTCCGGGGTATCCTGGATGGACACATCGTCCTAAGCCGTCAGCTGGCCAATGAAAACCATTTCCCGGCCATTGATATCGGAGCCAGTATCTCCCGTCTGATGGTGGAGATCGTCTCAGAGGAGCACCAGAGGCTGGCCTCCCGTCTGAGAAATATTCTGGGAATCTACCAGAAGAATGCCGACCTGATATCCATCGGCGCATACAAGAGAGGGGCAAACCCGGCATTGGATGAAGCTGTTTCCAAAATCAATGCGATAAATGCATTCTTGCAGCAGGGGATCAATGAGCGCTTTTCTTATGAAGAAACCCTGGAGCACATCCGGTCCATCACCGGCTGATTTTGGAGGATAAAGCATTGAAGCAGTTTCAGTACAGGCTGGACACGGTATTAGCCTATAAGACCCAGGTTCTGGATAATTTAAAAACCGAGCATGCCGCCATTATCCAGAACGTAAACCGAAAGCAGGAAGAGATATGGGGGCTGAATCAGGAGCTGGTAAGTTATGAAAGCGACTTTGACCGTGTAAAGGAAGAAGGGGCTTCCATTGAAAATTACCGGCTGTTTGACATGTGTATCGGCCGGATGGAGGAGATCATCGACTTCGAGAAGCAGCGGCTGAAGGAGCTGAGACGGCAGGAGGATGCCAAGAAGCAGGAGGTTATATCCGCGAAGGTGGACACCTCTAAGTTCGAGAAGCTCAAGGATAAGAAATACCAGGAATATCAGAAGGCGGTGGCTAAGGCGGACGAAGCCTTTATCGAGGAATTTGTGTCAAACACCGCTCTTCGCCTCAGACATCAGCATAAGGGCAGCTGATGGATTTTGGTGACATCCGCTTCCCAAGCGGTTGATCATAGAATATCTTATAGATCAGAAAGGAGGAATAACATGCAGGGAGCAGTAAAGCTAACCCCTTCCCAAAGTCTGAAGACAAACGGGGCAGGCAGTCTCTCATCCCTGAAGGTTTCTGAGAAGACCGATGATTTCATCAAGCTTCTCCAGACCAAGAAGGAGACTCCGACGGATTCCGGCGGGACAAAGAAGACAGAAGCTTCTAAGACTTCCGAGAAGACGCCGAAGGCAGAGACAGCAGAGAAAAAGCCGGAAGCAGCCCAGGAGAATTCAGAGGAAGAGGTAAGCTCCAGGGAAGCCTTACAGCAGGCCGCCCTTCAGCAGACGGCGGCTATGATGGCAGGGATTTTGCCTCAGACAGAGGAGACAGTTCAGGCTCCAGTGGAGGAGATCCTTCCCCAGCAGGCAGTTGACGGCATTCAAGGTGATGGAATGTTCGCACCGGAGCCGGTGATGGAGGAAGCAGCCCTTCCCATGGAGGAAATGGCGGAGCCTGCGGTGGAAATCCAGGCAGCAGTGGCAGAGACGTCGGTGAACCTTCGAAATGAAGCAGTATCTGAAAAGGCATCCCAGCCAAAGGCAGAACCAGAAGCAGTAAAGGAGGCAGTTCCCCAGGCAGCAAATCCGGTAACAGAAAAGGAAGCGCCTCAGGAAAACCAGAGTGCCTCAGATTCCAGTTCCAGGGAGAGGGAGGATCTGGCAGGCAGCCAGAGCCAGCAGACCTCACGCCAGCAGGAAGTAAGCGGGGAGAGCCAGGCAGCAGCCGGAGCTCAGAGCATGCGGCTTTTCGGACAGCAGGGACAGGAAGGCTTCGCCGCCCAGAGGACAGAGATCCCCTTAAAGACCACCCCGGAGACATTACCACAGGATCTGGGAAAGACACTGGAAGGGAACCTTTTGAAGCAGGGCCAGACCCTTACGGTAGAGCTGGAGCCGGCATCCTTAGGAAAGCTTACCATCCGCTTAGTCTATGAAGGCGACCGGGCAGCCGTATCCATCATGGCCAATAACCCAAGGACCTTAGAGCTTTTAAACCAGAAGGCCTCGGAGATCGCTTCCATCCTGGAGGAGAAAACCGGACAGGAAACCTTGATTTACACCCAGCAGCCTCAGCAGAACCAGGAGGGCTACGACCGTGAGCCAGATGGAAAGCAGCAGAGGGAAGAGGGAAAGGAGCAGCATCAAAAGCAGGATGAACCACAGCAGACCGATTCCTTTGCACAGCAGCTTCGGCTGGGATTAATTTAACGAAATCTTAACAAAGCAAAACAGAGCAAAATCATAAGAAAGGCAGGTACATCAAATGCCAGAATTAGGTGAAATCAGCGGAACAAGTACCCCATATATAACCGGCACCTACTCCGCATCTGCAAATGACAAGAACACCATCTCCATGACCGGCTTCTTCAAGCTCCTGGCAGCACAGCTGCAGAATCAGGACATGACAAACCCCATGGATAACAGCGAGCTGATGGCACAGATGACCCAGATGGCTATGGTGCAGTCCTTAACCAGCATGACCACCGCCATCGAGACCTCCACCTCCGCCACCACACAGACCTACGCCGGCGGCCTCTTAGGCCAGGAAGTGACCATGGCCATCACAAAAGAAAATGAGTATGGACAAGAGGAGCCAATAGGTGTAAAATATGCTAAGGTGGAAAGTGTGGACTTTACCTCCGGCACTCCCACCATCCGCTTAGAGGGCGACACTAAGAGCTACCAGCTGGCCCATCTGCTTGGCATCGGAAGGATCCCGGATCCATACGCGGAAAAGCCGGAAGAGGGTGAGGAGGATAAGGACGAGGGCGACACCGAACCAGGAAGCGGCCCGGAATCAGGCCCTGACGGTCCCGAAGCTCCATAAAGAAGCTTAGCGTCACAAATTATCGGGGGAATCAAGAAGCAAACAGGCAAAGGCTTTAGGAAAAGGAGGATGTATGGATATCAATCAAATGCGGCTGTATGTCACCAGACCGTCCGACATCTCCACTCAGCATACCGAAAAGTCCGGAACCAGGGGAAATCAGGCAGATTTTCACAAAATGCTCCAGGAAAGGGCAGAGGTAGGCCTGAATTTTTCCAAGCATGCCGCAAAACGTATGAATGAGCGGGGAATCGCCGTAGACAGCCAGTTAATGAACGACTTAGAGCACGCCGTAGAAGGCGCCCGGAAAAAAGGCGCGAAGGACGTAGCCGTCATCGGCCCCCAAGGCGTATTTATAGTAAATGTACCGAATAACACGGTAGTTACCACCATGTCCCAGCAGGATATGCGTGAAAGGGTATTTACGAATATTGACAGTGCCGTTATAATGTAAGCAGGCCCTCTTTCGAGGATGCTAGTCCCGCCAGCCCGACCGGTCGGCGGGAGACGGACAGAAAGAAAGGAAAATGAGACTATGTTAAGAGCAATGGATTCCGCAGTTGCAGGCCTTAAGGCCCACCAAAATAAAATGGACGTAGTTGGTCATAATATCGCCAACGTTAATACCTTTGGTTTCAAAGCACAGACTTATACATTTAAGGAGGCTATGTATCAGACATCATCTGCGTCTACAGCAGGTACGGCAGATGCCGGTGGTTCCAATGCGGCTCAGTATGGTTATGGTACTTTGATGGGAACCATTGGCATGGATATGACCGCCAGCACGCCGACTTATGTAGGTGGGTTGAATGCATCGATTAATGGAGAGGGATTTTTTCTGACTTGTGCATCAAAGACAGAAGTAGCAGCAACGAATTTTGGAAAAGGTACAGCAGATTGGGACTATACCAGGGTAGGACAGTTCAATATTGACAGCCAGGGTTATCTGGTAGATGGAAATGGGAACTTTGTATATGGCTATGGTCCGGAATCAATCGAGACAAATGGTACGCTTAAGGCAGATGCAAAATTGCTTCCACTCCGTATTACGGGGAAAACGAAGGAGTATCCGGCGGCTGGCAGCGGAAATTATATTGTTGATTATACTGATACAAATGAACCGCTGAAAGCAACGAATATTAGTATTAATAAGTTAGGTGAAATTACTGCTACAATTACAGATAAAGATGGTAACGGTAAAGATGTAGCTCATGCAGGTACTTCTTTAGGAAAGGTTGCGATTATTACGTTTCAGAACCCGGAAGGTTTAACTAAGGGGGGAGCTACTTACTACAAAGCTAGTCCTTCTGATAATACCGGTCGTGTGGATGCCAACGTAGCAGGCGGCGACGTTTCCGAGCTCATGGCCGGCTACATCGAAGCCTCCAACGTAGACTTAGCCAAAGAATTCGCCGACATGATTACCACCCACCGTGGCTTCCAGGCTAATTCCAAGATGATTACCGTCAGCGACGAGATGCTGTCTGACCTGGTAGCCATGAAGCGATAATCATAAAAATAAGTAAAATAGTATAAGCTTTCCCCATAGAGTATCAAAGAGGCGTTTTTCTTCTGTCCCCGGAGCAGGCGCGGATGGGATATCCGGATGCTTCCTGCGAACGCACTCTTAAGAGACTCTATGGCCGGAAGGCCCTTGAAAATGTCATGAGAAAACGAAGAAGCGCAGATCAAAGGATAATGGATAGAGCCAGGCAAGCCCGAAAGGAACGCATCCAACGGAGCGATCCCCAAAACTATACCGGCCCCGCCGACGGCGGTATCCGGGAAACTCCTGGCGGAGGAAAAGGAATGATTAAGGTAACACGTTTAAGCGGCGAAGTGCTATATCTAAATGTATTTCAGATTGAGTCGATGGAATCAATTCCTGAAACAAAAATTAAGATGATGAATGGCTATTATTTCTTAGTAAAGGACTCTGTAGATTCCGTAATAGACCAAATCAAGTCCTTCATGCACAGCTGTGTGGTATTCAGCGGCCAGGAATAAGGGTCATGATAAAATTAATTTTGAGCAATTGAGTTTGGGAGGAGAAAGACATGGATGTGTCATCAATCATTGGCTTAATTATGGCCATAGGCTTATGTATCTGGGGAATCACCCTGAGCAAGCTGGGAAACTTTGTAGACCTGCAAAGTTTGGCAATTGTAGTAGGAGGTACGATAGCGGCCGTTATCGCAAGTTACCCGTTCCGTATCCTGAAAGATGTCCCGAAGCACCTGATGGTGCTCACCAGAGGGAAAAAATACAACATTCCAAAAGTAGTAGACCAGCTGGTGGATCTGGCGATGCTGGCAAGACAGAGCGGACTTCTGTCTCTGGAGGAAAAGGCGGAGGAGATCAAGGATCCCTTCTTTAAGCAAAGCGTTTTAATGATCGTAGACGCCAGCGATCCTGACAAGGTGAGGGACGCGCTGGAGAAGCAGATGGATGATATGATGGCAAGGCATGACGAGGCGGCCGGTATCTACGAGAAGGCCTCCTCCTATGCCCCTGCCTTTGGTATGATCGGTACCCTCATCGGCTTGATTAACATGCTGAAGGGACTGAACTTAGACGGCGGAGGCGGCGCCAGCAGCTTAGGTGAGGATATGTCAGTGGCATTGATCACCACCTTTTACGGCAGCGCCCTTTCCAACATTTTCTGCCAGCCTATCGCGAAGAAGCTGAGGATCCGCCAGGCGGAGGAGGAGCTTTACTGCACCACCATCGTGGAAGGGATTATGGCCATCCAGGCGGGAGAGAATCCTCAGTATCTGCGGGAGCGGCTGTTATCCTGTATGAAGCAGTCCCAGCAGAAGAAGCTTCTGCTGAAGGCCCAGAAGGCCGGCGGAAGCGGCGGAGGTGAAGGTGGACAATGAGCAGGAGAAAGAAAGGCGGCGGAGGCGGCGAGGAATGCGGAAGCTGGATGGATACATATGGGGACATGGTCACCCTGCTTCTGTGCTTTTTCGTAATGCTGTACTCCATGTCAGATATTAACCAGCAGAAATGGGAGGTCTTTGTAAAAAGTATCTTCCCCAACGCGGGAGATACTCAGCAGATCGCCATTAATGAAAACATCGCCGAGGGCGAGTATGACGTGTCCGGATCCCTCCAGGTGGAGGATGAGCCCACCATAGAGGAGGAGCTGGATCAGATGGTTCTGGCCCTGATTGAGGCATTAAATGAGGCGGGCATCGACGGCGCCTCCGTATCCCGGGGAGACGGCTATACCTTTGTGGCTTTTGAAAACCAGGCCTTTTTCACAGGAAACAGCTCAGTGCTGACCAGCGAGGCCACCCAGGTACTGGATGTGTTTTGTAATGTAATCGCCCCTCAATCGGAGAATATTTCCCAGATTGAAATCATGGGACATACGGCTCAGGTCAGCGAGGACTTATACAGCAGCGCCAGGACGGACCGGATGCTTTCCTCCCTCCGTTCAGCGGAGGTGGCAGCCTACATCCAGACAAAGGACATTATCGATCCCAGTAAGCTGGTAGGCATCAGCTATGGTCAGTTCCGCCCCGTGGATACCTCCCAGACCCAGGAAGGAAGAGCTAAGAACCGAAGGGTGGAATTCCTGATTGTGGATAAGGGCGCAGACATTAAGAGCATGAATGAATTTTATGAAGAGATATACAGCGACATGAACGCGGACTCTATGACGGTAACCGATGGGATCGGGACGCCGCCGGAGGAAGGGTTTGCACCGCTGGAGGGTGGCAGTATGGAAGGCCAGGGCAGTATGATTCCGGAGTCGGAGATATCTCCTCAGATCCCGGATGGGTCAGAGCAGCTTTTAGAACCGTCAGCTTCTTAAACATGCGCCGGCGGCCAGACGCAGCCGGAAGAATAGAATCGAGAAAAGGTGGCTTTCAGAGATGGCAGATGTATTATCCCAAAGTCAGATAGACGCCCTTCTGAAATCAATGCAGACAGGCGGCGGCGATGAAAAGCCGGCGGAGAGTGTGCAGGATGAGAAGGCGGCGGTGAAAACGAAAACAAAGGCGGAGACTGAGACAGTAAAGTACAGCAAGTACGATTTTTACAGTCCCAGGAAATTCACCAAGGACAAGATGAAGATTCTCACCAGTGTTTTCGAGAATTATGCGCGAATCATCACATCACGGGTGAATGGCGTATTCCGCGTTATGACCGATATTACCGTGATGGAGGTTCAGGAGCGGCGTTATTACGAGTTTGTGAACTCTCTTAAGGAAAATGACATGGTCACGCTAGTTGATACGATCATGCCGAATTACAGCAGACAGCTGGTTCCTCTGATGATGTTTGTCAGCCCGGGCCTGGTGATCACACTGATCGATCACATGCTGGGCGGCCAGGAGGAAGTAGTGAAGGTGAAGGATGGATACCGGTATTCTGATGTGGAGACTGCACTGTACCGGAGGATTCTTTCTTACCTGATTCAGGCGCTGAAGGATGGATTTTCTAACCATCTGACAGTGGAATTTAAGGAGCAGCGCCTGGAGGATAATCCCAGTATGATTCAGGATGTAGGTGTAGACGAGACCGTTGCCATCATCCACCTGAATGTGGATCTTGCAGGGCTTGCAGTGGAGAAGATCCGGATCTGTATCCCGGGAACGCTTCTGGAGGCAATCTTCCAGACCATGGATTCCAGCAAGCGGATCGCCAAGGGCTACGCCTACGAGGATAATAGGGAGACCATCCTTGACAACATTCGTCAGTCGCAGCTTCCCATTACCGGCCAGCTGGGCACGGTGCTGCTTGACGTAAGCGACATCTACCATCTGAAGGTGGGAGATGTGATTGATATGAATAAGCCGAAAGACAAGGATGTGAAGCTCTATGTGGGCCGGCAGCCATGGTTCACCGGCAAGATGGGATTATATAAGAAGAACGTGGCCATCCGGATTAGCCGGAGGCTTTATGAAGAAGCGGTTTCTCAAGATGGAGAGGATCTCCTGGAAGGGGAGTCCTTAAGCCTGGAAATGGAACAGGCTGCGTCTGAATAAAAACACAAATTATAGAAATTATAGAAAAGAGAGGGAAACAAAATGGCAAAGATAATGCTGGTTGATGATGCTGCGTTTATGAGGATGATGGTAAAGAATGCGCTGACCAAAAGTGGATATGATAATTTCGTAGAAGCCCAGGATGGTGCGGAAGCAGTAAAGAAGTACGAGGAGGAGAGCCCGGATATGGTAATCATGGATATTACCATGCCCAACATGGATGGGCTTCAGGCCTTAAAGAAGATCCGGGAGAGCCATCCGGACGCAAAGATTGTGATGTGTACCGCTATGGGCCAGGAGGGCATGGTAGTGGACGCCATTAAATCCGGCGCAAAGGACTTTATCGTAAAGCCCTTTAACGCGGAGCGTATCGTTCAGACAGTTAATACGATTTTAGGCAAATAGCCTGGGCAGGAGGAAGACAATGGCTTTTTTAAGTTCATTTGATATCAGCGCATCTGCCCTTAGTGCCCAGCGCATCCGGATGGATATCGCGGCGGAGAATATCGCCAATATCGATACCACCAGAACGGAGCGGGGCGGTGCATACCGGAGAAAAGATGTGTTATTTGAAAGCTATGGGGCAGGCTCTTTTAAGGAAGCCCTCCGCAATGTTTCACAGGGAAAGGGCTTTGCCAGCAGGAATGCAGGGGTCCGCGTAGCTGGAATTGTGGAGGATGACCGGGAGATGAAGCAGGTTTATAACCCCAATCACCCGGATGCGGATGAGAATGGTTTTGTGATCATGCCAAATGTGGATCTCTTAAAGGAGACGGTGGACAGTATGTCTGCTACCCGCTCCTATGAGGCCAATGTTACCGCGTTGAATGCTATGAAGCTGATGGCGCAGAAAGCGCTGGAAATCGGTAAATAATGCCGTTCCAGGAGAATAAATGATAAAGGAGATTGAGAGATGGGCGCTAGCAGCTTTAATGAAATGGAACTAGATGCCATAGGCGAAATAATGAATATCAGTCTCGGCGCCTCGGCTACAGCAGTTTCAACGATGTTAAGCACCAAGGTAAATATTACCACGCCGGTAGTATCCGTGATCAAGAAGGAAGAGTTTGAATTTAAGCGTCTGGAACCGGCGATTGGTGTAGAGATTGATTATGTAGAGGGCCTGGAAGGCAAGAATATCATGATGTTCCGCCGGGAGGATGTGCGGATCATCGTGGATACCATGATGGGAGAAGAGACCACGGCAGAGACCTTTGAGATGGACGAGCTCCATATCAGCGCCATCTGCGAGGTTATGAACCAGATGATGGGAGCCTCCGCCACAGCTCTTTCAGAGTTTTTAGGAACGATTGTAAATATTTCAACTCCCAAGTCCTTTGATATCGGGGAACCAGAGGAGTTTAAAGATAAGTATTTTGTAGAAGAAAATGGGATGGTGGTGGTTCGCTTCCGCCTGGAAATCGAGGATAAGCTGAACAGTGAGTTTATGAACATCATGTCAGCCGAGCTGTCCAAGCGGCTTTTAGCGCCCTTTGAGGCCTCTTTAGGCTCTGGAGCATCCGAGCCAGCCCCGGCTCCTGCAGAGCCAGAGCCAGCTCCGGCAGCCTCCTCCGGCGGCTCCGGCGCGTCCATGTCTCAGGCAGAGCTGGATGCCCTTCTCTCCGGCATGTCCGGCGGAGCAGAGCCAGAGCCAGCCCCGGCAGCGTCCTCCGGCGGCTCCGGTGGGTCCATGTCTCAGGCAGAGCTGGATGCTTTACTCTCCGGTATGTCCGGCGGAGCAGAGCCTGCGGCGCCATCTGCCCCGGCAGCGGCAGCGCCCACACCGGCTCCGGCAGCACCTGCCCCAGCCCCAGCTCCGGCAGCACCTGCACCGGCAGCACAGGCGCCTTACCCGGCGCCGCAGCCAGGTACGCAACCGCCTTACTATGGGTATCCGCCTATGGGCAGCGATCCCATGATGCTTCAGCTAATGAATCAGATGCAGCAGACACAGATGCAGATGATGGAGATGATGAAGCAGGTAAAGACCCAGGAGCCGGCAAAGCCGGCAGCGCCAGCCTCCGGTGGCAGTTCCATAATCCGTCCTTTAGAGTCTTCTCAGGTTTATGATACCACAGACGGCGGCGAGGAGGATAAGGCCAACCAGGAGATGCTGATGAAGGTGCCGCTGGAGGTTTCCGTGGAGATCGGCAGGACCAAGAGGCTGGTTCGGGATATCTTAGAGTTTACCCAGGGAACCCTGGTTGTGTTAGATAAGATGGCCGGCGAGCAGGTAGACCTGTTTGTGAATGGCCAGTGTATCGCAAAAGGCGATATCGTAGTTGTAGAGGATAACTTCGGCATCCGTATCACAGAAATCGTATCAAGGGAAATCAATCCGGAAAGCTTATAAGTATGGAGGGTTTGACTTTATTTCAGGCGGCGTTTACTGTTCTCGGAGTGCTGCTGCTGGCCTATTACTGCAGCAGGCTTTTAGGAAAGCAGTGGGTGAAATCTTCCGCCTCCGGCAGTATGCGGGTGCTTGAACATATCCAGGTGGGACAGAATCAGAAAATTCTTCTGCTGCAGGTAAGGGATGAATATTATCTGGTAGGAGTCAGCCAGGCCGGGATCCGGCTGCTGACAAAGCTGGAAGGAGATTTCCAGGCAGCAGAAGAGTTTTTGCAGCCCGGCGGGGAACCGCTTCCTTTCCGGGAGCTGCTTAATAAGTACCTGCCGCCCCATAAGAAAAAAGGGGGAGATACCGATGAGTGACCTTCTGACCCAGTTAAATGGCGGGAATGTTCCTGCCCTTGACCTGATCTTTTTGCTTACCTTTGCGGCATTGCTGCCTTCCATCGTAGTGATGATGACTTCTTTTACCAGAACCATCATCATTATTTCCTTTACCAGGAATGCTATGGGAGTTCAGCAGGCGCCGCCCAATATGGTTTTGGTAGGTATTGCTTTATTTTTAACCTTGTATATTATGAGCCCGGTTTTGGACCAGATTAATGAAGAAGCCTATCAGCCTTACGTTCGGGAGGAGATTACCCAGGAGGAGGCGATAGAACGGATGGTGGTTCCACTGAAGGAGTTTATGCTGCGGAATACGGAGATGGATACCCTGGATAATTTCGTCCGGATATCCGGCACGGCCGTGGAGGAGAATGTGGAGGATTATCCGTTAACCGTGGTGGTTCCTGCATTTATGACCACGGAGCTGAAGCGGGGGTTCATAGCAGGGTTCTTGATTTATCTGCCCTTCCTTCTGGTGGATATCATTGTTTCCACCACGTTGATGTCTATGGGTATGGTAATGCTGCCCCCGGCCATGGTTTCCCTGCCCTTTAAGCTTTTGCTTTTTGTGACAGTGAACGGATGGGAGCTTTTATTTACCAGCATTGCCGGGGCTTACCGGTAGCGCGGCCTGGCAGGCTTACTGCTTAAAAGTCCCGCCGCCCCACAGGCGTTGGGGAGAAGAACCGGATTAAAAGAGAAAGGAAAAACGGATGACAGACTTAGAGATACTGGATACTTTATATTATACCTTTCAGCTGGCATTAAGGCTGACCATGCCTTTTCTGCTCACTAGTATGGTGGTGGGCGTGGTGATTGCCATCTTTCAGGCAGCCACCCAGATCAATGAGCAGACCATGACCTTTGTGCCGAAATTTCTTTCTATCCTGGCGGTTATGGGATTCTTGGGAAGCACGATTTTAGCTTCCCTTCAGGAGTTTTTAAGGCAGATGGTCGGTTTGATCGTAGGAGGCTGATGCTTCATGTTTATCCTGTTTGCCCTGATTTTTATGCGGATGAGCGGAGCGGTGATATTTAATCCTCTGCTGGGCCGGACCAATTATCCAAGGCCGGCCAAAGGAGCGCTGATCTTTTCCCTCACCCTGCTTTTGTATCTGGGGGTGGACGGGAGTTTGCAGCATCAGCCTTCCGGCATGCTGGAATATGGATTTATGCTGGTGAAGGAGCTGCTGATGGGCTTTGTGCTGGGATTCTCCATGGAGCTTTCCTACGCGGTGATCCGGTTCGCCTCCGCGGTGATGGATCACAATATGGGCTTATCCATGGCTCAGGTCTATGACCCTCAGTATAATACCCAGATGACCATCACCTCCGGGATTTATTATGCCTTTTTATCCCTGATCTTTCTGGCGACCGATGGGCACATCCGTCTCATCTCCTTGTTTTTTTCTTCCGCAAGGCTGATTCCCTTCGGGGAGGTTACCTTCCGCCCGGAGCTCTATCAGATGATGCTGGAGATCTTTAAGACAAATATCGTGATGGGGCTGCAGCTTGCCTTTCCCCTGATTGCCATGGAGATGGTGACAGAGGCCACCATCGGGGTGCTGATGCGTATGATTCCCCAGATCAATGTATTTTCCGTGAATTTCCAGCTGAAGATCATCGTGGGAATGTTTATGATGGTATTCCTTTTCAGTCCCATGGCGGACCGGCTTTATGTGATTATTGACAATACCTTTTTATATATGTGGCAGCTGCTGGAGCTGATGCGGCCCTTGTAGCGGACTGCCGCCGGAAATTGATAAACGGTCTTCGGGCTGAGGAAAGGAAGTGGTGGGCTTGGCGGAGTCGAATGGACAAGAAAAAACCGAAAAACCCACTGGTAAACGGCGGAGAGAAGCCAGACAGGAAGGTAATCTTTTCCAAAGTAAAGATGCTGTTACCGTGGTCATGCTCTTCGGCGTGTTCTGGATGCTGCGGCTTACCATTCCCATGATTTACCGGACCGTGCGGGACTGCATGCTCCGCTATTTTACAGCTGTGGGAAATGGAAGTGCAGTATTAGACCAGTCACCGAATATCTATGTATATATGGTGGCGTCGGTGCTGAAATGCGCCTTGCCGGTGCTGGCTATGTCCATTGTCCTGGGAATTCTTTCCCATGGGATACAGACCCGGTTTAATATAACCTTTAAGCCCCTGCGTCCCAAATTCAGCAAGCTGAATCCCATCTCAGGGATTAAGAAATTATTTGGCCTGAAAAAGCTGGTAGATCTTGCAAAAAATCTGATTAAGATTGCCCTTTTGCTGGCTTTGTTGTATAATCTGCTAAAGAGGGATCTGACTGAGATTGCCAGGATGTTCGATATGCAGGTGTTTAATTCCGCCGCATATATGATGCAGATGGTATTTGACCTGGTAATGCGGGTGTGCCTGGCCTTTGCCGTGGTGGCCTTCTTTGATTATCTCTACCAGAGATGGGATTATGAGAATAATCTGAAGATGACCAAGCAGGAGGTTAAGGAGGAGTTTAAGAATACAGAGGGAAATCCGGAGATTAAAGGAAGGATCCGAAGTGTTCAGCGTCAGATGGCCATGAGCCGTATGATGCAGAAGGTCCCTCAGGCAGATGTGATTATACGAAACCCTACCCACTTCGCTGTGGCCCTTAAGTATAACCCGGAGGAGAATAATGCTCCGGTGGTATTAGCTAAGGGGCAGGACCTGGTGGCCCTGCGGATCGTCCATATCGGAGAGGAGCATGGGGTGTATGTGATTGAAAACCGGCCTTTGGCCAGGGCGCTTTTCGCCTCCTGTGACCTAGACCGGGAGATTCCCCCAGAGTTTTACGGGGCGGTGGCGGAGATTTTGGTATATATTTACAAGGCCAGCCACCGGGATGATATGTTCGAATAAATGGATGGAGTCTTATTCATGAAAAAAATACTGAGCTATTCCGTTGTACTATTTGTATTAACGATTATTCTGTTGCTGATTATCCCGCTGCCTGCCGCACTGGTGGACGTGGCGATTATTATCAACATGTCTCTCTCCATGATGATCCTGGTGACCACCATGACCATAAGAGAGCCCCTGGAATTTTCCATATTCCCATCCCTTTTGCTGATCACGACCCTGTTTCGTCTGGGAATTAATGTGTCTACAACCAGGAATATTTTAACCAGCTCCGGTTCCTCCGGCCAGATCATCAAGGCCTTTGGTGATTTCGTGCTCCGTGGGAACGTGGTAGTAGGTATGATCATCTACATGATCATCGTGTTAATGCAGTTTATCGTTATCACCAAGGGCGCGGAGCGTGTGTCTGAGGTGGCGGCCCGCTTTACCTTGGATGCTATGCCTGGGAAACAGATGGCCATTGACGCGGACTTAAACTCCGGCCTGATCGATGAACAGCAGGCCAAGATGCGCCGGGAGAAGATCCAGAGAGAAGCGGACTTTTACGGTTCTATGGATGGTGCCACGAAGATCGTAAAGGGCGACTCGGTGATGTCCTTAATCACCACAGCCATTAACCTCATCGGCGGCAGCATCATCGGTATTATCCAGTCCGGAGAAAGTATCGGCGAGGTGCTGAACACCTATTCCATCGCCACCGTTGGCGACGGCCTGGTGGGGCAGATCCCATCCCTGCTGATCTCCACGGCTACCGGCATGATTGTAACCAGGGCAGTGGCTGAGGGAAGCCTGAATGAGGATGTTTCCAAGCAGTTTATGGGCCAGCCCACAGCAATCATGATCAGTGGTATCGTCATCGCGGTGCTGACAGTGATCCCCGGCATGCCGGTGATCCAGCTTCTCATCGTTTCCGTGGGGCTGATTGCAGGAGGCTACTTCTTATCCAGAAGGCTTAGGGAGGAGCCGGCCCTTGCTACAGGAGGCGCCTTTGGGGGCGGCGGTTCTTTGCGGAGCTTTTCCGGTTCTCCGGAGGGAGAGGCCGGGGAGGAGGGCCTGGCGGAGCCTGCAGCCCAGAAGCCTGTAAGCGAAGAGGAATATTTCAAGGATGTGAACAATGTTTACACCCTTCTTTCTGTGGAAGCCATTGAGATGGAATTCGGCTACAGCCTGATTCCTCTGGTGGATGAGTCGGTGGGAGGCCGGCTGATTAACCGGATTATTATCTTCCGGCGGCAGTATGCACAAGATATGGGATTTGTCATTCCCTCCATCCGCCTCCGGGACAGCTCCGGCTTAAATACCAATCAGTATTGTATTAAGATCAAGGGCGAGGAGGTAGCCAAGGGCGAGATCCTGGTAGACTACTATCTGGCCCTGGAGCCGGAGAACCCGGAGAAGGAGATCGACGGCATCGAGACCATCGAGCCGGCCTACGGGATTCCCAGCCGGTGGATCAAGCCGGAGGACCGGGAGCTGGCGGAGATTTACGGCTATACGGTGATCGATCCCCTTTCCGTGCTGGTTACCCACCTTTCCGAGGTGGTGAAGCAGCATGCCCATGAGCTGATTACCCGCCAGGAGGTGATGCATCTGGTGGAGAATACGAAGAAGACCTCCCCGGAGCTGATTGAGGAAGCCTTCCCCAATCTGGTTTCCTACAGCCTGCTGCAGAAGGTACTGACCAGCCTCTTGAAGGAGGGTGTACCAATCAAGGATTTGGAGACGATTATCGAATCCATCCTGGAGACGATATCGGATACAGGCCTTCCGGTCAAGGATGTGGATGGCCTCATCGAAAATATCCGGACTGCCTTAAAGCGCACCATTACCCGTATGTATTGTGAGGATGGCAGCATGAAGGTGATTACCCTGGATTCGGAGCTGGAGCGTACCATGGTGGGATGCCTCACTAAGGGAGAGAGGGGCTATTACTTAGCCTTAAGCCCGGATGTGCTCCAGAGCCTGATTAATCAGATTACGGTTCAGCTGAAGAAGTTTAACAGCCTTTCTCAGAACCCGGTGATCTTAACCTCTCAGGTGATGCGGGTCCATGTGTACCGACTGATTGACCAGTTCTATCCGAATGTCCGTGTGCTGTCCTTTAATGAGATCTCAAATAATGTGCAGATCCAGTCCATCGGCAGTCTGACCATGGATCATACGGCCAGAAAAGGGGCGTAGGGCTTGGCGCGGTTTATGATGGCGCCGGGAGTGACAAAGCTGGGGCATGAGAGGAGTGACGGAAGATGATTCCGGCAGACTATTTAGAAGAGAAGACCAATGAAGAGCTTTTGGAGATGTACCTGGCAGAGGGAAAGCTGGAGGTGAAGCAGGCGCTGGTGATGCGGTATCTCTATATCGTGAGAACCATCGCCATACAGATGCGCAATGTCTATGCAGGCTCCCTTCAAATGGAGGATATAGTGAATGAAGGCGTCATCGCCATCATGAAAAGTATTGACAGATATGACCCGGAGCGGGATAATAAGTTTGAGACATTTTTATCCAGGCGCATCCGGGGCATGATCATCGATCTGGTCCGCAAGAATGACTGGATGCCCAGAGACTTCCGCAAGCAGGTGAAGGCCATGGAGGATGCCCAGATTGCTCTCGGGCGCACCCTGGACCGCCCGCCCTCAGAGGAGGAGGTGGCCGACGCTCTGGGTATGGATATCCGGAAGTTCCGAAAGATCCAGCGGATGAGCGTGATGATGAATGTACTTTCTTTAGATATGATAACAGACGATGAGGGGGAGCGTCAGTCTCTGCAGCTCACCAATCATGATGCTGCTTCCCAGCCGGAGAAGGCCTTCCTGATGGAGGAGGCCAGACAGGTGCTGGCGGAGGCGGTGGAGAGCCTGAAGGAGAAGGAGAAGATGGTGGTTTCTTTATATTATGTAGAGGAGCTGAACATGGGCCAGATCGCCCAGATCTTAGGCGTCAGCGAGCCCCGTATCTCCCAGATCCACAGCTCTGCTATCCGAAAGCTGAAAGCGTACATGAGTACATACCAATAGACATAGAAAGGACATAGAAAGGAGGAGATTCACATGTATCAGGGCTTTTATAATCTTACATCCGGTATGCTGACCCAGAACCGGAATTTAAACGTAATCAGTAATAACATGGTGAATATCCAGACCCCTGGCTATAAGCAGGATAAGATGGTCAGCACCACCTTCCAGGAGGAGATGCTTTACCGCACTGGAAAGCGCTATAAGGAGAATCCGGAGCCCATGGCTACCACATCTAAGATCCGGGCCGCGGATCGGACCTATGTGAATTATGAGCAGGGGAGCTTCGAGAACACGGAAGGGATCTATGACTTTGCATTGACCGATGAGGGGTTTTTCTGTATCGACACCCCCATGGGGGTGCGCTACACCAGGAATGGTTCCTTCAGCGTGGATAATGAGGGATATCTCACCTTAAATGGCATGGGGAGAGTCCAGGGCCGGGACGGCGGGCCGATCCTGATTGAGAATGAAGAATTTACCGTGGACGGACGGGGAAACATCATTGCTGGACCTGTTTTAGGGGGTGATGATGAGGAGGAAGACGGCGGCGGCTATGAGGAAGAGGGGGAGGTGGAGATCCGCACCCTTGGATCTCTCCGGGTGGTGCGCTTTGCGGATAATGAGCAGCTCCACAAGGAGGATTACGGCTTGTTTTCCACTAATCAGGCAGCGGAGGAGGTGGAGAGCCCTTCCGTTCTCTGGCAGAGCTTAGAGCGGTCTAATGTAGACATGGTGGAGCAGATGACCAATATGATGTCGTCCCAGCGGGCTTTACAGAGCGCCGCCCAGGTGCTGAAGATGTATGACCAGATCTTAAGCAAGGCCTCCACCGATGTGGGAAGGCTGTAGGTGACCGGGTTCAGCCCGGAAGACCGAATTAAAAATCGAATCACAGGTTAAGGAGGATAAAGGGATGTATCAGTCCTTTTACACAGGGGCCCTGGGAGCAGGGACCTGCATGGCGAAGATGAGTGTTATTTCCAATAACCTTGCCAATATTAATAACGACGGCTTTAAGCCCAAGACAGCGGCCTTTACCGATCTGCTCCAGTTTAATTTAAACGATTCGGAGACTGCGGTGACAGAGCTTCAGTCCGGAAACGGCGTGCGGATGCAGCGGACCTACGCCAGCTATAACACAGGTGCTTTTACCACCACCAATAATCTTCTGGATTATGCTATCGTGGATAATAATCAGTTTTTCCGGATCCAGGATCCGGCCACCGGAGACATCACCTATACCCGGAACGGACATTTCCACCGGGGCGAGCTGGCTAGCGGGGAGGGCTTTTATCTCCTGACGGATAATGGGAAGCTGGTGCTGGATCAGAACGGGGAGCCTATGCGGGCGGAGGTTCCGGAGTTTTCCGATGAGGAGGATGAGGATTACGAGGTTGAGGATGTAGAGGATGAGGAGGAGGATGAGGATGCCCCCCGGATTACCCTTTGTACCTTCACCCACCCCAGCCGCCTGTTAAGCGTGGGGGATAATGAATACGTTCCTCCGGCGGGGATGGATCCCATTCTGCTTAAGAATGCCAGGCTGGAAACCGGCGTGCTGGAGCGTTCCGGAACGGACATGGCGAAAGAGATGGTGCATATGATCGAGTGCCAGCGGGCCTACAGCTATGCGCTGCGGATGGTGACCACCTCAGATGAAATCGAATCCACCATTAACAGCCTGAGAGGGTAGGCGGCTGTGGGCAATCGTCCGTTTTTGCAGCGGAGTGTGGGTTGAAATAAATGATTAATAACGATAACGAATGTGGGGAACGTCTATGAGACTGAAACGTTATGAAGATATGAATCTCCAGGACCTGGATGTGATGAAGGAGATCAGCAGCATCGGCACCAGCCATGCTGCCACCTCCCTCTCTAAGCTTCTCCAGAAGGAGGTGCGGATCACCATCCCGGAGGTCAGTATTTTAAGCTTCGATGAGACCGTAGACCGGATCGGCCAGGTGGAGGAGCTGGTGGCGGCAACTCTGGTTCAGATGTCCAATGAGGTAAATGGCCTGATGCTGTTTATCTTTAAGCTGGATCTGGCGAATGCGGTGCTGGGAAAGCTGATAGGGAAGCATTATGAGTCCTTTGAGGACATGGATGAGATGGATTACTCCGCTCTGGAGGAGATCGGGAATATCATTATCTGCTCCTATGTGAACGCATTTACCCAGCTGGTGCAGGTGGAGATCGACCTGTCCGTGCCCAGCTCCACCATCAATATGCTGGGCGGGATTTTGACGGTCCCCATCGCGGAGTATGGTTATGAGACCGATAAGCTAATGTATATTAATGCAGAATTTATTATGGATGGTGAGAGACTGTCAGACGGTCTGCTGATGCTTCCGGATATCCAGTCTCTGAATCATATCTTAGGGAAACTAGGTATTTCATAATGGCAGAAAAGGACATTAAAGTAGGGATTGGTGATATGAAGTTTGCCCGAGGGAGCAATACCGTCATAACCTATGCTTTGGGCTCCTGCATCGGGATTACATTTTATGACCCGGTCATTAAGCTGGGTGGTCTGTTACATATTATGCTTCCTTCCAGAAGTGACCCCAATGACCCGAAGGTATTTAAATATGCAGACAGCGGAATCCGGGAGACGGTCCGCAAGCTTACCGCCTTCGGTCTGGTGAAAAGCCGGACTGTGGTGAAGATCGCAGGCGGGGCGAAGATGTTTGAGATGAAGGGAAACTCTGATTTCGGCAATATCGGGCAAAGAAATGCATCGATGGTGAAGAAGGTGCTGATGGAGGAGCGGTTCCGCATCTCGGCAGAGGATACAGGCGGGACCTATGCCAGGACAATGCTTTTAAATGTGGAAAATGGCGATGTGATTATACGTACGGTTGGAAAGCCGGAAAAGCATCTTTAAGAAGACCATTTGCGTGAATAGTTATTCTTTTGGAAAGGAGCGGAACAGATGAAAGCGGATAAAGAGAAAGAGGGAATCCTCCTGGAATCGGGGACAAATGAGATCGAGATCATGAAGTTTACCATTCAGGGAGAGTTTTACGGCATTAATGTGGCAAAGGTGAAGGAGATCATGATGTCGGCTAAGGTAAAGGTGATGCCTCATGCCCATCCGGCAGTAGAGGGGATCTTTAAACCCAGGGATATTCTGATCACGGTGATTGACCTGGGCTATTACCTGACCAATGAGTACCTGGAGCATAAGTCCAGGGACTTGTTTATCGTGACGAATTTTAATAAGATGACCGTGGCCTTCCGTGTGCAGAGCATCGAGGGAATCAGCCGTATCTCCTGGAAGGATATCCAGAAGCCGGATAAGACTCTGACCCACGGGGAGGAAGGAGTGGCAACGGGAATCGCCCAGTGCGCCGGGGAGCTGGTGACCATTCTGGACTTCGAGAAGATCGTGGCGGAGATCGCTCCGGAGACCTCCATCCAGATTTCCGAGGTGGAGCAGATGGGAGACCGTCCTATCTGTGATAAGCCCCTGGTTATCGCGGAAGACTCTATCCTGCTCCAGAAGATGATTGATGATGCCCTTCAGCGGGCCGGCTTTACAGACATTAAGAATTTCAATAATGGCCAGGAGGCCTGGGACTACTTAAAGGCTATCCGGCAAGACCATGATCTGTATGAGAAGGTGAATCTGATTATCACGGATATCGAGATGCCGGAGATGGACGGCCACCGTCTGACCAAGCTGGTGAAGGAGGATGACCGGTTAAAGCACCTGCCGGTGGTGATCTTCTCCTCCCTGATCGACGACCAGATGCGGGCCAAGGGCGAGTCCCTGGGAGCCGATGAGCAGCTGACCAAGCCGGAGATCGGGAACCTGGTTCACGTGATTGACCGGCTGCTGGAGCGGTTTGAAAAGAATATCGAGAGTATTTAGATGAAGAGATGGATGAAGAGACAGGCTGCAGGCTGCCTGGCTGTCCTTGTGATGGCTTCGGCGGCCTTTCCTGCTATGGCAGATGAGTGGGATCGCTCCGAGGACGGAAAGCACTGGATGTATTTTGATTATTCCGGCGAGCCGCTGATGGATGAGTGGATCGAAGTGGATGGAAAGACATACTACCTGGACTCCAAGGGATATATGAAGACCGGGTGGGTTTCCAACCAGGGGGAGGGCACCCGCCATTATATGGGGGAGGACGGCGCCATGCTGACCAATACCTTCACTCCGGATAACCGGTATGTGGGTCCGGACGGCGCCATCCTGGAGGCCTATGATAATTACCGGAAAAAGGTTAAGTCAGAGATTAAGAAGGCGTCTAAGACAAAGAAGAAGTCCTCCGGCACAAAGAAAGGTGCCGGTGCCGGCAGCCAGGGCGCGGCTTCCCCTGAAGAAACGAAGCGGTATTTCCTGCTGACGGATCTGAACCAGGACGGATACCGGGACATCGTGGTAACAGAGCGGACGGCCTGGGAGGAGGCTCAGACCATACAGACAGCGGCGGCTGCGGCGGCCGGCAGAGGTGTGGCCTTAGAGCAGCTGGGCATGAGCCTGGGGATTAGCCAGGCGGAGGCCCTGGGACAGTTTATCACAGATGGAAGCCTGATCCAGATCGCTGTGTGGGATCCGGAGGAGGGAAAGTTCCAGCTGGCGGCTGAGTTTGATGAGACCGGCGAGGGGGAGCGGAGCACCCTGTACCAGGATCCGGGAGGCCAGGGGATCTGGCTGGAGATCCGGGAGGATGAGGAGAATCTCCGCTTGTTCCAGCTGGAGATGGAAACCTCCCGCTTTGAAAATGTGTGGAGCTTTTCCACAGAGCTGGACGACTGGGGCGGCGCCCTCTACTGCCTTAATGGAAGCGAGGAGGATAAGGCCTTCTGGGACATGACCATGGCAGAGGCCAGGCAGGCGGTGGGGAATCTGCCCTTACGGGGCTATCAGGAGGCCACCGATGAGAATGTGGCGGCCCAGGTGGATCTTCTGCTAACCGAGGATGAGCTGGGGATGTGGCAGTAGGAGCCGGGTCGAATAAAAGGTTATTATTCACGGCCAGTATCCCGCGAGGCGTTCACTGTGAGTGAAAGTCACAGTGAACCCGAGGGTTTCGGCGCCAAAATGGACAGAATGGCCATTTTGTGTGCATTTTGCTGCTGTGAACGGCAGGGCCGTGAGCAGTAACAATAAAAGAATAGAGCGTACAAGGGTGTAATGCTCCTCTTAAGGCTATAAGAGGGTGTTGCACCCTTTGTGTTTTCCGAAGCTCGAAGATATCCTTGCGTTCCCTTATCCCCCGTGGTAAAATGGTGGTGCTGTGCTGCTGGTCACAGCCCGGCAGGGCGCGCACAGCGCAGTGCAGTGCTGTGCTATGTATGTTACGGAAGGAGCAAGGAAGGATGAAACAAGGGATGACATTAACCGGAAGGACCATCCTGGTCACAGGTGCCGCCGGGTTTATCGGCGGGAATCTGGTCCTGGAGCTTTTGCGGAAGGCATCGCCGGTAACGATTATCGGCATTGACAATATGAATGATTACTATGATCCTGCCATTAAGGAGTACCGGCTGGGCCAGATCGGGAAGGAGAAGGAGGCGCACCCGGATTCCTCCTGGACCTTTATCAAGGGCTCCATTACAGATAAGGCTTTGGTGGAGGAGGTATTTGAGACCTATCGCCCGGAGCTAGTGGTAAACCTGGCGGCCCAGGCAGGGGTGCGCTACTCCATCACCAATCCGGACGCTTACATTGAGGCAAATATCATAGGGTTTTACCATATTCTGGAGGCCTGCCGCCATTCCTATGATCATGGAAAAAGGGGAGTGGAGCATCTTGTCTATGCCTCCAGCTCCTCGGTTTACGGGAGCAATACAAAGGTGCCCTATTCCACAGAGGATAAGGTGGACAACCCGGTATCCCTCTACGCGGCTACCAAGAAGTCTAATGAGCTTCTGGCCCACGCCTACAGCAAGCTTTATAACATCCCCTCCACCGGACTTCGGTTTTTTACGGTGTACGGGCCTGCAGGGCGGCCGGATATGGCTTATTTTGGCTTTACGGATAAGCTCTTACGGGGGGAAACCATCCGGATCTTTAATTACGGAAACTGCAGGCGGGATTTCACCTATGTGGATGATATTGTGGAAGGGGTGAAGCGGGTGATGCAGTCTCCCCCAGAGCGGCGAAATGGGGAGGACGGCCTTCCCATCCCGCCCTATGCAGTCTATAATATCGGCAACAGCCGCCCGGAGAACCTCCTGGATTTCGTGGATATTCTTCAGCAGGAGCTGGTTCTGGCCGGGGTCCTGCCGGAGGACTATGACTTTGAGGTCCACAAGGAGCTGGCGCCTATGCAGCCGGGGGATGTGCCGGTGACCTATGCGGATACAGCGGCCCTGGAGCGGGACTTTGGCTTTAAGCCTTCTACCAGCCTGCGGGAGGGCTTAAGGAGCTTTGCCCGGTGGTATAAGGAGTTTTATCAGGTTTAAAGGCTGAAAGGGAAAGCGAAGCAGGGCGCCTGGCCCATGGCCGGCGGAAATAAAGAAAGGAAAAAGGTTTAAGAGGATATGAAGCGAAGGATTGCAGTAGCAGGTACTGGATATGTGGGACTGTCCCTGGCAGTGCTTCTGGCACAGCACCATCAGGTGACGGCAGTGGATGTGGTTCCGGAGAAGGTGGATAAGATTAACCGGAGGCTCTCCCCCATCCAGGATGATTATATTGAGAAATACCTGGCGGAGAAGCCCCTGGACCTGCGGGCTACACTGGACGGCAGGGAGGCCTATGGGGATGCGGAATTTGTCATCATCGCCGCCCCTACCAATTATGACAGCAAGAAGAATTACTTCGACACCTCAGCAGTGGAAGCGGTGATCCGGCTGGTGATGGAGTGTAATCCAAAGGCCATTATGGTGATTAAGTCCACCATCCCCGTAGGCTTTACCCGTTCCATCCGCCAGAAGACGGGAAGTAAAAATATCCTCTTCAGCCCCGAATTCCTCCGGGAGTCCAAGGCGCTTTATGATAACCTTTACCCCTCCCGGATTATCGTGGGGACGGATCTGGAGGATGAGCGGCTTATGGAGGCGGCCCGTGTGTTTGCCGGGCTTTTGCAGGAGGGGGCGCTGAAGGAGGAGATTGATACCCTCTACATGGGTTTTACGGAGGCGGAGGCAGTGAAGCTCTTTGCCAATACCTACCTGGCCCTCAGGGTTTCCTACTTTAATGAGCTGGACACCTATGCGGAGATGAAGGGGCTGGATACACAGCAGATCATAAACGGGGTGTGTCTGGATCCCAGGATTGGGTTCCATTATAATAACCCATCCTTCGGCTATGGAGGCTACTGCCTGCCCAAGGATACGAAGCAGCTTCTGGCTAATTATGCAGATGTGCCGGAGAACCTGATTGAGGCGATAGTGGAGTCCAACCGCACCAGGAAGGATTTTATCGCGGACCGGGTCCTGGATAAGGCGGGCTACTACACGGCCAGCAGCAGCTGGGAGCGGGAAAAGGAGAAGGAGACGGTCATCGGCGTCTACCGCCTGACCATGAAGAGCCATTCTGATAACTTCCGCCAGAGCTCCATCCAGGGGATTATGAAGCGGATTAAGGCCAAGGGCGCTACCGTGGTGGTATACGAGCCCACCCTGGAGGACGGCGCCTCCTTCTTCGGCAGCAAGGTGGTGAATGACCTGGAAGCCTTTAAGCAGGCCTGTGACGCCATTATTGCAAACCGTTACGATCCATGCCTGGATGATGTGAGGGATAAGGTATATACCAGAGACTTATTCCATAAGGATTAATAGTAAAATATAAGGAGAGATGAATCAATGTGCGGGATAGTAGGATTTGTAGGAGATCACCAGGCGGCCCCCATTCTTTTAGACGGCCTTTCCAAGCTGGAGTACCGGGGATATGATTCGGCGGGCCTGGCCATCCGGGACGGGGCCTCGGCTGTGGAGATCGTTAAGGCCAAGGGGCGGCTCCGCTTCCTCTCAGAGAAGACAAACGGCGGGGAGGAGCTAAAGGGAACCTGCGGCATCGGACACACCCGCTGGGCCACCCACGGGGAGCCATCAGAGAGGAATGCCCACCCCCACTGCAGCGATAAAGGCGAGGTGGTAGGGGTACATAATGGCATTATTGAGAATTACCAGGAGCTGAAGGATAAGCTTTTGCGGAAGGGATATACCTTTTACTCCCAGACGGACACAGAGGTAGTGGTGAAGCTGGTGGACTACTACTACAAGAAGTATGAGATGGGGCCCATCGACGCCCTGTCCAAAACTATGGTGCGGGTGCGGGGGTCCTATGCCCTGGCGGTGATGTTTCAGGACTTTCCCGGGGAAATCTATGTGGCTAGGAAGGAAAGCCCGCTGATCCTGGGAGTTCAGAACGGGGAATCCTACATCGCCTCCGATGTGCCGGCCATATTAAAATATGCCAGGAATGTGTACTACATCGATAACCTGGAGATGGCCCGCGTGCAGAAGGGGGAGATTACCTTCTATAATCTGGACGGCGAGCCGGTGGAAAAGGAGACCACCGAGATCAAGTGGGACGCGGAGGCAGCGGAGAAGGCCGGGTTCGAGCATTTTATGATGAAGGAGATCCATGAGCAGCCTAAGGCTGTGGCGGATACCTGTAATTCCTTTCTCAAGGACGGGATGCTGGATTTTACCGACACGGGCTTAAGCGAGGAACGGATGCAGAGCGTCCGGCAGATCCATATCGTGGCCTGCGGCTCCGCCTATCATGTGGGGATTGCGGCCCAGTATGTGATGGAGGATCTGGCAAGGGTTCCGGTGCGGGTGGAGCTGGCGTCAGAATTCCGCTACCGGAAGCCGCTTCTTGACCCGGAGGATATGGTGATCATCATCAGCCAGTCCGGGGAAACCGCCGACAGCCTGGCGGCGCTTCGGGAGGCAAAGAAGCAGGGGGTGTGGACGCTGGCAGTGGTGAATGTGGTGGGAAGCTCCATCGCCCGGGAGGCGGACGGAGTCTGCTATACCGTAGCCGGGCCGGAGATCGCCGTGGCCACCACCAAGGCCTACAGCGCCCAGCTTGTGGTGTGTTATCTTCTGGCCATGGGCTTTGCCAGGGCCAGGGGGCAGATGGAGGATGAGAGGCTTTCCAGCATGGTGGAGGAGCTGCGGAGCCTTCCGGATAAGATCCAGAGAATCCTGGATGACAAGGAGCGGATCCAGTGGTTTGCAGCTAAATTTGCTAATGCCAGGGATATTTTCTTCATCGGCAGAGGCCTGGACTATGCCATCAGCCTGGAGGGAAGCCTGAAGATGAAGGAGATCAGCTATGTCCACTCAGAGGCTTACGCTGCCGGGGAATTAAAGCACGGGACCATTTCCCTGATCGAAAAGGGGATCCTGGTGATCGGCGTCTTATCCCAGAAGGCGCTTTTCGAGAAAACCGTAAGCAATATGGTGGAGGTGAAGAGCCGGGGGGCTTACTTAATGGGGCTTACCAGCTTTGGGAATTACAGCGTGGAGGATGTGGCGGATTTTACGGTGTATGTGCCCAGGACGGATGAGCATTTCACCACCAGCCTGGCGGTGATCCCGCTGCAGCTTTTAGGATATTATGTGGCGGTGGCCAAGGGACTGGACGTGGATAAGCCAAGGAACCTGGCGAAAAGTGTGACGGTGGAGTGATTTCAATTTTTTAACGAAATCGGGATTGAATTTGTCCGGGAAATGTGGTATGCTAGAAGCTGCAGTATCATTATGGCGTCCGGAGAGGGGCGCCCGAAAAAGAGGAGGAGCTATGAAGAAACTGACAACGATGTTACTCAGCGCGGCGATGATTCTGTCACTGGCCGGATGCGGGGGTAAGCAGGATCCAAAGGAGATCTATGATGCAGCGGCCAAGAAGGCCCAGGAGATGACCAGTGTTGACGCAAGCTATGTGCTGGACATGAACATGACCCAGGGTGAAGAGAACATGGATATGTCCATGGACATGAACATGAAGATCGACGGCATTAATTCCGAAAGCATGCGTTATCTGATGGACGGCACCACAAGTGCTATGGGCCAGAGCATGCCCACCAACATGTATTATGAAGGCGGCTACTGCTACATGGATCTTATGGGCCAGAAGGTGAAGTACGCCATGGATCTGGATGAGATGACCGCGCAGGCCACCCAGAGCCTGGGAGGTGTTACCGTGGATTCTTCTTACTTAAAGGACATCAAGGCGGAGAAGGACGGAGATAATCAGGTTCTGACCTTTACCGCGGATGCAAGCAAGATGGATACCTATGCCAAGGATTTGATGAGCTCTATGGGCAGCGCCATGGACGGACTGGGGGATATTACCTACACCATTAAGGAGGTAAGCGGCGAGTCTGTAGTAAATAAGGACGGATATTTCTCCAGCGCTAAGATTAAGATGGTGATGGAGATGAGCCTGGAGGGCGAGACAGTCAGCGTAGATATGAATATGGACATGACCTATAATAATCCTGGCCAGGCAGTAGAGATCACGGCGCCTGGAGATTTAGACAGCTATACAGAGATCGACGCAAGCATGCTGGGGCTGTAGCTTCCATTGTTATGAATCCTATGAATAAAAACAGGCAGAGGGCTTTTCGCCTTCTGCCTGTTTTTTGCGTGCCTGGCGGCGCAGATTTCCAATGCGCTCCGGCGGTGCATGTCAGAACTCAGGACACGCACCTTTTTAAGTCCTGGTAAAAGCCAGGATAGGAGATATTCACACATTCAGCTCCCAGGATCTCAGTTTCTCCCTGGGCGCAGAGACCGGTGACGGCAAAGGTCATGGCGATCCGGTGGTCCAGGTGGCTGTCGATCCTTGCCCCGTGAAGTGCTCTCCCTCCCCGGATGATCATGCCGTCCTCAGTTTCCTTCACATCCGCGCCCATGGCGGAAAGGCCGGCTGCCATTACAGCGATTCGGTTGGACTCCTTCACCTTCAGCTCCGCCGCATCCCGGATCACGGTCTCCCCCTCTGCAAAGCAGGCCAGGGCGGCCAGCATGGGAAGCTCGTCGATGAGGGTGGGAATCACAGCGCCGCCGATGGTGGTTCCATGAAGGGAGCTGTGGCGGACCAAAATATCCGCCGCCGGCTCCCCGGAATCATTTCTCACATTCAAAAGAGTCACATCCCCGCCCATGGCCTGGCAGACCTTGATCATGCCGTCCCGGGTGGGATTAACGCCTACATTTTTAATGAGGATTTCTGAGCCGGGAACCATCAGCCCCGCGGCCAGGAAGAAGGCGGCGGAGGAGATGTCCCCAGGCACCTGGATCCGGCAGCCGGAAAGCTCCCCAGCAGGGCGGATGGAGGCCGTGGAGCCCTCAGAGCGGATGTCTGCGCCAAAATGCTTTAGCATCAGCTCTGAGTGATTCCTTGAGAGATAGGGCTCCGTGACCTGAGTCTCCCCCTGGGCATAGAGTCCGGCCAGGAGGATAGCGGACTTTACCTGGGCGGAGGCTACGGGAGAGGTATAATGGATGCCCGAAAGAGGGCTTCCCTGGATGTGGAGCGGGGCGCAGCCATTCCCCGGTAGGCTTGTGATCCGGGCCCCCATCTGGGATAAGGGATCCATAATCCGCTTCATAGGGCGCTTTTGTATGGAAGCATCCCCGGTGAGGGTTACATCGAAATCCTGGGCGGCAAGGATGCCGGAGATCAGGCGGGTGGTAGTCCCGCTGTTCCCGCAGTCCAGGGGGGCGTCAGGCCTTTTTAAGCCTTTTAAGCCCTTGCCGCGGACGAGGACCCGGCTTCCCTCGTTCTCTATCTCCACGCCCATGGCGCGGAAGCAGGAGATGGTGGAGAGGCAGTCTGCCCCCTGAAGAAAATTGGTGATTTCCGTGGTGCCCTTGGCGATGGCGCCCAGCATTACGCTTCGGTGGGAGATGGATTTATCTCCTGGTATGGTGATTTCCCCTTTTAAAGGGGGGACTTTCGAAAATTTCATAGTAAGCCTGCTTTCCTAGATTGATCAAATATCCTACAAAATCTCATAGTGGTATTTCTCCAGCTGCGCCCGGGCCGCCTCCATCGCCTCCCTCTCATAGAAGGTAATCCGCAGGGCCCCTTCCCCATGCTCCCGGTTATTATTAATGCCGATATTTTTGATGCTGATTCCCTTGGCAGCCAGCACCACGGATAAGGTGGAGATGGCTCCTGCTTCATCTACAATGTCCACGGAGAAGGAGTATTCCGGAGGAAGGGCGCCCTTGGCGCGGTCGGTGATGGAGTTCCGGTATTCTCTGGAGTCGGCGAAAAGCTGGTGGAGCCTGGCCTGATCCCCGGCCCTTACCTGCTCCAGGATCTGAGTCAGGGAGTGGATATACTGCTCCAGGATCCAGGCGATAGGGCCCTGGTTGGCAATGCAGATCTGCTCCCACATCTCAGGGGAGGCGGAGGCGATCCGGGTGATGTCCTTAAAGCCCCCGGCGGCCACCTGCTTCATGATCCCGGAGGGGGAATCAGAATCCCTGACCAGATTCACCAGGCTGGAGGCTACGATATGGGGCAGGTGGCTGATGGCAGCCACTGCCTGGTCATGCTCTTTATAATCCAGCATCAGGGGAAGGGCGCCGATGGCCAGGGCGATCTCCTCCAGCCGCCGGCTTAAAGCGCGGCTTTTCTCATGGGCGGTGGGGGTGATGATGTAGAAGGCATTTTCCAGCAGATGGTCTGTGGAATGCTCATAGCCGGTCTTTTCTGACCCTGCCATGGGATGGCCTCCTACAAAAGCATCCTCCATTCCCTGACGGATGACCTCCTGGTGGATGCTGGTCTTGGTGCTTCCCACGTCGGTGATAAAGGCGCCTTCCTTCAGATAGGGCTTGACGGCGGCCAGATACTGGGCATTATACTCCACGGGAGTACATAAAAAGATGGCGTCACATGTCCTCAAGGGCTCCCCGATTCCATCCAGGATCACATCCACGATTCCTTCCGACCTTGCCTGCTCCAGCTTAGCCCGGGTCCGCATATAGGCCATGATGGTGATGTCCGGGTTCGACCGCTTCAGGCCTCTGGCGATGGAGCCGCCTATGAGGCCAAGACCGATAAAGGCGATGGTTTGTTCATTCATATGCTGTATCCTCCCGGAGGCTTAAAGGCTGCGGTTTTCCAGCTGGGCGTAGGGCTTTAGGTCTGCCATAAGCTGGGCAAACTGCTTAAAGGTGAGGGACTGAGGCCCGTCGGAAAGTGCGCAGGAGGGGCAGGGATGAACCTCGATCATCAGTCCGTCGGCGCCCACCGCCACCGCTGCCTTGGACAAGGGCCCCACATAGGTGCGCACGCCGGTGGCATGGCTTGGATCCACGATAATGGGCAGGTGGCTCTTGGCCCGGATCACCGGGACTGCACTTAGATCCAGAGTATTCCTGGTGGCGGTTTCGTAGGTGCGGATCCCCCGCTCACAGAGGACGATGTTGGGATTTCCCTCAGAGATGATGTACTCTGCCGCATTTAACCACTCATCCACCGTGGCGGCCAGGCCCCTTTTCAGCATCACGGGAAGGCCGGATCGGCCCACCTCCTTCAGCAGCTCGAAATTCTGCATATTCCTGGCTCCGATCTGGAGCATATCTACGTATTTGACAGCCATGGACAGGGCGCGCAGGCTGGTGACCTCGCAGATGGTGGCCAGCCCGGTGGCACGTCCGGCTTCTTCCATGTATTGCAGCCCTTCCTCCTCCAGGCCCTGGAAGGAGTAGGGGGAGGTTCTGGGCTTAAAGGCCCCGCCTCTTAAGAAGGTGGCGCCTGCCTTTTTCACCTCCTGGGCGCACTGGAGAAGCTGGTCGTGGTTTTCGATGGCGCAGGGGCCGGCCATGACGGTGAGGGTGCCCGGGCCGATGGAGGTGTGCTTCACCGGGATGGTGGAATCCTCCGGGTGGAACTTTTTATTTACCAGCTTATAGGACTCGGTGACCTGGACTACCTTGTCCACGCCGTCGGAGATCTCCATGTTGATGCCCCGGAGCTTGGACTTGTCCCCCACCACGCCTACGATGGTGACCTCATCGCCCTTGGATAGGTGGACCTGAAGTCCCTTGGACTCCACCAGCTTTGTTACCTGATGGATGGCTTCCTGGGAAGCGTTTGGCTTCATAATAATGATCATATCATTCTCCTCAACTTTCTGATGTTAAATTTTATTTTTACAGCAACCGAATGCACATGCCCTATTGTAAAATAGAAGAAGGGAAAAGTCAACGCTTTTACACGTTGAATTATTAAATCACAGATCGCGGCTGGTAAGGTTCAGGACGATCTCCTTGTGGGGATTCAGAAGGGCGGCCAGGTAGCAGAAGGAGCTGTTGGAGAGGATGAGAGCTTTGCAGTGGCTCATCAGCTGCATATCCCGGTAGTTTTCACCATGGATATTTCCCTCTACAAAGGTGCAGCCCTGGAACTGGTGGAAGTTCATCTCCTGTGCGTGCTCCCTGCACCAGAAAATATCGTCGGAAAAGACGAAGAGGTGCCAGTCCCTGCCATAGCGGGCACAGTAGGTGTCCACAAACTGACGGCACATCTCAGGGGTGAAGGCCAGGCCCAGGGTGGTATAGTCGCCCCGCCGGATGTGGATGGCAAGGGAGGGGGAGGAGGTAATCTGCTTCAGGTAGGAGAGATTTTTCTTATCTGTGATTTCCGGAAACTGAAGCTCCTCCCGGAAAATATGGGAATAGGCGTCAAACCACTGGTGGTTAATCCAGTATCCGTGATAATAGATATTTCCCGTGACATCTAAGATTTCCGGGAAATACCCGCCGCAGGGAACGGCATAGCGCTCTCCCTCAAAGGGATTAAAATGCTGGCTTTCTTCCCCTACCTCTGAGATCATCTGGATGGGAACCTGGTTTTCCATGAGGATCTGGGGGACGCTTTTCCCGTCCTTTGCCTTGGTCTGAAGGATGAAGCTTAAGACCGGCGCATCGAAGCATTCGCTGAGCATATGGGGATGGAGCCCGAACACCTTTTCCAGTTCATAGCCATTGTGTATGGTATTCAGGGCAAAATAGGTGTCATCCAGGTACATCACGTCGCCGGGGTGGGACAGCTCATAGTATCGGGCGAATATGTATTGAAATGCCTGATTGGCCAGGCCGCCATTTAAAAATTGGATTTTCATAGGGGATCCTTTCCTTCGCGGTTATTTGGTGACTCTACTTTACCACAGCGGGAGAAAAATAGCAAATAGCCTTACCCTTTCCATTCCTGTTTACAAACCTCTTGTTTTTGTGTAGAATAAGTAAAAGCTATTTTGATACGAAGGATATGGTTCAGCAAATAGCTGTACAAGGAAGGAGCGGCGAGTTTTGGAGGAATTGGAATGGAGAGAATGGCAGCGGCGGGAGATGCGTCTGGATCGGAAGCATTTTTCTAAGATTGCCTTTGGATTTATCATCAATGATATCTTAGCAGCCGGGCTGCAGGTGGCGGCGGTGATGGCAATACAGTCCAGCGGATGGGACTATGGCCCTTATCGGATAACCATTAGCTGGCTTTTAAACATTGTAACCATGTATCTTATCGCGATGCCGGTGACTGCCCTTTACTTCCGCTCTGTGCCCAGGTTTGGCCAGGTGCGGCAGGAGCGGTGGGAGTGGAAGGCCTGGATGGTGGTGTTCTTTATCGGCTTGGCGATGGGGTATTTTGGTAATGTTCTGGGGATTATTGTGACCAATGTGACCCACGCTCCCTCGGCAGATTATGAGGGGATGCTGGAGATGATCCTGGATGGAAATATGGTGTTTACCTTTATCAGCGTGGTCATCGGAGCGCCCATTGTGGAGGAGCTTTTATTCCGGAAGCTTCTCATCGACCGGACTATCGGGTATGGGGAGAAGATTTCCGTGCTTCTTTCCGGAACCCTTTTCGGCCTGGCCCATGGGAATTTCCAGCAGTTTTTCTATGCCTTTGCCTTAGGCTGCCTGTTTGCTTATATTTACTGTAAGACTGGGAAGATCCGGAACACCATTCTTTTCCACATGTGGATTAATTTCAGCGGGAGCATCCTGTCCCCTCTGCTGCTGCGGTTTGCCCAGGCCCAGGGGGTTTCTGAGGGGGCAGAGAATGGGCTCTCCCTGGCAGATCCCAAGGCTTTTGCCGCCCTGGCAGGGCTTTTGGGCTTTAGCGCCATCCAGGTGCTGGCTGCCATCACAGGGCTGATTTTGTTTTTTGTGTTTAAGCATTATATCTGCTTTTACCCGGGCATCCGGGAGATCCCTAAGGGAAAGCGGTTCTTAAGCGTGATTGTGAATCCCGGGATGCTTTTGTTTCTGGGGCTGTGTGTGTATCTGTTCCTTCCCTGATAGAAACGCAGGCGCAGTGCGCTGCCCTGAGGCTTTTTGAACAGTGCAATGGGGAAAATCAGCTCTTATTGGAGGATATCAGAGAATATGGACGAAAAATTTATGAGAAGGAAGGGAGCGTGATTTTATCGTGAAAGTAAATTTGCCCTTAGGCTTGGAATTTTTTCGGGATCTTCGAAGCAGGGAGTTTTATTATATTGACAAATCTGGTTTTATTCGAGAGCTGTTAGGAGATACCTTTAAGGTAAACCTGATTACCCGCCCGCGCCGCTTTGGAAAGACGCTGGCCATGAGTATGCTGGCGGAATTTTTTGACATCCGTAAGGACAGCCGGGAAATCTTTCAGGGGCTGGAGATTTCCAGGGAGGAGGAGCTTTGCGGCAAATGGATGAATCAGTGGCCTGTGTTATTCCTGACCTTAAAGGATGTGGGGGGAATGGATTTTGTGGGAGCCTACGGACTGTTGGAACAAACCATTTCCAAGCTGTGCATCGAACATCTTTATCTGGGGACCAGCGACCGGACGGCGGAGGCGGATCGAAATGCATTTATGCGTCTCATGAACCGCCAGGGAGATGGAACCGATGTAAAATGCGCTCTGGACACGGTGCTGCGCATGATGGCAAGCCATTATGGAAAGCCGGTGATCCTGCTGGTGGATGAGTATGATGTGCCCCTGGCAAAGGCCAGTGATAATGGATATTATGGGGAAATGCTGGATATTATCCGCAATTTTCTGGGCATGTGCTGGAAGAAAAACCCCTGCCTTCAGTTCGCTGTGATCACCGGGTGTCTGCGGATCGCCAAGGAGAGTATATTCACCGGAGCCAATAATTTCATCTCCAATTCTGTGGCCGGGGAGCGGTATCAGGGGTATTTTGGATTTTTGGAATCCGAGGTAAAGCAGCTTTTGCAGGATGCAGACTGTCTGGCCCAGTTTGACCAGATGAAGCGGTGATACGACGGCTACCGGTTCGGGGATAAGGAGATTTACTGCCCCTGGGATGTGTTAAACCATGTGAGCCTTCTCCAGAGAAATCCCAAGACGAGGCCGGCAAATTACTGGCGGGATACCAGCCATAATCAGATTATCCGAAGATTTATCGATCTAAAGGGCGATGCGGTCAATGAAAAATTTGAGACCCTGTTAGGCGGCGGGGTGATACGGGAGCGGATTGTGGAGGATCTGACCTATGATCTGGATCACTCGGAGGAGGATAATTTGTGGAGCATTCTGTATTTAACCGGCTATCTGACTATGGCGCCAGAGGAGGAAGAGCCTTCTGACGGCTGTGGGGATTTCCATGGAAGTGATTTCTATGGAAGCGATGGCGGAGACTCCAGAGGAAGCAGGCTGGATGGGGATATGGATGACAGCGGCGATGGGTGGGATAAAAGGACGGCTTTGCGGATTCCCAATGAGGAGATCCGGATGCTTTTTGCCGAGACAGTGGTAAAGTGGTTTCAGGACTCCATGGCAGGAACCGATCGGAGCGGGCTTTTTCAGGCCTGGTGGGGCGGAGAGGAGGAGCAGGTAACTCAGGAGGTCTCGGATATTTTGTTCCGCACCATCAGCTATTTTGACTACCGGGAGGATTATTATCATGCCTTTGTGGCAGGAATGTTTTCCGGGGCGGGATATGAGGTATCCTCCAACTCAGAGCGGGGAATGGGACGGGCCGATGTGGTGGTAAAGGACCGCCGGAACCGGAGGGCCATGGTGATCGAGATTAAGCGGTCCAGGACAGAGGGGGAGATGGAACAGGACTGCAGGGAGGCCATCCGCCAGATTCGGGACCGGCAGTATTCCAGACAGCTGCAGGATAAGGGGTATCGGGAGATCCTCTGCTATGGGGCGGCATTTTTTAAGAAGCGGTGTTTGGTGCGATTGGCCAGGTAGGCACTGGTGCGGGCTGTGGACGGATCGCTCGACTGGAAAAGCCTTCGTTTGCGTTGATATTGCCTTTTCTCAACAAAGAGATTGACAGAACCGGATTCTTATGATAAATTAACAAATAGTTTTTACAAAATGCAGGGAAGAGGAAGAGTAGCATTCCTGAAAAATCAGAGAGCTGCCGGATGGTGCGAGGCAGTTTTGGAAGGGATGTGAACTGGCCTTGGAGCAGCGTGCTGAAGGAAGGGTATGACAGTAGGCATCGCCGGGGATCCGCCGTTATGGGAAACGAGTGCATACAGGAGCCGGGATTGAAAGCGGGATATAGCGTGGACAGTATATCAGACGGCCTTGTATGAATCAGAGTGGTACCGCGTAAGGATAGCCTTGCGTCTCTGGCTTTTTGAGAAAGCCCGGGCGCAGGGCTTTTTGTATCATGAATCTGCATCAACATCATAACGATCAATCATTATCAGGAGGAATCAATATGTCTGTATCGTACAATCACTCCGCCATCGAGAAGAAGTGGCGGGAGAACTGGAAAAAGAATCCCATTAATGTAAATGACGGAACAAAGGAGAAGTATTACTGTCTGGATATGTTTCCCTATCCCTCCGGCAGCGGCCTTCACGTAGGGCATTGGAGAGGGTATGTCATCTCCGATGTGTGGAGCCGTTACCAGCTGCTCAGAGGAAAGTATGTGATTCATCCCATGGGCTGGGACGCCTTCGGACTTCCGGCGGAGAACTATGCCATTAAGATGGGCACCCATCCGGCTATCTCCACGGCGGAGAATGTGGCGAATATTAAGAAGCAGATTAATCAGATCGCGGCCATCTATGACTGGGATATGGAGGTAAATACCACGGATTCCGGCTTCTACAAGTGGACCCAGTGGATCTTTGTCCAGATGTTTAAAAAGGGCCTGGCTTATGAGAAGGAGTTCCCCATCAACTGGTGTCCCTCCTGCAAGACCGGCCTGGCTAATGAAGAGGTGGTCAATGGCTGCTGCGAGCGCTGCGGCACGGCAGTTACCAAGAAGAACCTGCGCCAGTGGATGTTAAAGATCACCGCCTACGCGGAGCGTCTGTTAAATGACCTGGACAAGCTGGACTGGCCGGAGAAGGTAAAGAAGATGCAGACCGACTGGATCGGCAAGTCCTACGGCGCGGAGGTGGAGTTCCCCATTGAGGGAAGGGAGGAGAAGATCACCGTCTACACCACCCGTCCCGACACCCTCCACGGCGCTACCTTTATGGTGCTGGCCCCGGAGCACAAGCTGGCGAAGAGTCTGGCTACGGACGAGACCAGGGAGGCAGTGGAGCAGTACATCTTCGACTCCTCCATGCGCTCCAATGTGGACCGGATGCAGGCCAAGGAGAAGACCGGCGTGTTCACCGGAAGCTATGCCATCAACCCCTTAAACGGGGCAAAGACGCCCATCTGGCTGTCCGACTATGTATTAGCCGATTACGGCACCGGGGCCATCATGTGTGTGCCTGCCCATGATGACCGTGACTTTGAGTTTGCGAAGAAGTTCAATATTCCTATCATCCAGGTTATCGCCAAGGATGGGAAGGAAATCCAGGATATGACCGAGGCCTACACCGAGGCCAGCGGCACCATGATTAATTCCGGTGAGTGGAACGGTATGGAGTCGGCGGTACTTAAGAAGGAAGCCCCCATTATGATCGAGAAGATGGGTATCGGCAAGAAGACAGTGAATTACAAGCTCCGGGACTGGGTATTCTCCCGCCAGCGCTACTGGGGCGAGCCTATCCCCATTATCCACTGTCCGAAATGCGGCTGCGTCCCGGTTCCTGAGGATCAGCTGCCATTAACCCTTCCTGAGGTGGAGAGCTACCAGCCTACGGGCACGGGAGAATCGCCGCTGGCTGCCATCCAGGAGTGGGTGAACTGCACCTGCCCGGTCTGCGGCGCTCCCGCTAAGAGAGAGACGAACACCATGCCTCAGTGGGCCGGCTCCTCCTGGTACTTCCTCCGCTATGTGGACAGCAAGAACGACAAGGAGCTGGTATCCCGGGAGAAGGCGGACAAATACCTGCCGGTGGATATGTATATCGGCGGCGTGGAGCATGCGGTGCTTCACCTTCTGTACTCACGGTTCTACACCAAGTTCCTCTGCGACATCGGGGTGATTGACTTCGACGAGCCCTTTACCAAGCTCTTTAACCAGGGCATGATTACCGGAAAGAACGGCATCAAGATGAGCAAGTCCAAGGGCAATGTAGTCTCCCCGGATGACCTGGTAAGGGACTATGGCTGTGATTCTCTGCGGCTTTATGAGCTGTTCGTGGGCCCGCCGGAGCTGGACGCGGAGTGGGATGACCGGGGCATCGAGGGCGTTTCCCGCTTCTTAAACCGGTTCTGGAACCTGGTGATGGACAGCAAGGACAAGGATGTGAAGGAAACCAGGGAGATGGTGAAGCTTCGCCATAAGCTGGTGTACGACATCGAGCAGCGCTTTAACCAGTTCAGCTTAAATACGGTAATCTCCGGATTTATGGAGTATAATAATAAGCTCATCGACCTGGCCAAGAAAACAGGCGGCATTGATAAGGAGACGCTGAAAACCTTTGTGGTTCTCTTAGCGCCCTTTGCCCCCCACATCGGCGAGGAGCTGTGGCAGCAGTTAGGCGGGGAGGACAGCGTGTTCCACGCCACCTGGCCGGAGTATGATGAGGAGGCCATGAAGGACGATGAGATCGAGATCGCGGTTCAGGTCAATGGAAAGACCAAGGCGGTGGTAAGCCTGCCGGCGGATGTGTCCAAGGAGGATGCGATTCAGGCAGGTAAGGAAGCGGTGAAGGATAAGTTGACCGGGACCATCGTGAAGGAAATCTATGTTCCGGGCAGGATTATTAATCTTGTGCAGAAGTAAAGTGAAAATGAGTAAGGGTAATCGAAGGGTCCGAACGAGAAAGAGGCAAAGAATGAATATACAAGGGAATCATTCCTGGTTCAGAAGGGGAATCCGCGACGGGATTCCCATCGGGCTGGGATATCTGGCCGTATCGTTTACACTGGGGATTGCAGCGGGAAATGCGGGGATGGCTTCCTTTCCCGCTGCTTTCATGTCCCTGACTAATTTAACCTCCGCCGGGGAGTTTGCCGCCCTGGGGCTGATGACGGCGGGGGCGGCTTATGTGGAGATGGCGGGTACACAGCTGATTATTAATCTGCGCTATCTGCTGATGTCCTGCGCCCTGTCCCAGAAGCTTTCGCCAGGGATGCCCTTTTACCACCGGCTTTTGATGGCATATGGAATTACCGATGAAATCTTCGGCATCGCTGTGGGGGCGGGAAAGGTGCTGAATCCATTTTATGTATACGGCGCTTTAGCAGTGGCAGTTCCCGGATGGACCTTAGGGACCTGGCTGGGGGTAGTCTCCGGGGATGTTCTCCCGGGGCGGATACTTAGTGCGCTGAATGTGGCGATTTATGGGATGTTTATCGCCATCATCATCCCACCGGCCAGGAAGGAGCGGATCGTGGCCGTGATTGTGGCCATATCCATGGGCGCCAGCCTTCTCTTTACCCGGCTGCCGGTGGTAAGCCGGATTCCTTCGGGAATGCGCATCATTATTCTGACGGTGTTAATCGCGGGGGCAGGGGCGGTGCTGTGCCCCATAAAAGAGGAGACGCCGGCGGAGGAGGGCGGAGAGGAAGA
>CATOJE010000020.1 GCA_951800145.1 uncultured Lachnospiraceae bacterium | reverse complement strand
GGCTCCCACTGGACCCTGGGGACCGGTCGGGCCTACCTCTCCCGGGACTCCTGCTGGGCCTTGGGGGCCGGTTGGACCTTCAACTCCCGGAACTCCTGCTGGGCCTTGGGGACCAGTTGCTCCCTGTGCTCCCATGGCTCCCACTGGACCCTGGGGACCGGTCGGACCTACCTCTCCTGGGGCCCCTGCTGGGCCTTGGGGACCAGTTGCTCCCTGTGCTCCCGTGACTCCCACTGGACCCTGGGGACCCATCGGGCCTGCCTCTCCCGGGGCTCCTGCTGGGCCTTGGGGACCCATCGGACCTACCTCTCCTGGGATTCCTGCCGGGCCTTGAGGACCTTGCGGACCTTGCGCTCCCACAGCTCCCACTGGACCCTGGGGACCCATCGGACCTGCCTCTCCCTGAGCTCCTGCCGGGCCTTGAGGACCTTGCGGACCTTGCGCTCCTGGGGCTCCCGATGGCCCGGCTGGCCCCATAGCCCCGGGCGGACCCACCGGGCCTGCCTCTCCCGGGGCTCCTGCCGGGCCTCTGGGACCTGGACATCCCCTGGGGCCTGGACATCCTCTAGGGCCCTGAGGGCCTCTGCAGCAGCAACCCCTTCCCCTCTGGTTATCATATGCCGGACACCCCTCACTAACCAAAGCCTCAAAATTTTCTTCAGAAGGATTCATACATTGGGTGCAATCCCAGCTCCTCTCATTTTCACAACCATTTCGTCCGTCTAGAAACATACTATTCTCTCTCCTTCATTATCAAGCCAGCCTCGCTTTCTTGTAAATGCTTGGCTTACTATATCTTATGTCTCTCGGAGAAATTGGTTTCTCATATCTGTCTTTGATAGTACCTGAGGATCTTTAAAGTTTCTTACATATCCTTAAAATATGCTGCCACAAGGAAGCAGCGCCTGCTGAGAAGCGGTTGCTTTTCAGCAAATACTGCTTTATAATAAATAAACTGGCAGGTTCATACTACCCAAATGGGAATTGACAAATACGGCTGATGTGGCTGGATACTATCGTAAATTCAGGCAAATCAAAACCAAACGTAACAGGAGCAAACATATGAGATGGATTGATGGGAATGATATCAATATCAAACAATTTACAGGAGAGGCCCTTTGCGAAAAGCTTGTGACTGAATTGTGGGGCAATGCTTATGACCAATGGCTGGAATGCGCAGATTTTATTCAAACCGCTTCCTTTTTAATCGCATTTGACACGGAGTTAACCATGGAGGGCATTTTTACCTTCCTCGAAAATTCCATTGGGCATTACGCCCCCAATATTATACAGGCATTCCGAGCTATCGGTGACAATGCCGACGCCGATACACTGGAGGAAATCTGCCGCCTTGCCCCTCCTGATCGAATGAGAGGCGAATTATTAAGCGGCGACTATCAGGAGTATGCTCTTACAACATTTCATGATAATCATGAGCTAAACGAGGAAGCGGAAGCAAAAATCACAGAGCTTAGTAAACAGCTATATCTCCATAGCGGAGTTGACATATGGCCACTGCTTTTCACATATTTAGATGAGCAGATAGAACAGCTGTAAATTCTGGCTAATCGTTCTCTCTCAGGCTCCTTCTCTGAAGGCGTTTTAATGAATGCATATCATAAAAGAGGGGCATTGATTCATGAGCACACCGCTTTTAACGCATCTTGATAGTACTGGAACGTCTCCTTATCAAAGCATACCATCTGCACCTCCATATCCGAATGCAGCGCCAGAAATTCCAGAATCGCACCCACGGCAATCACAGACGCCCTATCAAGAGGAAACCGGTATATCCCAGTACTGATGGATGGAAATGCCACGGTCCTGCACCCATGCTCCGCCGCCAGCTTCAGGCAGTTTTCATAACAGTTTTTTAAAAGCTCCTCTTCGTTCCTTTTTCCGCCATTCCAAACCGGCCCCGGCGTATGAATAACATATTTCGCAGGAAGCCTATATCCCTTGGTAAGCTTCGCCTGTCCGGTCTTACAGCCGTTTAACATCCGGCATTCCGCCAGAAGCTCTGGTCCCGCCGCCCTGTGGATGGCGCCGTCCACACCGCCTCCGCCCAAAAGACTGGTATTAGCGGCATTTACGATGGCGTCCACTTCTACTTTTGTAATATCTCCCAATGTAATTCTCAGCATACCACACGCACCTTTCCGGCCTTACTCCACATAATGCACCTTCGTTTCGTCATACCTGTCCTGCTGCGCTTTTTCCTCTGCCGGATAACCGCAGGCAATGATCGAAAACGCATATAAATTCTCTGGAATCCCCAGCACCTTCCCTACAGCTTCCATCCTCTCCTCAAGGGGCGCAATCCCCAGCCACACTGCTCCAAGCCCAAGAAAGTCCGCCTCCAAAAGCAGATTTTCCACCGCCGCACTGCAGTCAATCTGAGCATAATCCGGCAGTCGGCAGCCCTTCTGGCAGCATACCACAATCCCCAAAGGCGCTTCCTTTAACATCCCGGCATAGGGACTGCATTCTGATAATGCTTTTAATTGTTCCCCGGCTGTTACCACATAAAATTCCCATGGCTGCTGATTCCTGGCAGATGGCGCTGCCATAGCCGCACGGAGAAGCCGTTCTATCTTGTCCCCTTCTACCTTTTTCTTTTCATACTTCCTGATGCTTGTCCTGTGAAAAATCTCCTTCATGTTCGTCCTCCTTTTCCCTCTTCCTTTTTCCGCATCCACTCCATGGCAGGCTTTTGATAAGTATATCATACATTTATTCCGCAATCTTTTCAAGTTTCTCATATTCCTTTTATTTCCCTGGCGATTATGGGTGGTAATCGCAGGCGAACATTCAAAATCCTATGGAACACTTAACACCCACCGGTTTTCCGTCTGGTAATAAATAAGCCATACCCTTATTTCCCGGTTCCAGGCGAACAGTGTGCAATCATATTCTATGGAAGGAACCCCCGCATACATTCGCTTCTCCTGAGAATGAACCTGGATCCTACGGATGGTCTGTATCTGGCCGTCCTCGTCTTCGATCTTCAACATTAGCGGTATCATCCTTCCAGTGCTGGTAAACCAGCACTCACAGGCGATCCTTTTCTGTGTTCCCCTGATGCATGGTTCTCTGCCCGGCTTCTGGGAATGGATACCGATTCCAAATGCCATCTTTCTCCCTCCTGTCATAAGTATCAACACACGCCGCCCTACATCATCTGCCTGACGTTCTCCCTACAGAATCTCCAGCTTGTCATAATCAACCCTTCTCTTCTCCCTGGATATGCCGCCGCTCATATGGTCTATGGCCTGGCCTAAAAATACGGCGCGCTTCACAGCGTCTATGCCAAAGCAGTCCCTGATATCATCAATGGTTTTATCCAGCCTGGAAAGCTTCTCATAATCAATTTCGTCAAATAGGCTGCCTTGCCTGAATCCTTCCCCGCCGCTTATGTGGGCCGTATGCACCCCCAAATGCCGGACCGGCTGTCCATCCCACAATTCCCTGAATAATCTGCAGGCTGCCTGATAGATTTCTATCGTCAGGTTCGTGGCATTATACAGTTTCTTCTGGTGAGAGACATAAGAAAGATCCGTATACCGGATTCCCACCGATACCATCCCCGCCCTGACTCCATCCATACGCAGGCGGGCCCCAACCGTTTCACTGAGAGCCAGCAATACCTTGTCCGCCATCTCCACACCTGTCACATCAAAAGGGGGAGTCGTACTGTTCCCATACCCTTTATTCGCCTCCGGTTCCATGAGAACAGGAGATAAGTCCACCCCATTGGCAAATGCCCAGATCACTTCCCCATGCTTCTTTAGCAATCCCTTAATCCACTTAGGATCTGCCGCCGCCAGTTCCCCTATGGTCCGTATTCCCACAGAAAACAGCTTTTTCGCAGTAGCCCTTCCCACAAAAAACAGGTCCGACACAGGAAGCGGCCACATTTTCTCTTCTATCTCTTCCGGATACAGAGTATGCACCTGGTTTGGTTTTTGAAAGTCCGACGCCATCTTTGCCAGAAGCTTATTGCTTGAAATTCCCACATTAACCGTAAATCCCAACGCTTCATAAATCCGGTCCTTTATCTTTTGCCCCACCTCTTTCGGCCTTCCAAACAAATGGCAGCTGGCGCTCATATCCACAAAGGCCTCATCGATGCTGTACGGTTCTACCACATCGGAATAGTCCCGGAGAATTTCCATAAGCGTCGCGGAGCATCTCTCATACAGCCCATAATTAGGCGGCACCAGGACCAGGCCCGGACATTTCCTCTTAGCCTCCCAAAGAGCCTCTCCGGTTTTCACCCCGTATCTTTTGGCGGGAATGGATTTGGCCAGAATGATCCCATGGCGCAGAGCCACATCCCCGCCCACGGCGGAAGGAATGGTTCTTAAGTCCTGCTTTCCCCCTTTATGAGCCAGACGATAAACAGCCTCCCAGGAGAGGAAGGCTGAATTCACATCTATATGAAATATAATCTTATTCAAACGTATGTTCACCTCCCACATTTACATGTTAGCAAACATATGTTCTTATTTCAACTGGTAAATTATACCAGCCCTCAGTCTGTGGACAATTAATACGCTTCCCTGGGATACCATATCCTTCAGGAGAGTCCGGACACAATCGCCTAAAATAACGTCAGCTGCTCATAATCAGTTCTCCTCTCCAGGAGGCAGGGCGTCTTATGAAGGATATGCTCCGCTTGTCTCTCATCCAGAATCCACGGAGCGATCTCATCCTCCTCCAGAATCAGCGGCATCCGGTCATGGACAGGCTTCATGGAAGCATTGGCCCCGGTGGTGAGAATCACAAAACGCACCCCATCCTCATATTGCCTGCAGCACCCTGCCATAAACAAAACCGGTCTGTCCTTTCTGTAAAAGGTGTTCTTTTCTTTCCTCCGGTTCCACTCATAAAACCATGCGGCAGGAATCACCATGCGGCCATGACGGATACTGTCGCGAAACATTGGCTTTTCCATAGCGGATTCACATCTGGCGTTAAAGATCACCTGCTTTCCCTGAAATCCAGGAAATCCCCATCTTTGCCACCCGCAGCGCAAACATGCGCCTCCTCCTTCCAGAACCGGAGCCATCTGGGTAGGATAGATGTCCTTCTCTGCAATTCTCCTAAGGGCTGCCATGGACTCCTGCCGCAGCTTCTCGTCCACCTGCCGAATCAGCTTTTCGATTTCCCTTGCCGTCTCATCATCTACATAATATCTGCCGCACATACATCTCTCCGGAAAACTTTTTCTCTATGCTTACCACTTATTCTGCGCCTCTCAAGCAATATCATACAAAGAGCCGGGAAAGAATCCAGTTCATTGTATCCGTATCTCTTTTCCAGATCCCCTAACAGCTTACCCAGCTCCGCCCCATAACGATCCGTATCCACTTCCTCCCGATACCGGGACAGAACCGGATATTTTCCGATCCATGCCTTCATCCAGTCAATCTTATCCGATGCCTCCTCACTGGTCCGGTCGATCACTTCCTGTATCTCCTTGATATCAATATCAAGCTCCACCAGCTCATCCAGTGGCAGTCCATACAGAACCGCCATCTTCTTTGACTGGCGGATATCGGGGCGTGTTTCATCCGTCTCCCACTTTGAAACGGTCTGTTCTTCTGTCAATCAGGGACTAAAAGCTTATTTTATCTTGCAAATCGCAAGTAAATTTTTGTCTTATACATAACGATTAGCGAATTTCATGTCATTCCCTGCCTTATTCAATCCTTATATACCTTCTGTTTTTAGTAGCTGCTGTGCAGGTTAATCTGCCCATTGCCACCAGTTCATTCAGTAACTGTCTTGTCCTTGGTCCTTTTAACCCTATTTTTTCAGCAATTTCTTCTGTCCTATATAATACTTCTAACTCCATGCACGCAAGTATTTGCTTCTGCCTTTCAGATAACAATACCTCTTGCGTTTCTGCTGATTTTTCTGCTGATTCTGCTGATTTTTCTGCTGTTTTTTTTGTTGATTGTTGTCCATGCTTCCCTCACCGCTTTGTGTACCGGCGTTTCATCTATCCGCTGTATTCCCTCAAGCTTAAATGGTTTCTTCAAATCCTCCGTTAATTTAGGCGTAACTTTGGTAAAAAAATTAAACAGATTATTCTCCCATGTTCCATCGTAGGTAATCCTGTCATTCCATCGAATATCCATTGTAATTTCGCTTTCATTCCGATAATCCATAAAAATATTGTCAAACTCGTCTCGTATGGCAAGTCCATCTCCAAACATCATGACATCTGTATCTATCAGGTGTTTCTTTATTATGTTGCTGGATACCTTTAAAACAATCCGGCCCGTATAATTCCGCCATATTTTCTCCCCCCGTTCCTTTAACCGCTGGCTTTCAGTTTTCTAACCCTTCAACAAACTGGAATATATCTCTCTGTAATAATTAATGATACTGCTGCATATTGATTATTTTTCTATTTGGCTTTCTTTTAATACTTAATAGCTTCATGAAATCATCAAACATAGAAGTATCTACCGGCTCAAACATGATCCATTTTCCATCATGGAAAGTTTTAGCTTCATCATATATTCTTTGAACCTCCGTAGAATAATTTTCCCTATTATTTTCAAATTTAAAACGTTCATCTTTTCCCAGAATAACCATAAAGCCTACACATCCTTCTCTTGCGTATAACGCACACAATGTTTTGCCGCCACGACGGTATTTATATTCATAGGTCCATGCTTTACCACCTTTATTCCACAAACAATCCATATCATATTTTTCATCAATTAATACACATAATTTATTCCATATTTCATATAAAGATTTTCCAACTAACGTTGTCATTTCCTCTCTATCTGGTATTTTATCAAGCATAGTCAGCTCCTTTATAAATTCCAATCTACCACTGTTTCCAGACAGCCTTTTCCCACTACCCGTCATAGCAGAAAAAGGCCGCCATATTCCGGTCTGCTGGCGCAAACCGCCTGTAAGCGCTCCGCTGCCTGCCTGTATCGCCGCCTAAAAAGAAGCGGTTCCATTCAGCGCTTACCAGCTGAAAAGACAGCAGCCTCCTTCACCCATCCCATCAGCTCATCATCAACCTCCTCCGTCCCGGAAACCAGCACATGGTGGGTAAAGCGTCCGGGGTACGGCTCCACCGCCGCATCTATGCGCGGGGACTCCAAACGGTATCCCAGCCCGAAGGTCACCACAATATAAACCTTCGGCCGCTCCTTCGCCTTCCGCACCGGCAGGAAGGAAACGAACGCAAACTGGCGTCTATTGGAAAAAGCAATCTGCGTTTTCTGCACTTTGACCTTCACGCCGTCCACCTCTGAAAAAACTCTTTCTTCAAAAGCCTCATACAAAGGCAATGCCTCCGGCTTCCTGTCAAAAAAATATAACACATCCTGATCCATTCTCTGCACCCTTCAAACCTAATCCGTATTTATGCCATTCAGTATACCAGAAAACCGCCAACATTAAAAGGACAAAATCCCCCTCTCATCATGCGCACCTAACATCATGCCCTGCGTTTTGTCTGGGAAAAGATTTGCTATTCGATAGAAATTTCCCAATAGGCATACGATTCCGAAAAGGGAGATAAAAATCAGAGCATCGCTTTAAACATTCCATGCCTGTTGCAATACGCGTAAAGGAAGCCATGCCCCTTTTTCCTGAACCGCACGGAAATCCCCTGCTCCGGATACAGCTTCACCAGATCAAGGGCATCCGATGTCACATAGGCGATAAAAGAAATGTAATGTCCTTTCTCCATGGAATGATCCATCGTCACGGAATATTCGTCGTCTATGGTCTCAACGCAAATACTGTGTCCGCCATTGTCTTTTTCCGGCTCCGCCTCCGGCAGGGTAAGCCCGCAGCAGGAAAAAGAGCCATGCCCCACGGAGGTGATAATATTCCCGCAGACCGGACAGACATAAAAGCACATCCTCCGCATATTCGCTGACTGGTTTGCATTCTCCCTTAAATCTCCTGTCAGCAGTTCCGCCACAGAAACCCCCAGCGCCTTTGCCAGCTCCTCAATGATTCCAATATCTGGAAGTCCTTTTCCTGTTTCCCATTTTGACACAGTCTTATCACTGACACCAATCACTTCCGAAAGCTCCTTCTGTGTCATTTTTCTTTTTTCTCTCAATTCTTTTATGGTCTTTCCTGTTACATAACCCATCTGTAAGTACCTCTCTTCCCGAATATAGACATATTCTACCGCCCGTTTCCCCGCGAAACAACCTACGAAGCGTAGAGTTCCTATTTTTTCCGAACTGCGCTATATATACCCCCTTCTCCTTTTTGATTATTTTACTATTCACTCATAATTTTACCCAGCCATTTCTTGCAAAATATATTGTTGGAAATAACTGGGTTCATATAGTTTAAATTAAATAGAGTAACCGTGCTATAATATCTGCGTATTCGGCCTTTAAGGTTTCCAACTTATCTTTATCACTATTATACTCCTCAAAGCGGCTTTCATGTGAAAAGATATAAAATGGAATCAAAAAATAACAGATGCGACCTTGTTATTGATTATTTTCATTATTTCTATTGACAAAACTTCATCCTTCCGATACAATCATTTGTAAAAGAGATGGGTTTTCACTGTACAGTTTTTACTCAAGCGGGCTGCTCGTTTCTTTTTTTATTGCCAGCAGGTCGTAAAGATATTTCTTACCGTCCGCATCATGCGCCAGCTCATTAACCGAGTAATCCTTGATCCCGCATTGAAGCAGCGTTTTCCCCAACCCTTTTCCCCTTTCGGTGGGCAGAATGAACAGCATTTCAAGCCGCTGCCCCTCTACTCCCATAAATGCAACCGGAAAGCCGCTGGCGTTCTCTGCGACAACCAAACTCCCGACTTCTTTTAGTGCCTGCGGTACATATTTCTTGATATTGGATATCTCATTTTCCGATAAAAACAGATGTGTAGCCCTTACTGAATCTTCCCATATGCCTATCTCCTTTAATCTCCATTAGCAATACAGCCTTTTTCTGTCATCCAGTATACCAGAAAAAGGCTGCTCCCGCCGCTCCCCCGATCACTATGATTTTCCGGATGGGAACTTTCATAAACCTCCATCCATAAACCGGAGTCGCCAGAAAACTAACTATGGACATTAAGGTAAAGCAGAAATTAAATGCCGCTCTGGTATATCCCAGAGACTGGGTGACAGGCGTGATGTAGTAGGCCACGATATTGTTGCTGAGGCCATAGGCATTATCCAGCTTATTATTCTTTGTATCCAGCTGTATTGCTGCCACTTTATAGCTGGTAAGCTCAGGGGAACTCATTTGCAAAATAGCGGCTTGCTGAACCAGGCCTTGTGATACCTTCTGGCTCTGTACTGCTCTTAATCCGATTCCCATAGAAGTTCCGTCCTTTGTGTCTTATTCAGCCAGACTGTGCAAAATTTTTAATCTCATACCTTAAATAATCCAACCGATCCAGCTTCTGTTCCTGAAAATGAATCTCATCCAGCAGTCTGTGGCGCTTCTGTTCCAGGAGCTGGAGGCGTTCCTCTTTGCTATCTGTGCCCTGAAGAACCAGGCCCATATACGTTTCAACCTCCTCACCGGCAAAACCGATATCATGAAGCGTCATCATCATACTTAAATTTTCCAGATCCTGGTCATCATACTGCCATGCTTCCATTCCGTTCCTTTCTCCATGGCAGCCTCCCCATCTTTCATATTCCTCCAGAATGTTCCTGGGAATCTGATACTGTCTGCCTACCTCATCCATCGTCATATCGTTTCTTTCCCTCCTTTCAGCACTAATGCTTTTTCGGCATTTCTCAAATACCGGACAAAGTGATTCATAACCGGTGAAAGGAACTGCCCTTTCTTCCACACCAGCACAGCCCCGGTGGATAAAACCGGCTCCAGGGGCACAAATCTCAGATTCCGGTAAAGATTATCATGTTCCATGCACAGAACCGCCCCGCCGGAACTGTCCGCCATCACAGCGGCATTGTAGACCAGATTATAAGTCCCCAGGAGGTTGAGCCTGTCATAGCTGTCGCCAAACCAGTTTGCCAATTCGTTCTTCACAGAATCCCGTCTGGGCAGCAAAACAGGAATCTCCCATAAATCCTCCGCCTTTACGGCAGTCTTTCTTCCAAGTTCAGAATCACTCCCCACCAGCACTCCCCATCTGGCTTTCCCCGGCAAACGGATAAACTGATATCTCCCCACCTCCACCGGCTCCGTCAAAAGGCCGATATCCGTCAGTCCCTTCTCAATACGGTCCTTAATGCGGTCAGCGGTAGAACTGTAAATATCAAAGGTCACCTGGGGATGTTCTTTATGAAAACCAGTCATCCAGTCTGCCAGCAGACCCATGCTTTTCGTCTCCCCGCTGCCGATGGAGATTGTCCCGCTTAAGTTTTCTTCACTCCGCTTCAGCTCGGATTTTGTCTTATCCGCCAGGTCAATCAGTTCTTTGGCCCGCCGCTTCAAAAAAAGCCCGTCTTCCGTAAGGATAATGCGGTGCTTCCCCCGTTGAAACAGCTGGACTCCCAGCTCCTCCTCCATCTGGGCAAGCTGCCTGGAGAGGGTTGGCTGTGTAATATGCAGAAGCTCTGCTGCCTTTGTAATATTTTCTTCCCTTGCCACCATCAGGTAGTACTCCAGTACCCGAAGTTCCATATAGATCATTGCCTCCTATCCCCGCATATTACCGTTCACTGCTTCATGTGGTCTTCCTATAACATTGGCGGCTGCCCCAAAGCAACCGCCATAGTTCAAACTCCCTATGATAAATCCTTCCCGTTGGAAGCAATTACCTTCTGATACCAGTAAAAGCTGTCCTTCCTCCTTCGCTCCAGAGTCCCTTTTCCCTGGTTGTCCTTGTCCACATACACAAGCCCGTAGCGCTTCGCCATCTCCCCGGTTCCCGCGCTTACCAGGTCGGTACAGCCCCAGACGGTGTAGCCTATGAGATCCACGCCGTCCTCCACGGCCTCCTCCATCTGCCGGATATGCTCCCTCATATATGCAATGCGGTAAGGATCATGGATGCTGCCGTCCGCCTCCACCTTATCCTCCGCCCCCAGACCGTTCTCCACCACCATGAGGGGGATCTGATACCGCCCGTAAAATTCATTTAAAAGATAGCGCAGCCCCTTGGGATCAATAGTCCAGCCCCACTGGCTCTGCTCCAGGTAAGGGTTGGCCGGCCCCCGCATCATATTTCCCGATGCCACCGGAACGGTCATATCATCCGTGGCCGTGCTGCTGGAGTAATAGCTGAAGCTGAGGAAATCCACGGTTCCCTCCTTCAGCGCCTCCTTATCTCCCAGTGCAAAAGGAATCTCTATCCCCTTCTCCCTCCACAACCGCCTGGCAAAGGCCGGATACGCTCCCCGCACATGGACATCACCACAGTAATAATTGGCAAGCTCCATGGTGTGCTGGCCTTTTAGCACATCATCCGGACGACAGGTGTAAGGATAGGCAATGCGGCTGAGAATCATGCAGCCCACCTGGTTGTCCCCGTTGATTTCATGGGCCAGCTTCACCGCCTTGGCGCTTGCCACAAGCTGGTGGTGAAGAGCCGTGTAACGCCGCTGTTCATCATCCCAGCTTTCATCCAGACCTGCCAGGACCCCCACCTGGGTATCCTTCCCCGGAGGCAGGATTCCGCCTCCCATAATATTTCCGTAGGCCCCCATGAGCAGAATATTGATCTCATTAAAGGTCAGCCAGTAGTGTACCAGATCCTTGTACTCCCGGAAAAGCACGCCGCAATACTTCAGATAAAAGTCAATCAGCTTCCGGCTGCTCCACCCGCCATACTCCTTTGCCAGATAATAGGGCAGCTCATAGTGGCTGATTGTGACCAGGGGCTCGATTCCATATTTCCTGCACTCGGAAAATACATTTCGGTAAAACGCGATTCCCTCCTGATTGGGCTCCTCCTCGTCCCCTCTTGGAAACAGCCGCGTCCAGTTGACGGACATGCGGAACACTTTAAAGCCCATCTCCCCGTACAGGGCAATATCCTCCTTGTAACGATGATAAAAATCCACCGCCTCATGGCTGGGATAATGGTAGTTCTCAAAAATTCCGTCCGTCACATGGCGGGGGGAGGTTTTAGTCCCGCCTGTCATCACATCAGGAACCGATATTCCCTTTCCGCCCTCCTGCCAGCCGCCCTCAAACTGGTTGGCAGCCGTAGCGCCTCCCCACAAAAACCCTTCCTTCATTCCTTTTCCCATCTTCTCCCCCCCTTACTGCTTCTCTGCTTTTATCATCACTTCTCCAACCTGGCTTCTGCCCTGTTTTACCAGTGACACCGATTGATACGCAAAACTGTTGGTAATCAGAAACGCGGTAACCGTAGGGTATTTTTTCCCGATCTTTTCCAGGTCGAAATTCATGAGAAGCTGTCCCTTAGTTACCAGATCCCCTGTTTTCACCACCGGGTCAAAGCCCTCTCCCCCCAGTTCCACGGTTTCCAGCCCTACATGAATCATAATCTCCATTCCGTCCCTGCTCCGGATCCCGATGGCATGCTTGGTGTCCGCCACCAGAATCACTTCCCCGTCAAAGGGGGCATAGACCTTCCCCTCCGCCGGCCGGATTCCGCAGCCCTGTCCAAGAACGCCTACGGAAAACACACCGTCTCCAATCTCCTCCAATGTGATGATCTCGCCGTTCATGGGACTGTAAATCGTTCTGTCCTCACCACTCCCGCTGTCGACTTCCGGAACTGCCATCCCTTCCGCTGCCGGAACTTCCTGCCGGTTTTCCCCTTTCTCCGCAGGGGCAGGAGCTTCCTGCAGGCTCTCCTCTTTCTCCGCAGGGGCAGGGGTTTCCTGCAGGCTCTCCCCTTTCCTTGTAAAATCCGGGACTGCCTCAAATTTCAATGACTGGATATAGGTCAGCACCCCGGAAACCACTGCGGAAATAACCAGCGCGATCAAAATATTGTAGAAGCAGGTCATGGAATTGTCGCCTATGTAAAGCAGTACGGCCGGAAGCCCGGAAGATCCTGTGGCAAACCGGTGGGTGTGGGTCAAACCCGCGTATAAGCCCCCGCATCCGCCGCCGATCATGGCCGCTGCCAGCGGGTATTTTTTCGGCAGATTAACCCCGTAAAGAGCCGGTTCCGTGATTCCCATCAGGCCGGTCACACTGGCGGAACCGGCGATCTGTTTCAGCTTTCCGTCCTTTGTCCGCAGGAATACCACCAGACAGGCAACTCCCTGGGCGATATTAGAACACACACATCCCGGCCCGAAAATACTGTCATACCCAAGGTCCGCCATCTGCATAACACCAAGAGGCGCCACGCCGTTGTGAAGCCCGAACATGACCATCAGCGGCAAAAAGCCTCCGATTACTACAGCCGGAGCCCAGCTTGCATTGGTGCTTAAGAATGTGAAGAACACACCCAGCCCGTTTCCAAGAACGCTTCCTATGGGCCCCAGAACCGAAAGGGCCAGGGTGCCCATAATCAGGAAGGTCAGCATGGGGACAAATACCAGCTTTACCGCCTTGGGAATCAGCCGGTCCAGCCATTTCTCCACATATGCCTGCACCAGCACCACCAGGATAATGGGGATCACACTGCCTGTATAGGTAGTCAGGGTAAAGGGGATGATCTGAAAGAAATGGACCGCTTCCCCCGCGGTTACCAGTGCCGCCCAGTCGGGATGAAGCATGATCGCCGCCACTCCCGCCGCCAGAATGGGGTTGCATTTCAGCTTCTGCGCCTCGGTCACTGCCAGCAGAAGGGGCAGATAGTAGAATACCCCGTCCGCGAACAGGTTGAGAAGATAATACGTCTGGGACTGGTTGTCAATCAGCTCAAATACCACCAGCAGCGCCAGCAAGGCTTTCACCATTCCCGCTCCGGAAAGAGCCGGAATAATGGGCTGGAAGGTTCCGGATACAAAGTCAATCACCACTTCCGCCGGATTCCTCTTTGGTCCGCCCTGGTTTCCTCCCGCGCTCTCCTCTGCCTTTTTCGGCCCCACCAGCCTGTCGATCTCCTCAAACACATATTTTACATGGGTACCGATTACCACCTGGAACACGCCTCCGCTGATCAGCACCTTGGCCACCCCGTCCATGGAGTCAAGGCCGGCCTGGTCCGCCTTCCCTTCCTCTGCCAGCCGGAATCGCAGCCTGGTCTGGCAGTGATATACATCCAGCACATTTTCTTTCCCGCCCACTTTATCCAGAATTTTCCGGGCAAGTCCTTCATATTCTCTGCTCATTTTACCCTCATGCCTTTCGTTTTATGGTTCATCAGGCGCGCCTCTGATACCTATATCTTACCGAAATTCAGGCTTCAAGTAAAATGCTTGATTTTTCTTTCATCAAATGCTTTTCAGGCATTTTTACATTTCGGTTCCGTCCCCTTACTTTTTCTCATCCAGCAGAATCACCCCCTGCTCCGGATTTTTATCGATTGCTCCCACAACCGGGTGAGGCACATAGCACTCCTCCAGATAGTTTACATCCTCCGGTTTTAGCCCAATTGCCAGCGCCCCTGCGGCTTCATCCAGATACTTAAGCCTAGTCGCGCCGATAATCGGAGAGGCCACCCCTTTTGCCCACTGCCATGCAAGGGCAATCTGTGACATTTTGCATTCATACTTTTTTGCCAGCTCATGGACACGCTCCACGATCCTCATATCCTGCTGCTCCATGGAGTCATACTTGCCCCTTGCCACCCGGTCCGTCTGTCCCCGCAGGGAATCCGACTGCCAGACAGCCCTGGCCAGATGTCCTGCGGCCAGAGGGCTGTAAGGCATTAAAGACACTCCCATCTGCCTGCAAATGGGAATCAGTTCCCTCTCATCCTCCCGGTACAGCAGATTATAGTGATTCTCCATGGCAGAAAACAAGGTCCAGCCGTGATCCCTTGCCGCAAGCTGCATATTGTGGAACTGGTATCCGTACATGGCAGAAGCCCCCAGGGCCCGCACCTTTCCCTGCTTGACCAGTTCATGCAAAGCCTCCATGGTTTCCTCAATGGGGGTGTCATAGTCAAAGCGATGGATAATGTACAGATCCAGATAATCCGTGCCAAGCCTCCTAAGACTCCCCTCAATTTCCCGCATGATCGCCTTCTTAGACAGCCTTCCTTCATTAAAATACACCTTTGAAGCAATGACCATCTGATTCCTTACCCCATAGTTTTTAATTGCCCGCCCCAGATATTCCTCGCTGGTTCCGGCAGAATAGCCGTTGGCTGTATCAAAGAAATTAATCCCCAGTTCCAGTGCGTGCCGGATGATCTCTCCGCTTTTCTCCTCATTAAGCGTCCAGTCATGCATGGTTCCCGCCTTGCCGAAGCTCATGCAGCCCACACATAATTTTGATATTTCAATCTCTGTATTTCCTAACTTTGTATATTCCATGATTTTCTTCTCCTTCATACTCCCAATAATTTTTTAATCTCCGCAAATGTAATCTCATAAATCGACAGATACACATAGTTGACATCCGCCTGCTTCATTGCTTCTCTCTGCTTTTCCGTTACCACCGTATATGGATAAATCCCAAACATAAAGGGGAAAAAGGAGAAAATAAAATCCTGCTTCTCCTGAACCGTCATTTCCGGGAAAACTTGTCCAGGCAATTCCTAACCTCTTTCAGAGACTGTCCATATACCACTTTAAACTCAATCAGCCGTTCCATCCGGCTGTTATCCTCCATATCGTAGTGGTTCATAGACATAATCTTCAGCAGGTTTTCCCGTTCCTCCAGGGAATGAGCCAATGCGTCCGCAAATTCCTCCCCATTCATCCTTTCATGTTCCGCCCGAATCTGTCTCAGCCTATGAACCCATAATTCATACTCCTTTTGCAGCAAAGCCAGAAAGATCTCTTCCTTTGTCTGGAAATGCTTCATCCAGATGTTCTTCCTCTACATAAGTATTGCTGAGCGTACAGATAAAACTTTCAAATCCTGGAGACTGGTATATGTCAACAACCTCCTTCAGGCTTATCTATCAATATTATTCTGACGCCGCGTCATTACAATTACTGTACATTTATTCTGACGATGTGTCAATACAGATTCCCATACCCATTTTGCATTTCAATTCATGCCCAAAAAGCATAAACCAAACCATTTTCTTCGTAAGCGATGAATCGCTTACGAACTGACGGATCAGAGCCTTCAGAAGATGGTTAGTAACTATCAGAATATTGGAACTGCCGGTGTTGACAGGGAATTGGAAAAGACGGATATGCATATCATTAATAGCTGGTTAGGAACCTTATATCCGGAACTTTTGGACACAGGGAGCTATAAGACAATGATGAACTATGTGGAACCGGGAAAATTAACAGGATTTTATGAAAGAAGGCAAAATATCATTGAAGCTTTCCTGGAAAATAATGGTCAAAACGGGAATGAAAAAGAGTATCTTTTGCAGATAAATGCAAAGGTAAAAGAGCCGTTTCGATACGAATGGACAGAAGGCTGGTCAAATCTTCTTGGAAGTATAGTTCCAGATATGGGCGTTGTAATGGCGCTGTTCCTTGGGATTGTTTTGTCATCATTATTTGCGGGAGAGTGGTACAATAATACAAGTTCACTGCTCTTAACGACGAAAAATGGATGGAAAAAAATTGCTTTTGCAAAAATAGGCGTAGGTTTGTCCTTTACGGCAGAATTTTTTGCAATTCTAATCGCTGGAAACCTTGTGTCACAGATTTTCTTTTTGGGCACTGTCGGATGGGATATGCCGATCCAGACAATCAAACTGATTGCCATTGCACCTATGAATATGCATTTGTTTTTTAGGGGTAATCGGATTTGCGGGAGTGGTCATGTTTATATCAGCCAAAACGAGGAGCAATGTATTGGCTTTATTGTTTAGTTTGGCAGTTGTATATGGACCGATGATGATTACTGAGTATCTGCCATATGGAGTGCAGAAGGCATTGGATTTCATTCCCTTAGTGGGAAGTGGAGCTGATATTTTCCGTACAAATACATTTTGCGTTTTTGGTAAATATGTGTGGTCACCATATTTGCTGATTGCTGTTCCGGTTTTGGTCGGTGTTTTGTGCCTGCCGTTTGCGGTTAAAAGTTGGTCAAGACGGTTGAAGGTTTGATAGAAAATGGTCAAAGTGTGGACAGCAGGATTTATCCAAATCTGCAGGAAATGTTCGATGCAGCGAGAGAAGATAGCATATATCCTATCGTTCGGGAAGGCTCTTCTTTACATTCTTCTGCTGCACAACAGCTTTTCCATCGTGCAGCAGATTTTTATCATTTATTCCTGTTACAATTCATTAATCGTTGCTGTAATTGGCATGTTTCGAATCCGCTTTGCAGGTGCATATACTGCTACCGCGGCAGAAACTGTATCGAATACAACAATAATAGCAATCAAAACGACCGGCAGACTCCACTGGCTTCCAAAATACTGTGTAACCAGTTTCACATACAAAAAACGGCTTAAAACGATTCCTGTGCCACTGCCAACGATAAGACCGGAGACAGCGTAAGTAAAGGCTTCCGCAGCAATCATCCGAGTAAGCTGTTCCCCATCCATACCAACCGCCCTCATAGCTCCATACTGCCTTATTCGGGCAGTTACACTCATAGAAATGCTGTTGATTATGTTAAACAGCGTAATCATCGCAATGATTGCCATAAAACTATACAACAGAAATTTTGTAGCCAGCCAGGTATTGGCATCTTCCTGATTCCGCCTGCGCTGATCCTCAAAAACAACATTGCTTTCCGCAAGACTGTTGATCTGTTTTACCGTTTCATCCGAAGCCTGTCTGCTTAATTGTATCCCTATCATACTGTAATTTTCTTCCCCTGTCAGCCGGGCAAACGTTTCCTGTGAGCAAATTATGCTGTATTCGCTGGGATACAGCCCACTGGATATGCCGCATACAACCTCGATCTCCTGTCCCGCTACCTGAATGATGTCTCCAACTTTTATCGGATTATCTTTATTCAAAACTGTCATAGCCTTGCCGCTGTCCCCATAAACTTCCGATAAATTTCCCTGTACAAGACTATCCTCTGCACAGTCCAACATATACTCGCTGTATGACGTTATATTGACATGATTGATTTCCTGCTGCGAAGAAGTAACAGGGACATTCTCCATGTAAGAACTGCCCCAAATATGCTCGACACCGGTAATCCCGCTGATTACATCACTTAAATCCTGATTCAGTACACGCTCATTTGCATAGCCGACAAGGGTAATATCCGGCTGCCATGACCGCATTACGGGAAACAGCTCATGCACAAAATCCAACCCTACGGAAATGCAAAGAAACAGTATAATACTGAGTGAAAAGCTGGCTGTCAATAAAAACCAGTTTTTCTTAGATGCTGTTGCATGGTGGATTCCCAAAGTTCTTTCAACCCTTCTGATCTTCCGTTTTGTTGTATGGTGTACAGAAAATGCCGTATCCGAATTTCCCAAAACCGCTGCCATCGGGGAAACTTTAGATGCACGTTTTGCAGGAGACTGCGCTGCCAGCAAGACAGTTACAATTCCAACCGTTGCCCCGCTGATCAGGCCGACAGGGCTTAAGGCAAATACCGGCATAGCGGCGAATTCACCGCCAACTCCATAACGTAAGAATGCACAAATACCCCATTCAATTGCCGTACCTGTGACCAATCCAACAGGCACAGCCGTTTTGCACCAGTTTAACGCTTCCAGCCGCACATACCGGATAATCTGCTGGCGGCTTGCACCAATACAGCGCATCATTCCAAAAAATTTTGTCCGCTGCGCTACATTACTGTTCATACTGCCGGAAATCATCAATACGCCAGCCAATAATACTAACATGAACAAGACTGCCGCTATTCCGTAAATATTATGCATAGATTTATTGCTGCTTTGTCCGGCAAGACCCATAATTGCTGTATTTTCCGAAATATCTTCCTCCGGCAGATCATACTGCTGCCTGATTTTGGCAATGATACCGGATGCCTTTGACACATCCTGAAATTGAATATAACAGGTTGGGTTAACCGGAATATTGTTTTGTTCCATGACCCCGATATACGCATCCCGCATCATATATACAGCAACCAGATAGGTCTGCCCCTGATAAGTGTCAGCGTCATCCGACCCAAAACCGCATACCGTAAAATCCGTATCTCCCGAAGGTGTCTTCACCGTCACATGATCACCAATCTTTACATCTAATGCAAGGCGCGCATTGGAACTAAGCATAATGTCATTGTCACTTTGCGGCAGAGCGCCTTCTTCAAGGGCATTGACAAGCTCTGCCAGATAAATACTGTCAGCACCGTATAATGCAGCTTTTTTCTCCCCGATATAGAAAGGCTGGTCTGCGTCTGTGTTAAATGTTTCTGACCAGCCGATGGCGGCAACATCCGGGCGCCGGCTGATCTCTTCTGCTGTGTCCTGAGAGATATTTTCCAACCGGATATGCCAGTTTCCATGTTTCTGCTGCAGCCCCTCACTTGATGCCCGAATCCACATATCCGCCACACTGAAAATCGCAGTGACAAGCAGCACGGAAATAATAACACAGAAAATCGTCATGCGGTTCTGGCGTTTGTGCACCTTTCCCGAAATAGGCACAAGGCTTAAATAACTATTCATTCCCTGCACCTCCCCAAATCAGTAAGTTCTCCGTCTGACACCTGCAGGATACGGTCTGCCGTCTGTGCAATACTGCGGCTGTGTGTAATCATAATAATTGTCTGCTCATACTTTTTTGATGCTTCTTTTAACAGCGCAATCACTTCGCTGGTATTCTGCGAGTCTAAATTTCCTGTTGGCTCGTCCGCAAGGATTAAAGCCGGACGTGTAATCAGCGCACGCCCGATTGCCACCCTCTGCTGCTGTCCGCCGGATAACTGGCTGGGCAGGTGTCTGCGCCGTTCCCTCAGGTTCAGCACCGAAAGCAGTTCTTCCAGATACTTTCTGTCCGGCTTCTGGTAATCAAGGAGCACCGGAAAAACAATATTCTGCTCTACGGTCAGTTCCGGGATCAGATTGAACGCCTGAAAGATAAAGCCAATATTTCTCCGTCTGAAAATAGTAAGCTTGCGGTCATTCATGGAAAAAATTTCCTTTCCACTGATGACTACCTTTCCGGATGTGGGCGTATCAAGCCCTCCTATCATGTTTAAGAGTGTACTTTTCCCAGATCCGGATTCCCCCACAATCGCCACATACTCACCTTTTGGAACGGAAAATGAGACATTCTTTAATGCCTTTACGGCAGCTTCGCCGCTTCCGTATGTCTTACTGACATTGCTGACTTCTAATAAATCCATTGTGTAAACACCTCTTTTTCGTTTTGATAGCCCCAAATATAGCAGAGAAATCCTACACCTATATTACAATTACCCTACAATTTTGTTGGAATTAAAAAATTCATCGTGAAAGAGGTTCCCCTGCCTAAAGCGCTATCTACTTCAATCGTTCCGTTATGGGCTTCTACAATGGCTTTTGTAAGTGGCAGCCCAAGACCAATCCCCTGGGTGTCTTTCGAATAGCGGCTCCGGTAAAACCGCTTGAAAATATGGTGTAAGTCCTCCGGATGGATGCCGCTGCCATTATCCTTTACGGTGATCTGGAGAATCGAAGCAGATACCCGCCATTCCATGCGGATGCAGCCGCCTTCTTCCGTATGGTCAAGGGCATTTTTCACAAGGTTGCTGATTGCTTCGATCATCCAGCTACGGTCACATAAAAATACGGTCTCCCCACTGCCTGACAGACCGATTTCTTTTCCTTCCTGATCTGCCCGGAACAGGAAGTGCTTTTTGACGCTTTCCGCAATCTCCGACACATTTTCCAGTGATTTTTGAGGCACAATCATGCCGGCATCCAGCTTTGTGATTTTCAAAAGGTTCTGCACCAGCGCTTCGATCCGGTCAAGCTCCTGCTCGGAGAGCCGGGAAAATTCCTGAATCGTCGGCAGCCCCTTTGCTTCGTCCTGTATCAGCCCCATATAAATATTAAGAGCGGCAAGGGGCGTCTTTAACTGATGGGAAATATCAGATATGGTATTCTTTAGAAATTTTTTTGCCCTTTTTTCATTCTCCACATGGGCATTTAAGATAGCAGCCAGAGAATTCACTTCATGGAACAATCTGTATAATTCGCCTTCATCATTACATTCAATGGTGACATCCTTGCTGCCGGATATATATTCCGTGATCTGCAAAATAGCGTTTTCCATGATCTTATGCTGCTCCCTGAAATACCCGAACAAAAGCGCCAGTATCGCGGCGCTCATCAGTAAAAAGCAGGCGATTGTGTATACTGACGCATTTCTGACTTCAAGTTCCATAAACAGGATCGCAATCAATGTAAAAAACAAAACGCATAGCAAAATACCGCCAAAGAGCCATTTGATTTTCCGGTTTACAAATATTTTCATCCTGCACCTCAACTCAATCCACCGTGTTCCACTTATACCCCATACCACGGACAGTGACAATCCGTTTCGGTTCCCCCGGATCATCCTCAATTTTTGTACGGAGCCTGCGGATATACACGGTAAGGGAATTGTTGTCTATATAGCTTCCGCCCGCGTCCCATAGTCTGCCCAAAATCTGCTCCTGGGAAAGTATCTGGTCAGGATTTTCCATAAACAGGCACAGCAGCTTATATTCGCTTGCTGTCAGTTCAACCGGTTCTCCCCTTTTATACACTTCCCCTTTTAAAAGCTGGATACAGACGCCGCCTGAATTCAATTCTGTGACAGCCGTGCAGAAATTCTCGCTCCTGCGCAGCAGTGCGTTGATTCTTGAAAGGAAAACTGCCAGCTTGAACGGCTTCGTCATATAATCATCGCCCCCGATGTCAAGCCCCATGATAATATCTGTTTCTTCATCAGCGGCAGTGAGAAACATAATGGGTACTTTTGAGGTCTGCCGTATCTTTTTACAGAAATCAAAGCCGGAGCCGTCAGGGAGCGACACGTCCAGAATGACTAAATCATATTTGCCATCTGCCCATAATGCATCCGCCTCCAGTGTGGTACGGGCAATCACGATCTCATATCCCTGCTTTTTTACAGCGAAGGAAAGCCCGTTTATTAAACTCAGATCATCTTCCAATAAAAACAGCCGTTTCATTTGTTCTGCTGCTCCTTTCCTCCTTTTGCCCTTTTCTGTAGCATTATCGTCATACAATTATAATTGGACAACCGAATGATTTCAATGCGTTTTTTATAAACGGAAGCAGAAACCGCCTGCGGATTTTCCGCCGTCATCTGCCAGAACGGATATTTAATGATAACCGGGGTGTTATGTTCTTTGCGCACCATTTTATTATTTTATAACAGTGTAATTGGTGTTTCTTGCTTTTCCATTCTGCTTTAGCAAGTTGCTTCTTACCATTTTCCTAAGAACTCTGGAAGCGGTAGATGTACTTACTTCAAGCAATTCGATTACATCATTTCTTGTAACAGAGCCATGAGACCGGGCATATTCCAGTACTCTTTCTTCATTATTACCCAAACTTTTTTCTGGTTCGGTAACAGAATCTTTGATTGATTCCGCTTTCGGCACGAAAGTCTTTCCTGTTTCATATTTTGCGTTAATATTAGGCAATATGATCTTAAAGGCATTTTTGGTCGTTTCAATCGAAGGTTTTTCTTCCATTCCTTCGTATGCCCTCATAATCTTTCCCATGCCAGTACCGTAAGCCTCAATCAGGTGCAGCCGATAGAACACATTCGCAAGATCCTGATTTCTGCATACAGAAATACCTACCATAATATCTTCCAGATCAATTCCCGGCATTAATCCGCCAATAGATACGAATTCAATCCGATCCGCATAAATACTGATAAGCGCACTGGCGCTAAAGGAATAATCACGGTGAACTAACAGATTTAGCAATGCCTCCCTAACGGCAATCTCAGGGTAATCCCTGACATCAATCCTCAGCAATCTTTCTATAGTTGCACGAGTTTGATTGCGAAAATCGATAAAATCATAAACTTCATTCATTTGCTGCATCAGCGATCCGGTAAATTCCCGGCGATCCTTAAAAATTGTCTGATCTGTTCCCTGAAAAACAGCGACTTTAATTGTATGGACGCATTGATCAGACAGAAGAAGACCCAGGTTACTGTAAAGGTTATCCTGATCGAGCAACCTCAAAGTGCGCATTTGCTGTAATCCAAACTCCACTTTCCGAAGCGCAAATTCTTTTTTTACGGCTTCAAATGTAAGCTCCTGATTTAAGCAACGCATAGCCTCAAAACGGTCTCCATCCGTTTCCTTAATCATACGGCGGATTGTCGTGTCGGTGGCCGGAACAGAAGAATATCCCTGTCTGACATATACGCCCTCCGGACGCATCCCTTTTTTAGCGAGATAATAGGGCCGATCCGTTCCGCGCTGAATATCCACCACGACAATTTCTTTTCCATCTTCCTTTATTGTTTTATAATGCAGGAACATCGTCACATCAGGCTTAATTGCATCTCTTACCATATTACTGATCTGCAAAGAAACGCTGTCAGGATTATCCAGTCCGACTACTGTGCCGTCATCTCGGATGCCAATATACAATTTACCGCCGTCACAGTTAGCAAAAGCAATAATTTCCTTTTTTATATCGTCTACGACTATTTCCTTCAATTCTACGATTTCACTTTCCCGAAAAAGCATAACGCCATCTCCTTTGCCCATTTGCTGGACATATTATATCAAATCGGGTCAATCGTGTCAATGTGACGACCCGATTTTGACCCGATTCGATCTGATTTGACCTGATATTTTCATTTCGCTTTCAAATGAACGAAGTTTATGTTTATTGCGCACCAGATTTTAAAAATGTTGGATGTCGGGCATCATGATATACTAAAGCAGTTTTAATACTGCCCCAATATCTCCATCTATACATATAGCCCGCTCCTCAATCTCCTTTGGGCAGACCGCTTCCCCATAATTGATACAGGCATATACAGCTTTCGGATTTTCCGCCGTCATCTGCCAGAACGGATATTTAATGATAACCGGGGTATTTCCTCCCACCCCAAGCTCCAAAAATAAAATACGCGTCTCTTTATGCCGGCGGATAAAATCATCATACCGCCCTGATGCCGCATACCAGCCTTCGTCCTGCACAAAAGTATTGTCACAGCGCAGGTTCATCGTCATGGGCGCACCGCAGACGGGACATTTCGGTATCAGCACCGCCGGGATCTTCATATCCCGCTGCTCTGAAATCATCTTCCGTACCGCATCCTCATTATCATACGTCTTCTGATGGCATGGCCTGGAGCACTGCCACAGCCCATAATCCCCCTGGGTATAAAACAGCCGTTTTTTATCAAATCCCGCTCTCTGGAACTGGTGGTCTACATTCGTTGTCAGCACAAAATAGTCCTTATCCTCAACCACCCCATACAAGTTCGGATAGACCGGCTCCGGGGCGTCAATATACCGGTTATAATAAATATGCCTGCTCCACCATGCCCAGTATTCCTCCAGATCCGGGTAGGGATAAAAACCTCCGGAATACATGTCCCGGATATGGTATTTCGCTATAAAATCCCCAAAATACCTTTCATAACGCTCCCCGGAATACGTAAGTCCCGCCGAAGTGGATAAACCGGAACCTGCTCCTATCACAACCGCATCCGCTTCTTTTACCGCCTCTGCAAGCCTCCCTATTCCCTCAGAGTAATTTTCTGTAGATTTCTTTGTCCAGATCCTTGAAAACATTAAAAACCACCTTCTTTACACTTGTTTCCTGCGCCATAAATTCCTTAACTGTGCTTACTGCAATCTGCGCCGCCCTGTCATTGGGGAAATGGAACTCCCCGGTAGAGATACAGCAGAACGCCACACTCTCCAGATTGTTTTCCGCCGCCAGCTCCAGGCAGGAACGGTAACACCCTGCCAACCGTTCACAGTCCGTCTTTGTAGGAGTTCCACTGATAATCGGCCCCACCGTATGCAGGATATATCTGCATGGAAGATTATAGGCTTTCGTTATCTTCGCCTTCCCCGTCTCCTCCTCATGCCCCTGCAGCCGCATCATTTCTGCACAATCCATGCGGAGCTGTATCCCGCTGAACGAATGGATGCAGTTATCAATACATCTGTGGTTTGGCATATAACATCCCGTCATGCCGCTGTTTGCGGCATTCACAATCGCGTCACAGCGCAGTGTGGTGATATCCCCCTGCCAGAGATAGAGACCCTCCGACACCGGACTTAAGCCATCCAGTTCCGTAATCCCTTTCGCGGCCGTTTCCGCCTGCAGGTATTCATCCTGCACCTTGAGAAACTCCCTGCCGATCCGGCCGGGAAGCCGGACATTCATCAATCCCCGGAGAAGCTGCCTTTGCTCCTCCTCCCCTGTCGGAACTTCCACATCCTGGTACTGTGCATTTTCCTGCAGAAGTTCCCGTATCAAAAACTTCCTCCGTTCACCCTGATCCATTCCTAACTCCTTTTCTCTTCTGCGAAAGCTCCATCGGAGCTTTCTTTGCACCCATGGCGAATCACCTGCTTCGGGCAGATCTCCGCGCACCTCCCACAATGCAGACAGCGGTTCTGGTCGATCACCACGGGTTTACGTGAATTCCTTCCCTCTCCTTTCTTCAAGGTAGAATACTTTAAAAATCGGACTGTCCGCGGTCTGGTACTGCCCCTTGACGATCGGGTTGTTCATGCAGCCTTCCTTGACGGCCATGTTATTCTCAAACACAGCTTTGCCTATTTCCGAACCACGCTAATCCTCTCCTGGATATGGCTGCCTTTTACAATCTCATCTACCATGGCAATGGCATAATCCCCATAGCTGATGATGCTCTCGCCCTTTTCATTCAGCGTCAGTTCCTCCCCACCAAGGATATACTCGCCGCTGCGCTCACCTTCCGCCTGGAAATCCCCTGCAGGGCTTATGTAAGTCCACTTCACATCATTTCTCTGCCGAAGTTCGGAAAGCGCCTTTGCCATTGCGGCCGCCAGGGGCTTGAACATATCCGGGAAATCCGGGCCATCGGCAACGCAGGCCGTATGCTCCGGATTCACATACAGGCTTCCGGCACCGCCAACCACCAGCAAACGGATATCTGTACCGGACAGCGCGTCGCACAGAACTTTTAAGGATGAACTATGCAGGGGAAGCTCTCTTTCCGTCCATGCGCCAAACGCATCAACCACCACATCAAAGCCTCTTAAGTCTTCCGCTGTGATATCCAGTACATCCCTGCTTATGGACTGGGGCGCTGCCGATCTGTTTTCTCCCCGTACAACTGCCGTAACGTCAAGCCCACGCTGCATGGCTTCCTTTGTAATCAACTGTCCTGCCTTCCCATTTGCACACACTACCGCAATCTTCATAATAAATACCTGCCTTTCGTAATTTATTTGTTATAAATATCTTTGTTACAACTAGATATTAACACAGGTTTGTTATAATGTTAATAGTTACAACAAAATTTTTCAAAAAAATTTTGAGGCTTTGAAAAAATGCTCCAAAGCCCCAAATTCCAATTACTTTCCATCAATTAATTCCTTTGTATCCCGCCTGATATCTTCCAGGGTGATGGAAGACAACTCGGTCTCCATGGCCTTTTGCACCCGCATCAGCTTATCATCCAAAACTGCATGAATATTCCTTCCCACAGGACAGTCTGAATTTGGATTCTCATGAAAGTGAAACAATTCTCCGTTTTCAACACATGCAACTGCATTGTAGATATCGAGTAAAGAAATCTCACTTAAAGGCTTAGGGATTGAAGCTCCGCCGGAACCCCTGGCCACCTCCACAAGCCCTGCCGCCTTTAATTGCCCCAGTATCTTACGGACAATCACCGGATTCACATTCGTGCTGCCTGCCAGAAAATCGCTAGTTACCTTATACTCATCCTTAAACACATCTATGCAGGCAAAGATATGGACTGCCAAAGTAAATCTACTTGAAATCTGCATTGAATAACACCTCCCTTTCCTTCCTGATATTTTATCTCCTTTTTGTTGTAATGTCAATAATTACAATAACTATAATTCCAACAAAGAAATGTCTGACCGATTCAATAGGCATTTTTACGCCTGGATCGCAGCAAAAGCACGAAAGTCATCTTAAATGCGTACCTGGTGCGCTGGGATGTGGAGGAACAGGTTACGTTCATTTATCAATGCGGAAAACATCGGGTTCCTCTGGAAGATATTTGGGCGTTGGTTGGGTAATTCTGCGCAATTTTTCGGGTTAACTATTGTGGATATTCAACAATTGACAAATTTATGTTTTGTGAATATTTCAAATTTGCTCATTTATAGTATTTTACTATTCGCTCATAATTTTACCCAGCCATTTCCCGCAAAATATATTGCTGGAAATAACTGGGCTCATATAGTTTAAACTAAATAGAGTAACATTTTCACGAAACAACATCAGCAAACCACTCCCTGATAACAGAAACCTGGACATTCACCATTTGGGCAATGGTCTCTTCTTCCAATCCTATGGTCCGCAGATTGAACGCAGTTTCCTTCGCCTGCTCCATTCTTCCATAGTCTTCTCCTTCCCTGCGCCCCTGCTGCCATCCCTCTCTCAATATTGTTTTCGCCTCATGTTCAAGAATCTTTCCGCCCATAACTGACTTCACTCCTTCCCTGACATGTTCATATTTCTGAGAAACAGGATTGCTGAATGGGGAATTTCCACTTTAAGAGTATCCCCGATAATTTCTCCCTGATCTAAGGCAATCTGAGTTGCGTATTCAAAAATCCGAACCAACATGCTACTGTCTGCAGTGCTTTGACATTCATACAGAAATTTTTTCTCGTCCTTTCCCACAATTGTAAAACTACTGTCAGTGATTCGTTTTACTTCCTCCCCGTCCTGCTGATTCAAAAAATGGATTTCTGGGGAAAATACTACCTTCTCGTCTCCACTAAAGTTTTCCTTGTCTTAATGCTATTTTACCACAAAAAGTCTGTCTATGGCAATATAATGCCAAAATTCCTTAAATTTTTCTACATCCACCAAAATGCCTGGGATGTACAGTTAAAAAATCGATTGCTTTAAAATTTTATTGCCCACATCCCATCAATTTCACGATGTATTTCTTTTACAATATATCAGTTACATAATAGAGGTTTCTATCAGCTTCGTGATATATTTTTCCTATCAGTTACGTGATAGCCTTAGATGTGTTATTCTTCCATATCAAACAAAAATTCACCTTTATAGATGTCACATTCCTGGCCAGGCTGGACATGATTACTGTCACATTTCCGGAATCGTCTGACACGGATTCTTCCTCAATCATCATAATGCTGGTTTCAATTATGGGGAAAACGCAGCGAAAGCCGGCTTTGCTTTTGGGTTCCTGTTTAAAATGATATGTTTTAATTTCGCTGTTCCCTAATTGAAAGCCATACAAAAGTTTGATAAAATAAGGATCAGATAAAAAATCCACGGAGGAATGACAAATGAATCAGCCAGAACAATACGACCAGCGTATCGCCCGCATTATGGCAAAAATCGAAGCCCTGCATGACAGGAAGTTCTCCCTTTCCTGCGGAAAGTGGCCGCCAGTCTGGAAACCGCCCATGAGCGTGGAGGACGTGGCAGCCTTTGAGGCGGAGAAGGGAATCCGTCTGCCGGAGGATTACCGCCGCTTCATCACCACCATCGCCAGTGCCGGAAGCCAGCCATTTTATGGCCTGCTGCCCTTACGCCAGAAGGAAAGCACTGTAGAACAGCCATTTCCCTACACTCTGGACCATATCCTCTACTTTCTTCACATGACCGAGGAAGAGATGGACGAGTTTTATGATGAGGATACGCCTTTTACCGCTGATAACGGCCTAATAGCCCTGTGTACCGAAGGGGACGGCATGGACAGTGTTCTGGTGATAAACAGCCCGGATCCAGATACCTATGGCACGGTCTGGTATTACGACCTGGCTAATGACTGCGGGATCATCCCCATGCGCGATAAAGAGACAGGAAAGCCCTTTCATTTCCTGGACTGGCTGGAATATTGGGCAGACCGGACAGCGGGCCTTCAAAGTACGGAGTATTTCAGTTTTTCCGAAACCGTACAGCTGCCGAAGGCTCCGGATAACCCCGACATCATGGGGCGGAAAATGGGATGGATCGAATAAACGTTGAGAAATGGAGGCAAGACGATTGAAGAAGGTTCCTATTGATGGAAGCGCTTTTCGTCTATAGCCGGGAAGATCTCGTCAGCAAAGATCCTGGCCCAGGATTTTTCCAGAGCTTTTCTTTCACGTTCAGTAAGAGACATAAAACTGTCATCGAATGATAATTGTTGGCAATCATTCATTTTAAAAGACATAGAGCAAACCACCTTTCCCAAGCTAAATCCTATTATAACTCATAAAAGAACGGAATGTCTGCTTTTACTGTAAAATATTAAATTTTCAAGGTTCTATTTTAGGGCTTTTGACCCCAGCATCATGACATTGGGACCTGAACTGTCACTTATAAATTTCAATACTACTTTAACCCCCCGACTCACCAAACTCCCATCCCAAAGTAAAAAAGCCAAAACAGTGCTCCCGCCAGAAAGATCACCAGCCCCCTGGTCTTTGCCTCTCTGGTTTTCCTTGCCAGTTCTTCTTCCCCTGTTAGCGCCTGCCAGAATTCATCGACAGTCTGAAACCGCTGGGCCGGGTTCGGCGAGACGGCTTTCATGATGATGCGGTTCAGCTCCTCTGAGATATCCTGCCTGATCTTTCCAGGCGGGACCAGGGCATCCCCATTCTCTCTGGACAGAGCCTCCGGCATCCTTCCTGCCGTCACCAGCTCATAAAGGACCGCGCCCACCGAGTACAAGTCGGTCCAGGGGCCTACTCTCTGGGGTATCCTGTACTGCTCCCCAGGGGAATATCCCCTTCTGATGGATATCCCCCCGGTCCTCTCCTCTGCCCAGGTTCTGGCCGCACCGTAGTCGATCAGTCTGACCGTATCCCCAATGATTATATTGTCCGGACAGATATCCAGATGGACCAGGCCATGGTCCTGGAATATTTTCAAGGGCTTTAACAGCTGCAGACCGGTCATCCTCACCTGCTCTTCATCCAGCCATATCCGGCTGCCCATATACTCCCGGAGCGTTCTGCCCAGCACCAGCTCCATCACCATGTAGACGGTATGATTTTCCTCAAAAATGTCGTAGACCCTGACAAGATCCGGACTGGAGGGAAGTCTGAAAAGCAGTTCTGCTTCTGCTCTTAGATTTTCTTTTGCCATCCGGAGCCGGGAACTGCCCATATTCTCCCGGGTAAGGGCAGACCCATCAGGGAATACATTCTTTCCTTCCCGGCAGTATCCGGCAGGAAATGCCTCTTTGACAGCAAAATCCTTTTTTATGGCCACATGTCCACACTGATATACATATCCGATACATCCGCGCCCCAGAACCCGCTTAACGGCATATTTATTGTTTAATATAGTGCCTTCCGGTAAAGCCTGCATCATTCCTCCGCTTCTGTCCGGCTGTAAACCCGGAATTTTGTATGGCCCATCTCCACGATGGACGTCCGGGCCACCCTGGTCATCTGACCAGCTTCTGCCATCTGCTTGTCTACATATGTGTGGTTAGCGCTGCCATGGTCCCTGATATATATCTGATCATTTTCACAGATAATGTCTGCATGGTGGCGGGATACCGTGGTATCCTCAAGCCGGACACTGCACTCCTGGGAGCGTCCGACAGATAAGAAATGCCCGCGCTGCCGCACAACCAGGGAAGACGGCTTCCCGGCAATCTGAAGAAATTCCAAAACAATGACACTTTTGTCCGGCTGGTCGGTGCATAGGACGGTCTGCTCCGATTCCCCCCACATCATGACGGTCTGGCCCCCTGGCTCATCCTCCCCCCATGGGGTTCTGCACTGTCCGGCACAAGAAGGCGCCTTCTGTGCCTGGTCAAACAGGTCACCCATATGGAGCGTCCCGCCTTCGACTCCATTTCTCATCTGCTGCAAATGCTTCTTCTGCCTGGACAGTCCATGAATCTGGATCACCGTGAAAATCAAAGCACCGCCCCAGAATAGGGAAGTAAAGATAACCGCACCACTGCTTATGTTATTCAGCATAATAACCTCCGAAAAATTGTGAAACACCTGCCAGCACAAAGCTCCCGCCGCCAAAGGAAAGTATCATGAATAGGCAGGAATTCCACTCCCTTGCTGTCAGTTCCTCGCCCCTGAAATCCTTAATATAGATATATCCATAAAACATGCAGAAGAACACAAACGAAAAGATGATTATAAATTTCACCGCTTTGAGAATCGCATTGTCTTTCAGATGAATCCCCATCTGGTGTTCAAAGAGAATCGGCGTGGTGATTCCAAAGAAAAATGCCGCCACCTCTGTCAGTCCCATTTCCTGATTCATTCCAAAGGCAACACACAGCAGCCCATAAAAGATCAAAGGGATCCCGGACAACAGTGCCGTAAACAGAAACCAGTCCCAAAGACTCTTTGCCCCATTGTGAAAGGCAGTCCTCCGGTCTTCACTTCCCCCGGTATGCTCTTTGCCTCCCGGCAGGGGAGCCGTCCTTTTATCCGGCTGGAGAAGCACGTGGGGCATCGACGGCGGCACTGGCACTGGACTGCCGTAAATGCCGGCCATATCCTCACAGTCAGGCTGCCGCCTTAAGCTGTCGTCACTTGTGCAGTACGGGCAGGCAGAATATACATCTCCATCATAGTAATGTCCTTTTGTGCATTTAATCAGATTCATATGAGGGTGCACCTCTTTTCTCTTAACGGTTTTTTCTGCTTTCTACAGATACGTCTCAGTAATATATAAGGGATACATGTCCGGCATCTCGTGATAATCTGTTCCTTTATTATAAACCATCTGGTCTTTCAAGGCAATGAAAAAGGCCACCTTTGCTAATCACTAGCTTTCCTGGGTTTTCCTGCGAATACACGGCACGATAAAGATTTACCGAAATCTGGCTGGGAAGAGTTCCCGGCTAAGACTATATTGACGACTTCCGTTGCTTCTGCGCTGTCTGCATAGGTGTGGGACGCAGACAGTGCCTCCATAGTAAATGTCATTGCAACCCTGCCATATACTGCTTCCTGTCCTTGACCGGTATTTTCATAGCCTCCATTGCCTGCTCGGCAGTCAGTTTCATGGAGTCCATGAGATTCCGGATCAGTTCGATTGAGTTTTCCTGCTTTGCTTTCTGTTCTGCATACATTATCAGTATTTTTGCGGGTATCACATCTCATTACATATGTAAATACCTGGATAACTTGTGATTGGCTCACTGCGCAGCAAATCCGCCTGCCGATACACACATGCAGGCGGATTCCTTTATGATTCTTCCATATTCTCACATTCAGCGCTTGCCAAACATACTTTACACGTTCTACCCTATGCAGCACTGCTATAATTTACAATGGAAATTTCCTGTGTAAATTGTTTCGCCTGCTCTGTGATCTGCTCCAGTCTTTTCATCACATCACCTGTATAGATAATTTCATTACATTCCGTACATTTATAACAGGGGACATTCCGCACAATCAATAAACAGCTTCCTAAATCTGTAACACTTGTTGTATATCCCTTTTCTGCTTTGGCCCCGCATTCCATACATACCATGATTATCGCCCCCTTCTCACCTTAAAATTACTTTCCCATAGATCGGGATCTGGAAAATATGCTGTTATTAAATATATAAAAACTGTATCGCAGCTTACCACGATATGAACATACTGTGATTTCATAGAAAAGCCCAGAATCAAACAGCTTGGTAATGGCTTATCATCCTCATACTGTTTGATAATCTCACCTGTACAAATACCGTTTACAATATCGTCAATGCCTATCTTCCGCTCATATAAACGGATTCTGGCATGCTCTGTTATCGCTATATTTTCTGGCTTATTTAACGCTTTTAGCTGCTCAATCGTTATCATTTTACACCAACTTTTCTATTGATATTCTTATTATAGCAAATTTTTCCGTAAATTCAAGTCAAATGTGCCTATTGTCCATACTATGAGAATTCTACGGTCTCTTTTTCTCCAACACATCCATATATTTCCCCATCAACGTTTCAATCTCTTTTAACTCCTCCTTGGTTGCGTCCTCAAGGTCATGCTCCGTATCCTGCAGCACATCCATGACAATTTCTTCTTTCAGGCATTGGAGCAATTCCTCCGGTGACTCAATAATCTCCGGCGTGTACGCAAAATCACCTGTCCCTGGATTATAATGAAGGATCACATAGCCAAACTTTGAATGGCAGACATCAATGTATTCACTCTCCTCAATATACTCTTTAAACGCCTCCAGAATATCCGCGAATGTCCAACTCATATTCCCTTCTCCCTTTCCTCTGTATCGAACATATGTTTTGTATTGTACCACAGAGAGAATGGAAGTGTCAATAGGCTTGTTCCACCACATACATAGGCCGGATTCCCACATCACATACCTGATTTCCCTCCGCCGCCTTCACATACCTTGGCTTTATGGCTCCTGTACACAAATTCACTATATACACCAGAAACTGGACCATGTATCTTTTGCCGCACGCAAAGCCGAACCCAGGAAGAACTAAAACAAAGCCCTGCGCAATCTATCCCGCGCAGGGCTTTTCCGCTTTTCTACCAAATATCCGGCCGATATCCATTAGACGGCAGGATATCCTCCATGGCCCGCCGACTTAAAGACATTCCATCTGCGTCCCTGGCATAACCAAGAATTCTATCAAGTTCTCCCAAGCGGGCAATAATCTCCCCATACCTCTTTCTTTTCTTGCTATCAACTCCAATAATTTCAGCCATTTTCTTCTCCTTTCCAAATGATAGGAGACTATTATACAAGAAAAAAATTTCCTATGTTACTTTAAAAAGTCTGCAGATAAAACTTTTTCGGCCTTTTATACAATGGAATAGAAGGAAGAGGCCTATCTCCCGAATTTAGGTAAACTACATCGCCTTGTTACTCCGGATACGAACATAATCTGTATGTACTGCTGTGAAATGATCCGACCTTATATCTACCTTCTGTTTAATTCCGCACTCCCATGCGTTTCCATGATTAATTTCAATGGTTCCGGTTTTCCAATCCCCTCAAACGTATTTCGTTTTATATCTTTCATCAACCCATTGGCTCTTCGGACAATTTCCCTGTCCATCTTCTGCCAGTAAAGATAATCTTCCCAGGCGTTTTCAGTGAAAGTAACTTCATCTTTTTCCCGTTTCCTATTACAGAGCGTGAAAGATCGGCTTCATCTTTTTAAAGGTGCAGTATTCGGTAAAGCCCAGCTTCTTGAGTTCCTCCTTGGTTTCCTCAATGTACGCGCCCAGATGGGCCGGTTTGTGGCTGTCGCTCCCAATGGTGACGATCCGGCCGCCTAGTTCATGGTACAGCTGCAGAATATTCCTCGATGGAGTCAGATCCTTAAGTCCGTACCTGTGGCTGGAGGTATTGACCTCGATTCCCTTTCCGTCTGCGACCACGGTCTTTAAGATCTCCGTTATCACAGGACGCAGCTTTTCAAAAGGATAGATTCCTGCCTTGTCATACCGGACGATCAGGTCCATATGGCCAAGGACACTGTAGTCATGGTAAGCCCGGACAAGACTCAGCATCTCCTCATAATAGCACTCATTATACTCCTGCTGAGTTCGCCCCCTCTGGAATGCCTGATCCCAGAACTCCTTATCCTCCACCTCATGCACCGACAAGATGATAAAGTCAAAAGGATATCGCTTAAAGAGATCCTTATATTTTTCGATAGTATACACCTGCATCCCGAATTCCATGCCGAGTCCCAGGGTGATCTTGTCTCCATAAAGCGCCTGGAGCCGCTGAAAGGATTCGTAATAAGCCGGGTAATCCACATTCGCCAATGGTATGTTCTCCGGCTCTCCGGGACCGCCCCCGCGGTACACCATCCCTCCCGGCTCATCCCAATCCTTTTTTATCCCATAGTCCACATGATCCGTAAAACAGATCTCATCCAGGCCCATGGCGATGGCATCCTTCACCACCTGCTCCATCTCGTATGTAGAATCATCACTAAACTCTGTATGTACGTGCAGATCCGTTTTCATTTATCTCATCCTCCTCTATCTTTTATCCTTATTCAGCCAAACAATATATTCCAGAACATTCTGATCCGGATCCGTGAAATAAATCCACCGTTCAGATCCCGGAATCTCGTTGGATCCGTCCAGAATCGGGATCTCGTTTTCTTCCAGGGTCCTTAAAACCGCATCCATATCCTCTGCCTCAAAGCAGAGATGAGGGCAGAAAGGCCTCCAGCCGAACAGTATCATTCTTCAAATCATATTCTTTTCCGCTGTGCGGATCGACCAACACAACACTTCCCCCACGCTGTAAGATCGCCTTAGGATGTGATTTATTCTTTGCTTACATGGACAGACAGGGTGGGGCTCTCTTTACATCATTTTGAACTATGTCTGTATTCCCGGGGCGCGCAGTTATAAAAGCGCTTAAAAATTTTAGAAAAATTGCTTGGACTGTCAAAGCCACATAAGGTCGCGATATCTGAAATACTGTCCGTCGGATTTCCCAGCAGCATTTCCGCCCCCTGCATCACCCTGTATTTTAACAAATACTGGATTGGGGGGACTGGATTGTTTTTTGGAAGCAGCGCAGGCATTCCCGTTCGCTGATATCAGCAGTGCCGCGGGATGATATCTTCCTGTCTGTCCCTATGGTGGGAGGAATACCCAGCACAGGGAAATTGAGGGCTTCCATGTGGCTGGAGTTCCTTTGATACTCGGTTTAAGTTCAATCCGCATTCCTGTAAAGCCATATTATCCCCTTTCCGTATGTTTGTTTTTTTATCATTTTAGGTCGGAAAGCATATTGTATCAAGTGCCCTTTGGCCCTTCATTACACCGGGACAGAGTTGACTTCTCCGCATAGGGGATCAGTCAAAAAACGTAAAGCGCGGCCCGCTGCGCTTTACGTCTTTGATGCTTGTAAGATGAATCTTTACATATCCGTCAGATCTGCCCCATTGGAAGCAATGACCTTTTTATACCAGTAAAAAGAATCTTTCCTCACCCGGTTTAACGATCGAATATCCAATTCATCCCTGTCTACATAGATAAACCCATAACGTTTCACCATGCCCTCATGAGTAGAGATCAGGTCTATGGCTGACCAGGGGCAATATCCCATCATAACGCATCCATCGGTGATGGCCTGTTGGACCTGTCCGATATGTTCCCGGAGATATTTAATACGATACTGATCATGAACCTTCCCATCCTCGGTAAGTTTATCATAAGCCCCAAGGCCGTTCTCCGTCACCAGCATGGGCAGATGATGTCTGGAATACATCTCCCGAATCGTGGCGCGGAAGCCCACGGGATCAATCTTCCAGCCAAAATCCGTTACCGGAAGATTCGGGTTCTCCACGTTTTGGAAAAATCCCGGTTCGCTTTTATTTTCTTCCTGGGAAAGAGCCTTGTCTCTCGCCTTGCCATCACTTTCTCCGCAGGTGGAAGTGCTGTAATAATTGAAGCCGATAAAATCTGGATGGACATTTTTCAAAATCTCCCTGTCACCCTCCGCGAAATCGTGGCAGGCGTCCTGCTGCTTTAACCACGCCCATACCAGGTTATTGTACTCGCCGAACACGTAGGCGTCCAGATACAGCCAGTTGCGGAGGGCATTGGCATTCTGAGCAGCGATGATATCCTCCGGTTTGCAGGATGCCGGATAGACCAGGCTGATATTGGGAGCCGGCCCGATCTTGGCCTTCGGCAGCATCTTATGGCACAAAGCCATAGCTTTCGCCTGTGCGACCAGCATATGATGATTCTGCTGGTAGACTTCCTTAACCCGATTTCTGCAGTCTTTCGGAAGCACCATAGTTCCGATCACAGGTCCCACCAGGGTCAGGATATTCTGCTCATTAATGGTCAGCCAGTATTTTACCCCGTCCTCAAACTCTTTGAAGAGAATCTCCGCGAATTCCATAAACCAGTCAACAGAATCCCTGTTAGACCATGAACCCCTCTCATCAAGCGCGGCAGGCATATCAAAATGGAACATGGTAACAATGGGTTCCATATGATATTTCAGACATTTGTTGATCAGATTATTATAGAACTCGATCCTCGGTCGAGCAAGTCCTAAAGCTCTATAAAGATTTATGCGGTCTGAGAGGGAAAACATTGCAGGAAAAAGTGCCCGGCATTGCCAATCAGATTGGATATCAAAAATATCTGACCAAATACGCCGGGTTTACTGGTCAGGATTCCTCCACCCTTCTGGAAAAATTGAATTACTATGTATCCGACTCGGAGCGTTTTGCTGATCGTGACACATGGTATTTGGCCGCAGTATCACATATCCGCTGTCACCGCAGCCAAATGAGGGAGCGGACTGATCAGGGCGTAATCCTTTCTACCATGCACCGTTCCAAAGAACCCCCATGGGATATCGTGTTTATCATCAACTGTTGTGAAGGATACACCCCTATCGCAAAGGCAGAAAAGAAGTTTGAACTGGAAGAAGAACGCAGGTTATTCTACGTGGCCATGACACGGGCACGGGAGAAACTGTATCTACTGAATCATACATCAAAACCAGGTTATAAACATACCAGGACACAAGTTAAGCCTTCCATCTTTCTTTCAGAAATAAAAGTCATAAACAAAGGCTCCTGGAGAAAAACCCCCAGAAGCCCTTAGTTTCCTAGCTTTTTTCAATTTTGCCAATTTTTCAAATCTTAATCTTCAACGCTGACGATCTCTCTTTTATTATAAGATCCGCAAGCCTTGCACACTCTGTGGGGCATCATCAAAGCACCGCACTTGGAGCACTTTACCAGATTCGGAACGCTCATCTTCCAGTTCGCTCTGCGGCTATCTCTTCTCGCCTTAGAGGATTTATTCTTTGGACAGATAGACATACGTTTACACCTCCTTATACCGTTTGAAAATATCCTGGATCGCTGCCATCCTGGGGTCTCTTGGCTGATCTGCGCAGCCGCAGGCTCCCTGGTTTAAGTTCTTCCCGCACTGGCCGCATATCCCCTTACAGTCCTCCCTGCAGAGAACCTTCATGGGAAGATTCAGCATCAGCTCGTTTCGAACCAGCTGGTCAGGATCCAGATTATAACCGCTTATATAGGGTTGTTCGTCCAACGCTTCTACCCGTTCTTCCTCGCTCTGGTTCATGTCCAGCTCTTCCTCTATGGAAAGGGCAAAGGACACCTTCACCGGCTCGAGACAGCGGTCACAAGGCATAAGCAAAGTAAGTCTCGCCTCTCCTGAAACCAACAGCCTTCTCTCCTTGACATGGGTGATGGTAAGAACCACCGGCTCCTTCTCTGCAATCTCATAAAGGCCTCCCGGCCCCGGAAACTGCTTCATCTCAAGCTCCTGGGTATAGGTTTTCACTTTTCCTTGGCAGGAAAACAACTCTGATAAGTTGATTAACATGTGGTATACTCCCGATACGCACTCTTAGTATTATACATACCTGTGCAATTTTTGTCAACAAAATTCTCAAAAAATCATTGCCGGACACGCCCATATGGTAACAGTTCCTTATCCTTACTCCGTCAGCCTCTTGGTCTCTCTTGCGATGGCAAGCTCTTCATTGGTCGGAAGAAGCATTACCTTAACCTTGGAATCCGCTGCGGAGATCACGGCGTTCTTGCCTCTTACGTCATTGGCCGCATCGTCGATCTTTACGCCCAGGTATCCCAAGTAGCTGCAGATAGCCTTTCTGCTGGCCTTGTCATTCTCACCTACGCCGGCGGTGAAGGCGATAGCGTCCACGCCGTTCATGGCTGCGGTGTAAGCGCCGATGTACTTCGCTACCCGGTAGATAAATGCCTCCAGAGCCACCTCTGCCAGATGATTTCCTGCAGACTTTGCCGCCTCGATATCTCTGAAATCGCTGGATACGCCGCCGCTCATCCCAAGGACGCCGGACTTCTTATTCAGGATATTTAAGACTTCATTCACATCCTTGCCCTCTTTATTGCAGATGTACTGTACCACTGCCGGGTCGATGTCGCCGCTTCTGGTTCCCATAATCAGGCCCTCCAGAGGGGTTAATCCCATGGATGTGTCCACACATTTTCCGCCGATGGATGCGGAAATGCTGGCGCCGTTTCCTAAGTGACATACAATCACCTTCGCGGTCTTTGGATCTAAGCCGCCGAACTTAATGGCCTCTCCGGACACGAACATATGGCTGGTTCCGTGGAAGCCGTAGCGGCGCACGCCGTACTTCTCATAGTACTCATGGGGAATGGCATACATATATGCCTTCTCCGGCATCGCCATGCCAAAGCCGGTGTCCCAAACTGCCACATTAGGCTTGCCGGGCATAGCGGCCTCGCAGGCCTCGATTCCCATCAGGTTTGCCGGGTTGTGTAAGGGGCCTAAGTCAAAGCACTCCCGGATAACCTTCTTTACATCCTCATCCACTACGATGGACTCGCTGTAGGTGGTTCCGCCGTGAAGTACCCGGTGGCCGATGGCAGAGATCTCGTCGGTGCTGGCGATGACGCCGTGATCCTTATCCTGAAGGGCATCCATAACCATCTGGATCGCCACCTTATGATCCGGCATGGGGCTTTCCACCTCATATTTATCCTTGCCCTCGGGCTGATGGGTCAGCTTAGACCCCTCGATACCGATTCTTTCACACAGGCCCTTGGCAATCACGTTCTCATTCGCCATGTCGATTAACTGATATTTTAAGGAAGAGCTTCCACAGTTTACTACTAAGATTTTCATATGATTTTCCCTGCCTCCTTATTTCACGATCTCGCCCTGCTGGTCTCTGGTGCAGGCGCCTGCATTGGACTCATCTGTATCGATATGCATCGCCAGTGCATAATTGTCGCTTGCCCGAACCACCACGTCGTCAAAGATCAGGCTTCTTCCGTCGCTCTCGATGCGGACCGACACGATCTGGCCATTAGTTACGCCCAGAGCCTCCGCCTCTGCCAGGGTTGCATGGATGTGGCGCTTTGCTACGATCACGCCCTCGGAGATCTCTACCTCCCCCTTAGGCCCGATGATCTTACAGGGAGCGCTTCCCGCTAAGTCGCCGGACTCCCTTACAGGAGCAGCCACGCCGATGGAGCGGGCGTCGGTCATGGATAATTCCACCTGGGTAGCCTTGCGGCATGGCCCTAAAATGGATACATTCTTCAGCTCCTTTTTCGGTCCAACCACAGTTACTCTCTCCTCACTGGCGTACTGGCCTGGCTGGGACAGATCCTTCTTCCAGGTCAGCTCATAGCCTGCGCCGAATAAAGTCTCTAAATCTTCCTTTGTTACATGTACGTGACGTGCTGAGGTTTCTACTAAAAATTTCATCCTTCTCGCTCTCCTATCTTTTTAATGAATTCTAGCCAGCATTCACTGGATTCTACTCTCTATTTTAGGGGGTTTTCAATCTTTTTTCAAGACTTGTCCCATAATAACTTTGCATTTTTTATCAAACAACCTTATAATACAAAAAAAGAAAGCCATAGCTCTGGCTTTTCGGCTGAAGGGATGCCAAAGCATGGCAGGCCTATCCATATCCAGGGAGGATCCTATGAAGAAAATCGCAGGCATTATCGCAGAATATAACCCCTTCCATCTGGGGCACCAGTATCAGATAGAGATGGTCCGACAGCAGACCGGGGCGGACTATATTATAGTAGTCATGAGCGGGAATTTTGTCCAGCGGGGGGAGCCTGCCTTATTTGAAACCGGGGAGCGGGTCTCTATGGCATTGCTGGGAGGCGCGGACCTGGTGCTGGAGCTCCCCGCCCCCTTCTCCACCGGCAGCGCGGAGGACTTTGCCAGAGGGGCCGTCTCCCTGCTGGAGGGCCTGGGCTGTATCTCCCTCCTTGCCTTTGGCAGTGAATCCGGGAATATCAAACCGTTGTGGGCCGTGGCCAGACTCCTGGCCCAGGAGCCCCCGGCCTTTCGCCAGGCCTTAAGCCGCCATCTCTCCGTCGGCCTCCCCTTTCCCAAAGCCCGGGAGCTTTCCCTGGCAGCCTGCGGCCTGGAGGAGGCTGTGTTAAAGGAGGCATCCATGCCCAATAATCTTTTAGGGATCGAATACTTAAAAGCCCTCCTTCTCCTTAACAGCTCCATCACGCCGGTGGCAATCCAGAGAAAGGGGCGGGGGTATCACGATCTGCATTTAGGAAGGGACTCTGGCAGCGGCCAAAGCTGTGCTGCTATGGAAAATCAGCCGGAAGGCGAAGGCCCCTCCTTTGCCTCCGCCTCCGCCATCCGGGCCGCCTTGCTGGAATCCCCCAGGAAGGCTATGGATAAGGGAGCTCCCATCCCTCTCTCCCAGGATATCCTTTCCCAGATCCCTGAGATTCTTCACCCCCTCTACCGGGACCGCCCCCTTCTGCCCATAGCCCCGGACGACTGCTCCGCCATCTTAAACTACCAGCTTCTCACCTGCATCCGGCAGGGATGGGCCTTTCGGGAATTTTCCGATATCTCCCCGGAGCTGGAGGGACGGCTGAACCGAAATGCCCTCTCCCCCCAGCCCTTCTCCCAGCGGATTATGGCCTTAAAGACAAAGCAGTACACTTACACCCGGATCAGCCGCGGGCTGCTCCACATCCTTTTGGATATCCGCCAGGAGGATATGGAGCGCTGCCGCCGGAATCTTAAAGAAGGCTATGCCCGGCTCCTGGGCTGGAGGCGTTCCTCTGCCCCTCTCCTGACCATCCTGGGAGAGCACAGCGCCATCCCACTGGTTTCCAAGGCAGCCGATGCCCCCCGCATCCTGGAGGGGAATGCCTTAGCCCTCTGGCATCAGCATGTGTCCTGCTCCCATGTCTACCACATCCTGATGGAGCAGCAATACGGAGATCTGGCCCCGAAGTGGAACGAATACAGCCGGCCCATGGTCATCCTCTGACCTGGCCGGCTGTCTCATTTAAAATAATGCTAAATACTAATTTCTCCTTCTGCCTAACACCCGCAGCAGGTAAACAAACAGATTAATAAAGTCAAGGTATAATGCCAGTGCGGAGAAAACCGCCGCCTTCTCCAGCATCACGCCGTCCTGGCTGTAGTATGCATAAAACTCCTTGATCTTATGGGTGTCATAAGCCGTATAGCCCAGGAACAGGAAAATACCCAGGGCACATGCGATCATCTCAAACTGGCTTAAATTAATAAACATGGACAAAAGCCAAAAGCCGGCTAAGAACAGCAGCCCTGCTGTCATAAATGGGCGGATCCTGGAAAAGTCCAGATTCAAAAAACGTCCCATCAGAGCCATGATCCCAAAGAAAAGGGAGGTTAAGCCAAATATCAGCACCATAGAGCCCATCTCAAAAAGCAGGAAATAAGCGGAAAACACGATGCCATTCAGCACAGCATACACTAAAAACAGTGCTCTGGCAGCGCCTACACCCATCTGCTGCACCCTGGCGCTCATGTACACCACGGTTCCAAGCTCTGCCGCAAGTAAAATGTAGTGCCAGTAGGGAATGCTGTACACCAGGAAAACCCATCCGGTCACATACCCGGATACTGCCACCAGGAAGGTGGTCAGAAGGCCGGCGAACATCCAGCCAAAGGTCTTGGAGGTATACTGGCCCATAGTAATGGACGGGGCCTGGACACTGTGTCCCTGAGGATACACTTGGTTCATCCAATCTTCATTCATATTCATTCCTTCTTTCTGTCAGATACGCTCCGGAACTGGACGAAACCAGGAGCGCAGTAATTTGTTTCTTTGATTATAGTACGAAAGCGGCGGAAAGTCAACAACCCTGCTGCAAGCAGCAGAGTTGTTGACCCTCGCGTGTTACTGTTCACACCCCTGTCGGGCTGTGCCCAGCAACACGCTACGCGATGCACACAAAATGGCCATTCTGTCCATTTTGGCGCCGCACCCCTCGGGTTCACTGTGACTTTCACTCACAGTGAACGCCTCGCGGGATGCTACCTTTTAATAGTAACCTCGCGGTTACTGTTAAAGCAGCAGCTTCGCCAGCTCCGGCTCCACCCTCCAAAAGTCGAGAATCTCCTGAATCTGAGAAAGATTGTCCTTCCTCGCCCCCTGCTTCACCGCCCGGATCAGAAGATTTTTCGGGGTGTGCTCCATGTCGATAAATTCCAGAATCTGGGTCCGATAGCCGAAATGCTCCAGAAGCTCCGCCCGGATTCCATCGGTGTACAGAGCCGCAAGCCGCTCCTTTAGAAGGCCGTACTGAAGGATAGGCTGCATTAACTCATTTTCCATCTGCTGATTCCACTGGTGCTGGCAGCAGGGAACCGAGAGGATAACCTTCGCTCCCCAGCCCACAGCCTTGGCCAGCGCATAGTCGGTGGCCGTGTCGCAGGCGTGGAGCGTAACCACCATGTCCACCTGGGAAGCTCCCTGGAAGGAGGCGATGTCCCCGTGGTAAAAGCAAAGCCTGTCATAGCCGTAGCGCCGGGCCAGATCATTGCAATGGCGGATCACCTCCTCCTTTAAGTCCAGGCCAATGATTTGGATCGGATACCCCTTCTGCTCCTTCAGAAAATAGTACATGGCAAAGGTCAGATAGGATTTCCCGCAGCCGAAATCAATGATGGTATTTTCCCTGTCCCTGGAAAGATGGGGGAGGATATCCTGGATAAATTCCAGAAAACGGTTGATCTGGCGGAACTTATCATACTTGGCATGGACGATCCGCCCCTCCTTGGTCATGACCCCCAGATCCACTAAAAAGGGAACCGGATTTCCCTCCTCCAAAAGGTAGGCCTTCCTCCGGTTATGGGACAGACGGCGGCGGCTGTCCCCGGCTGTCTCCTGAATCCTTACGGGAGCCTGGGAAGGCCCCTTCTTTTTTATGGTAATGGTGCCCTTCTTCCCTGCCAGCACCTGGGCCCAGCCCTTTTGGGACTGAAGCTCACAGCGGCCAAATACTTCCCCCATCAGCCGGGTAAAGGCGATGCACGCCTCTGCCCGGGGGAAATTTTTGTGAAAGGCCTGATTTCCCACCTGCTCCTCCAGCTGGAAAACCAGACGCCCGCCCAGTAGAAGAGGCCGCGCTTTCGCCCTTCTCCCAGATCCTCTGTCCCTTGGGCTGCTGAAAATAATCTGCAGCAGCGACTCATCTAAATATTCCTCCCACAGCCCCTTCAGGCGCTCCTGATCCTTCGCTTCCATAAGTCCGTCCTTTTCCATCTCTCACTCCACCCAGCTTCTGCGCAAAAGCTCCGGATGGGCGGTGAGGTGGGCATAATCATTAAACCGCTCCAAGGTGACCCGGCGGATATCCGGATGGTACTCCAGCTCTGTAATACTGCCATTTTCCAGTTCTGTCCCCATAAGCCGCCAGTTTACCAGATCCACCCCCAGATAGTGGGCCACCATACAGCGGATCACCCCGCCGTGGGTGACGATGGCCACCTTCTCATACTGGCTTTCCAAAATCTGGCGAAATACCGGGATGACCCGCCGCACCACATCCCCGGCGCACTCTCCCCCGGGAAATGGGATATCATACTCCATCTTATTCTGCTCTGCCAGGAAATCCGCGAATTTCAGCCGGATTTCCTCATCACTTAAGCCCTCCATCTCGCCGTAGGAGATCTCCCGCAGCTCCGGGTACATAAAATGCTCCGCATTCCAGTAATAATTGGCGATCTGGGCCGTCTGGATGGCACGCTTCAGGCCGCTGGAAAAGATAATCTGGATCCCCTCCTCCGCCATGCGCTGCCCCAAAAGGATCGCCTGGTTATAGCCGGCCTCAGAGATATCCACATCCACATTACACAATTTGCTGCACTGGCGTCCATGGCGAATTAAATATAGCTTCATATCGCCCTCCGCTTAATTTTTAAAGCTGTGTATGGGAGCCGGGATCCGGCCTCCCCTGGATACAAACCTCTCACAGGAGAAGGGATTCACCGGCATCACCGGCGCATAGCCTAAAAGGCCGCCGAACTCCGCCATCTCCCCCACCCCCTTGCCGATCACCGGGATCAGCCGGACCGCGGTGGTCTTCTGGTTCACCATGCCGATGGCCGCTTCATCTGCAATGATTCCTGCAATAGCCGCCGCCGGGGTATCCCCGGGAATGGCAATCATGTCCAGCCCCACCGAGCACACACAGGTCATGGCCTCCAGCTTCTCTAAGGTGAGGGCCTTCTCATTCACCGCGTCGATCATCCCCTGGTCCTCGCTTACTGGGATAAACGCGCCGCTTAAGCCCCCCACATAGGAGGAGGCCATGACGCCGCCCTTCTTCACCTGATCATTTAACATGGCAAGGGCGGCGGTGGTGCCCGGGGCTCCCACCCGTTCCAGCCCGATCTCCTGCAGGATCTCCGCCACACTGTCCCCCACCGCAGGGGTAGGCGCCAGGGACAAATCAATGATGCCAAAGGGCACCTTCAGCCTCCGGGAGGCCTCCTGGGCCACTAACTGCCCCACCCGGGTGATCTTAAAAGCCGTCTTCTTAATGGTCTCGCAGAGCACCTCAAAGTTCTCCCCCCTGGCCTTCTTAAGAGCCACCTTCACCACCCCGGGCCCGCTGACGCCCACATGGATCACCGCGTCCGCCTCAGTAACTCCGTGGAAGGCCCCGGCCATAAAGGGATTATCATCCGGCGCATTGCAGAAGACCACCAGCTTGGCACAGCCCAGGGAATCCCGATCCCTGGTGGCCTCCGCCGTCTCCTTCACGATCTCTCCCATAAGCTTCACCGCGTCCATATTCAGGCCGGTCTTGGTAGAGCCCACATTCACCGAGCTGCAGACCCGCTCTGTCTTCGCCAGGGCCTGGGGAATGGAACGGATCAAAAGCTCATCCGCCCGGGTCATGCCCTTGCTCACAAGAGCTGAGTAGCCGCCGATAAAATTCACTCCCACCTCCCTGGCCGCCTGATCCAGCACCTGGGCAATGGACACAAAATCCTCCGGCCCCTGGCAGGCAGCTCCGCCCACCAGGGCAATGGGCGTAACCGAAATCCGCTTATTGACTATAGGAATGCCAAAATCCCGTTCAATAGCCTCCCCGGTAGGGACCAGATCCTTTGCCATCGTGGTGATTTTCCGGTAAATCCGCTCCTTCACCTGGGCTAAATCTGAGGAAGCGCAGTCTAACAGGCTGATTCCCATGGTAATGGTGCGCACGTCCAGATTCTCGTGCTGAATCATATTATTGGTTTCATTTACTTCATAAATATTAATCATACCGTATCGCTCCTCCTGCCCTTAAATCCGGTGCATGCTGGTGAAAATTTCCTCTCTCTGGCATTTAACCATCACGCCGATTTCCTTTCCCACCTGCTCTAAGTCCGCCGCCACCCTCTCAAAGGGCTGCTTTGCCCCGGCGATATCGGCAATCATCATCATATTAAAGTAATCCTGGACGATGGTCTGGGAAATATCCAGGATATTCACCCCATTCTCCGCCAGATAGGTACACACCCTGGCAATAATCCCCACCGTATCCTTTCCCACTACTGTAATAATAATCTTATTCATTCCCTGTTCTCCTTTTCTTTTTCCTAGAATAAGCCGATTTAAATACCTTGCAGTTTCGCCGATCTACCTACACCGTCACGATCTCCGACATCCTCTTCCTGCCGGCCACGTCGATGGGGAAATCATTGGCCCCATAGGGCGTCTCCCCCTGGCTGATCTCCAGCCGCACCGTCTCATAAGCCAGCTCCTCATAATTATTCTTCTCACTTAAATGCCCTAAAAAGATATGCTTTAAATTATCATGAAGGATGTGATTTAATAATTGCCCGCAGGTCTCATTGGACAAGTGGCCGTGATCCCCTAAAATCCTCCTTTTTAAATAGTAAGGATAAGGCCCGGTCTCCAGCATCCGCACATCATGGTTGGACTCCAGCAGCACGGCGTCAAGCCCTAAAAGATGGTCAATTATGTACTGGTCATAATGCCCCATATCCGTGGCAACTGCCACCGACCTTCTCCCGTTCTGCACCCGGTATGCCACCGGATTCGCCGCGTCGTGGTCAATGCGGAAGGGCTTCACCGTCAGATCCCCCACCTGCACATCCACATCCGGAAGCACCGGAACCAAAAGCTCCTCAGGGTACTCCCCCAGGGCAGCCTTCCTTAAAACCTCCTCCAGGGTCTCCTTTGTCCCGAAAATCGGCACCGGGTGCTTCTTCGTCAGCACCCCCAGCCCCTTAATATGGTCCGAATGCTCGTGAGTAATAAAAATCCCATCCAATTCCTCACCCTTCAGCCCAACGTCCTTTAATCCCTGCTCAATCCGCTTATTACTGATGCCTGCATCGATTAAAATATGGGTGCTGTCCGTGCCCACATAAATGCAGTTCCCACTGCTTCCGCTTGCAATGCTAACTAATCTCATCCTGGATTCCCATTCCTTTTCCCTTTTCTTGTAGCAGTTCCGATAACCCTTGAACGGTTACCCCTTCCTTCTGCCTGCCTTTGCCTCTCTGCAGGGCTGCTGTTCTGCCGTTCCTTATGGCTGCCTGCTCTTTGGGCTGAGGGCGGCCCGCTCCTGCCCTTGCCTCTCCACAGAACCGCTCCTCTAGGATTTTATCGTAAAATCGGCACGGATTCAACTAAAATTAAGAAAAATCTTCTCCAGCTCTGCCCTTGTCTCCTCCCAGCTCCCTTCATTATCAATCATGCGGGAGGCCAGCGTCTGATAAGACTTCCGATCCGGCTGGCTGGCCAGCATGGCCTCACACCGCTCGCGGCTGTAGCCCCGGCCATCCATCATCCGCTTCACTCTCACCTCGTCCGGCGCATCCACCAGCCAGATTTCATCTAAAAATTCCAGGGAAGAGGGCTCAAAAAGAGCCGACTCCACCACAATCAGGTCAAAGCCCTCCGCCTCGGCCTGATCCATCTCCTCTTCCACAGCAGACCACACCAGCGGATGGGTGAGCCGGTCAATGGTCTCCTTGGCATCCCGGTCATTAAAAATACGCTGCGCCAGAAGCGGGCGGTCGATCCGGCCATCCTCCCCTAAAATGCAGGCTCCAAAGGCCTGAACCACCCGCCGAAAGCCCTCCTCCCCCGGCTCCATAAGTCTCCTTGCCACATCGTCGGTGCGGATAATATAAGCGTGGCGCCGCTCCCTCAGCCAGTCCAGCACACAACTCTTCCCGGCGCCGGCGCCGCCGCTAAGCCCTATACGTCTTCCCCGGAGTCCGCCTCCATTTTCCACCTGGCTCGCGGGCTTTTTACTTTCCTCCCGACCCTTGGGCCTTTCACTTTCCAACTGACCCGCAGGCCCTCCACTTTCCAACTGGCTCGCAGGCCTTCCGTTATCCTTCTGGCTCATGTAATTTCCTCCCCCATCTTAAACCGCCACAAGCGTTCCTGATCCGCCTGGGATGCATAGCCGATTCCCACCCGGACATCCGGGATAATCCTGTACCGCTTTCCGTCATCCTCCACCCACAGATCCTTGTTGGTATAGATGGAGGTATGATTAAAGGTTCCATTGATCTGAAGATATTTTGTCAGCTTTCCCGGACCAGCCTGGCTCACACATGCCCGGACCAATACAGCCTGAGGCTGCTCCTTTTCCCCTGTAACAAAATTTAACAGCCAATGGATCCCATAGCAGAGATAGACATAGATCCGCCCCGCATCCCCATAAAGAATCTCCGTCCGCTTCGTCCTGCCCTTGTGGGCATGGCAGGCCGTGTCCTCCACGCCCCGGTAGGCCTCTGTCTCAGAAATCCTTAATCGCAGCTCATTGCCATCCGGAAGCCTTCTGACCAGCAGCTTTCCCACCAGCTCCGGGGCCACTTCCAGACAGTCCCTGTGAAAAAAATCATCCTGTAAACGCGCCATCCTCTTCTCCCTTCCAGGCACAAAAGCCGCATATATCATACACACATTCCCCAGGCCCTAAGCCTGTGAATATCCATAGTCAGTACTGCCCTGCATAAATTCCAGTGAATATGTACTAGCTTACCACAGGCCCTGGTAAATAGCAAGACGGCGGAGGCAGGTCCACCAGAATCCGTCTTCCCCCCAGCCAGACTTCATGGAGGTTTTTCCATTGTTCCTGCAAAAGATGGTGAATATCGTGGAGAATCCGATATAGGAAAACTCATACACGATTTTAATTGTACCCAGGCAGCTGATATGAATTTTGAACGGATGGCAGAACGAACAAGATATCTGAAAGAAAACCCGAAAGGAGTTCAAGAAATGTGTAAAATGATGGAGGATATGAGAAAAGAATCTTTGAAAGAGGTTGCTAAAAGAATGTTAGCAGCTGGAATGTTGACACTTGAAAAAATTGCGGAATACGCAGGACCTCCACTTGACGAAGTAAAAAAACTGAACGCAGAGCGGACAGCATAGTGCTAGTGTCTTGACTGAATATAATCCAGTCAAGGCACTAGGAATTTATTGACTCCGATTCCGCTTTTGCGCTATTTCCAATCCGGATCAGCTGCATGGCAAGACAATTATGTACATCATTGACATCAAATGGTAAACATAAGCGAACCTTTTCGTATATCTGGTAAACCACTTCACAATATTCCTCTAACAAAGTCACAATAATGGAATTAGAGCTCACCTCTTCTGAAGCTTCAAGCCGCTGTCCAAGAGCGATGGCGTAGCCCTGGCACTACTCTAATTGCTTCAGCGCAGATGGATAATTTCCCGCTTCCAGCAGCCGTTTTATGGTAACGTGGGTGTGCTGCGTGATGGCTAAAAACTCCTCTGTGTATTGTCTATTTACTATGTTCATTATGCTCTCCATGTAAATTATCTCTCACTATGTTCCGGAGTATTTTCCCCGCACTGTCTCGTCTGTCTGCCTGGACAGCAGAAGGAGGTCCCGATATTCTGTCCCTGCCTTAAATACACACTCAAAATCGGTCCTCCAAAAATATTCCGCTAAAACTTTAGCTCCCGGATATTCTGCAAGGTCTCTCCATAAGGCCTGCCCTTCCCAAAAAGAAGGGTTGTCCCCAGCACAAAGCCCTTCACCCCTTTGGGAGCATATCCTAAAATCTTATCCGCACTGCAGGCGCCATCCCAGTAGATCTCAAAATCCATATCCTCTTTAATGGAAAGAAGCTTGGTGATCTTTTTCCCTACGTAGGGGAGGTACATCTGCCCTGCATTTCCAGGATTTACCGACATTACCAGGACTTTCTTGACGATTCGCAGCATCTCAAGAACCGTTTCCACGGAAGTGCCGGGGTTAATGGCTATACCGGGAATCATCTCTGCGTTGATTACCTTCTGCAGGGTGGTGGACGGGTGGTACTCCGCCTCCGGGTGGATGTAAACCGTATCTCCCTTGCGGAGATTTCGCAGGAATAAATCGATGCAGTTGTTAGGATGCTCGATCATCAGATGCACATCCAAAGGCTTGGAGGTGGCAGATGCTATGTAGTGCATGTCATTTAGAGACATGGCAAAGTTGGGGACGTAGCGGCCGTCCATGATATCGATGTGGAAGGAGTCGATCCCTCCCTCATCCAGTTCCTTTACCTCCTTTTCCAGATGGCCGTAGTTA
>CATOJE010000019.1 GCA_951800145.1 uncultured Lachnospiraceae bacterium | reverse complement strand
ACCAATTTCATTGTAGCATAGGAGGAGTTTTTTTGGTATCCTCACCGCTTCCTGCTACACGATTCTCCCCAGCATAGCTGGGGGATTAGGGCTTTCATTAAGCGGGAAAACGCTGACCCTGGAACATCTGAAGGATTATCCCTGGATCAGCCTGACCTCCGAATCCATAACCAGAAATTTTTTAAACCGCTATTTTACGGAACACCATCTGCAGTTTGACCCGGATATCGAGCTGGCCACCACGGATATGATTCTTCCGGCAGTCCGGCATAATCTGGGCATCGGCTTTATCCCCGCGGAATTTGCCGCTGAGGACATCCGCCGGGGAACGGTTTTCCAGCTTACGGTCAGGGAACAGCTTCCGGAACGAAGCATTCTTCTGGTATATGATCCCCAATACCCCCAGAGCATCGCATCCAAAACCTTCCGCAAATTTCTCAGCCGGCAGTAAGGAGCTGTTCCCGGGATCCATATCAAAAACTGATAGATATAATATAAGATTATTATTTTACGTCTTCATTCCTCCATGCTACAATATAGATGGTTAAAGAAATAACGAAGCTTCGATACTCTTTTCATATTCCGTAAATCATACTACCAATCAGAATGAGAATGGAGGAAACTATGCAAGAAACAACCTGTATGGAAAAACAGCCCCTGTCCCAGGAACTGCTGGAAAAAATGCATGCCTACTGGCGCGCGGCAAACTACCTGTCCGCAGGACAGCTGTACCTGCTTGACAACCCGCTGCTGCGCAAGCCCCTGACCATGGAGCACATCAAGAAAAAAATCGTCGGCCACTGGGGAACCGTACCCGGACAGAACTTCGTCTATGTCCACTGCAACCGCGCCATCAAGCGCTACGATCTGGACATGATTCTCCTCTCCGGCCCAGGGCACGGCGGCAACTTCCTGATTGCCAATACTTATCTGGACGGAAGCTACAGCGAAATCTATCCCAACATCAGCCGCGATGAAGAAGGCATGAAAAAGATGTTCAAGCAGTTCTCCTTCCCCTGCGGCGTTCCCAGCCACTGCGCTCCGGAAACCCCCGGCTCCATTAATGAAGGCGGCGAGCTGGGTTATTCCATCGCCCACGCCTTTGGCGCCGTGCTGGATAACCCCGGTCTGATTGCAACCGTTGTGGTAGGCGACGGCGAGGCGGAAACCGGCCCCCTGGCCACCTCCTGGCAGTCCAATAAGTTCTTAAATCCCATTACGGACGGCGCGGTTCTCCCGATTCTCCATTTAAACGGCTATAAAATCAGCAACCCCACCATCTTCTCCCGTATCTCCCATGAGGAAATCGAGAGCTTCTTTAAGGGCTGCGGATGGAAGCCTTATTTCGTGGAGGGCGACGATCCCATGTCCATGCACAAGAAAATGGTCGAAACCATGGACGCGGTAATCGAGGAAATCCAGGCTATCCAGAAGCACGCCCGCAAAGAAAACGATCCTGAGCGCCCCATCTGGCCCATGATCGTGCTCCGCACCCCAAAGGGCTGGACCGGGCCAAAGGTGGTGGACGGAAAGCAGATCGAAGGTTCCTTCCGCGCCCATCAGGTTCCCCTGACCATGGAGGAGCCGGAGCACCTGGATTTATTAAAGGAATGGCTAAAGAGCTATCATCCGGAAGAGCTCTTTGACGAAAATGGCCGCCTGATCCCTGAGCTTCAGCATCTGGCTCCGAAGGGCAATTCCCGCCTTGGGGCAAATCCCCATGCCAACGGCGGACTGCTACTTAAGGATCTCCGCCTCCCGGATTTCCGCACCTACGGCATCGCCGTAGACCCGGGGAAAACCAAGGCGCAGGATATGATTGAACTGGGAGGCTACATCCGGGACATCTTCAAGTTAAACCAGGAGAATCGGAATTTCCGTATTTTCGGGCTGGATGAGAGTATGTCCAACCGTCTGTACAAGGTATTTGAAGAGCAAAACCGGGACTGGAATGCCGGCCTTCTCGATACCGACGACTGTCTGGCAAGAGACGGCCGCATCATGGACGGCATGTTAAGCGAGCATATGTGCGAAGGCTGGCTGGAGGGCTATCTGCTCACCGGACGCCACGGCTTCTTCGCCAGCTATGAGGCATTTATCCGCATCGTGGATTCCATGGCCGCCCAGCACGCAAAATGGCTGAAGGTGTGCAACCAGCTCTCCTGGAGACAGCCCATCGCCTCCCTGAACTTTATCCTGACCTCCAATGTATGGCAGCAGGACCACAACGGCTTCACCCATCAGGATCCCGGTTTCCTGGATCACATTTCTAATAAAAAAGCCGATGTTGTCCGCATGTATCTCCCGCCGGACACCAACTGCCTTTTATCCTGCTTTGACCACTGCATCAAGAGCAAGAACTACGTAAATGCCATCGTAGCCTCCAAGCATCCAAGCTGCCAGTGGCTGTCTATGGAGCAGGCGGTAAAGCACTGCACACAGGGAATCGGCATCTGGGAGTGGGACAGCAATGACTGCGGTGAGGAGCCGGATCTGGTGATGGCCTGCTGCGGCGATACCCCGACCCTGGAAACCATGGCCGCGGTTACCATCCTCAGGGATGAGATGCCGGAGTTAAAGATCCGCGTGGTAAATGTGGTAGACCTGTTTAAACTGCAGTCCGACCGCAAGCACCCCCACGGCCTCAGCGACGCGGAATACGACGCCATCTTTACCAAGGACAAGCCGATTATTTTCGCCTTTCACGGCTACCCAACCCTGATCCATGAGCTAACCTTTGAGCGGAATAACCACAACATGCATGTTCACGGCTACCTGGAGGAAGGCACCATCACCACTCCCTTCGACATGCGGGTCCAGAACCAGATCGACCGGTTCAACCTGGTAAAGGATGCCATCATCCATTTGCCCCAGCTGGGAAATAAGGGCTCCCATCTGATCCAGAAAATGAATGATAAGCTGGTGGAGCATAAGCAGTATATCGCAAGCTTCGGGCAGGATCTGGAAGAAATAAGGAACTGGGAATGGCATGTTTCCTAAAGAAATAGGAAGCTGACGTGTACAGACTGATAAGCGGCGGCTAAATCATAAAAGCCACTGTTTATCAGTCTTTCTTTTGTCATTGCTATGTTGCGTAAAAGATTTGGGAAGTCCGTCCAGGAGCTGAGTGCCGGGAACGGTGCCGTCCATGAACTAATCGAGGTGGACGATTAGGAAAAAGGTGTGGCTATGCTGCTTTTGAGTAATCAATAACGGCAATTTCCTGCATAAGCTGTTTGGCGGCATTTACAAGAATTTCAAGCTGTTTTGCAACTTCGTTTGAGTAATATTTCTCTCCGCATTGTTCACATTCTTCACAAGGTACATTTTTAACAATGATTATGCAGTTTTTATAATTTACTACATGGGTTGTGAACGATGAAACTGTAGTTTTGCATTTACAATACATACACATATCTATTTCCCCTTTCTGGTTTTTAAATCTGTTTCAAATTTATCTGTGTTAGGGTAATAAGCAGTGATAAAAAATACCGTATCGCCATTTGAGCCAACAACAATATGCAATGCTTTCTTTTCTTTCGTATATCCAAAAATAAGACAACTTGGATGAGGAAAATCGTCTGGATAGTCCTCTATGATTTCTCCCGTTTGCATGCAGGATTCCACATCATTCATACTAATATCTCTTTCCTGCATTCGTTCTAAACAATGTTTTGCCCATTTTATATTGGAATCAGCAGCATTATATAACCTTTGAAGCTGTTCTATATCCATATCCCCACTCCCTTTTCTGTTGTCTAAGGGTATTATACACTATTTTTGCAAGAAATAAAATAGCGATCTATGTAAGATTTACACTTCTGGACTAATGCGATCAGCCTGTTAAGGCCTCCCACAACGCCCGCAAAGATACTCACAACACGGTTCAGGACTTCTAAGAAGAACATAGACCACATCCTCCTTTCTCTGGTGTTTGCACACCTGCGGCACGGACCTAAGCTGCCCTAAGTCCGTCCCAAAGGTGCGCATCCTCCAAATAGGGAGTGCTGCCCGCTTTCTCTGACGTAATACCATTATAATGGATTTTGGAAGAGAATGGAATACATAAAAGTATTAAATTTGTCGAAAAACAAAGGCTCACCAGGCAAGAGCCTGCTCAGTTGGCTCCCTTTCGTCCGAATACCGCACAAAACTAATCAGTAAAAAAATTTTACGAAAAAAACTGGATGAGTTATATGAAGCGGCAGCTGAAGGCCAAAACTCCCCGATATGCGGCTTATAAATGTTCGGGATTAAAATGTTTGTAACGCTCTGTCGAAAGGCAGAGCGTTACTTTGGGGTAGTAGGTCTGTTTTATGGTATAAGCTCAGTTGTACTTTTTATCTGACCGCTTACATAGATAAGAATAACCAGCCCATACGGATTGATGACCGCATAGCGGAAGAGGTGATAAAAAACGCCCGTGAGGTTCTGAGTATGGCAAAGCGGGGAATAAATGTTATTTTTCCTGATGTTTTTAAGATTTATCGTGAGCTTGAACAATAACAATACCAAAAATGCCAGAGAGCATCCTGCTCCCCGACAAATGGGAATTTATTTCTCTTTTTTGCTCATAACAAAACAACTGATAGCTACAAATAAACCAATTAAAACCCACGGAAATGCTGCTGCTAAACCTTTTCCCCCGCTTTCTTTCATTGATTTCATGTGTAATACTTTAATATTAAATACGGTATGAAAAAATCCTATTTTCCCTATTTTCTCATCCCCCAATCAGCTTATCTTACATAACCTTTTCTTCGGGCATAATCTCCAATGATAAAAGCAAAAGCTATAATCAACAAAATAAATATAGATAATTTATCCCAAATATCAATTACAGGTTCGCCAATCATTTTTGATAGTGTACTGTCTATCAAAAATTTAAATGGCATAGCAAACAAGAATGTGATTCCTGTTGCCAAAAGTTTTCGTTCCTTAAGTCGATAATATAAAACATAAATTATCCAGAGAAATATAAGTGAGATAATCGACATAATTGCACCAATGCTGAATACCTCATTAACTTTTATCAAAATGCTTAATATGTACATAAATGGTACAATAATGATACTAAGAGCAATCATTGCCGCCAGCACACCCTTCTTCCCCAACAATATAATCGGAAAAGATGCTATCCATATAACCAATATAGAACTAAGCGCGATAAGTGACCATGTCAATGTTCCTGAAATAGCAATATCGCATATACAGCATACCATAATACCAATTATCATAGCGATTGTGTATATTGTTGATATTATGGTATTCTTGTTCATGTTATTCTCATCCTTCCTTTTCAATTCAATGAGATTTTCATTGACTTTTTCTTCATAATGATTCATTTCTATCCTCTCCCCACTCAATAATTCATTGACCGTAACACCTAAAATACTGCAAAGTTCCAACATGATAGATGAATCGGGCATACACTTTCCTGTCTCCCATTTGGAAATAGCTCTGTCAGTAATATTTAACTTTTCTGCTAATTGTGCTTGTGTCAAACCTTTTTCTTTTCTACAATTTGCAATAAACCTTCCTGTATCAATTTGATTCATCAAAATATGCCTCCTTTCATGTGATACTTTACAATTTTTATCATCTCTTGTACACGAACCGTAAGTAGAATTATCAAACTCAACCTTTGGTTGGGAGAGGTATTGTGTTTGACAATTCCGATTTTTCATTCCATTTATCTCTCCGAACAATACCACCTTCTTCCGTTAAATTTGCAGTATCATCATAATTAGCGCAATCTGTACCCCATACACGATAAGGGTTTTCATATTTGGAAAATTACTAAGAGAGGTCAATGTGTACATTCCCCCTAAAACCGTATTCCCCCATGCATGAATTAGGATAGTCACCCAAACACTTTTTGTTAATCGATATGCTGCGGCAAGAGTTAATCCCAGCGTTATACAATAAAGAGTAAAGGCTGTAAAATCATAAGCTCCTTGCGAGGTATTCGGAACAAGCCATAACGGCAAATGCCAAACACTCCAAATTACGCCCTCAATAAGAGCCGCTACAAAAAATGTAAAACGCTTTTCAAGCAATGGCTGAAACACACCCCGCCATCCTACTTCTTCCAGTCCGCCGCCCAAAACCATCATTGGCATAAAAAGAATAAACAGATACCACGGGTTTCCTAAATAATCCTCCTGTGCCACACAAGCCACGAACTGGATCAGTGCAAAAATTATGAGAAAGACTACCGCTTTTCGGATACTCACGGTGTAGAAAATCTGCCTGCAAAATTCTTTGGACGTAATATTGCTTTGCTTTTTCTGTACAATAAAAGCCGCATATGCAGGAGCCATGCCCGCGCCGAAGCCAATCGTCATAAAATGCAGAACCATTGCGATATTTCCATTTAACAAATTAAAGCGGTACAATGCAATTAACAAAAATTCTGTTCCCCAAGCAATAGCGAAAGTGTAAAACAAATAGCGCCAAGCCATATACCAATCTTCCTTTAACGCAGTATTTTCCTGTTTCATACCAATTCCTCTCCTTAAACTTCATTTTTCTGCTATTTTCATTCTCCCTAAGACTCCATATTCATAGTAAAAGTAGTATATTTATGAATTAAGAAATCCATACTGTGCAAACAAACGCCCGGTGCTAAATGAGAAGTTATAGTGCATCTTTTGGACAATTTTTGCAAAATGCACGATTATCCTTAAAGGCAAAAGCCAGTATTATCCCAACTGCATAGTATATGGCATTTCCAATGATAAACGCCCAAAACATAATCCTCTCAATGATACCCACACCAACCTCTGCCAAAAAGCAGTGGTCCAAAAATTTTTGCCACTGCATAATGAATTGTTGCAGTTTCAAATACCCCTGTGAAAAGATAATACCAAAATCCCTCAATCTGCATATTTTCACCGCAGATAAAGCCCAAATATACCAACATATAAAGCCCGACTAAAAGCTGTGTAACTCTGCGGGCATATTTGTATTTTTTGACATAAAGAAATATCCCGGAAGAAATTGATATTCCAATATAGCTAAAATTAAAAAGGTAGAATATGTTATCCTGTGTCAGCCATAATGTTACTGCAACAGTCATAAATATTCCCAATACGCTAAGCGGCAGAAAATACTTTTTCATTTTATTCCTCCAAGCCACAAACGGGAAGTTTTACTTGCCTATAATAAATGCTAATTTTTCACTGATAATACTCCTGCAATCATTTTTCGCATTTTTTTATCCTTTCACGTATCGCTCATAGCGACATTGTTCAATAACTGTATCTCCCAATAATGTAATTGCTTGTTGGGGACAGGAGCTAATGCAGCGATAACACATAGTACAGTGACTTTTTGCAGCAGCTTTATTGTTTTCTATCACAAGATTTGCCATAGGACACAAACGAACACATAGACCGCACCCAGTACAGTTATGGTTGATTTTTAATTTATCCGAGTAATCTTTTGTCTTTCCGTAGCACCAAAAACGCTGGCATATAAATCCCGCAATCCTATCAAAGAAATACAACCCGTCCTTTGGATATTTGCCGTGTTTGATTTTCTCCGACCATTTTTCAATTTTCCTGTCTACTGCTTTTATTATCTCTTGATTCTTTTCAATAGACTTTTTCAGTAGCTTCACATCACAAACGGAGTCGGGCATATGGATATGTAAGCCGCCAACAACTTTTGCACCATATTTTTTCAATAATCGTGCAGAACAGCCTGCTCCATCACCGCTGAACAATCCCATTGTTGCAACACAAAGCACCTTTTTCTCTTTCCAAATAGCTGAATGATGCTTGATAAAATCTCTTACCATAATAGGGGCATTTGAAAATTGAACAGGGTATGCCAAAACAATAAAATCGTGCTTTGACAATTCATTCGCAGCATCCTCTCTTTCAATAGGAATTGCCTGTGCGGTTTCGTCTAATAAATGAATCAATTTCTCAATACAGTGTTTTGTGTTTCCCGTTCCACTTAAATATATACCTAACATAATAAAATCTCCTCGTATAATAAGTTTGTAAGCAAGAAAAATAGCTTACAGACTTATTCTTTTTTTGGTATAAATGGTAAGGACATCTAAGAGGAACTCTCCTCATCCCGCTTCCCATCTATACAGTCAATAGTTACATTTCAATATAGGTAGATCCTGTGGTATGATATCAGATAGAGTCTGATGTCCGAAGGCACTGCTTTTTCTCCTCGTCTGCACTTTGGGCAGTAGAGAGGAAAGTTTTTCAGCTCTGAAAAGCCCGACATGTCGGGAAACGCCTTTTTCAGACCAACACTTATCTGTCGGAGCAATCCCTCACCCTATTTTGAGCACTGCTGACAGCTTACAATATCTTTGCCAATATGCCAATAAAGTTCCATCAACTCCTGAAATCGTAACACCAAATGTTTCCTTTAATCTCTCGCCAAGATTACATTCTATTTCATCATTAATAAAGGTGGTTTTGGATTCAATCTGCACTAAAGGAATATTATGCGTCGCAGGTGCGTTGGCAACCACATCTTTAATGTAACAGTTTGTGGCATCCCGGATCATATACATCAAAATATGGTACTCCAAATCTTACCTGAATGATACAAGCAAGATTTAAGTCCTTTCTTAGCGTAGCGGGAGATATATCTTTTTCAATAAGCAGTATCCATAATTTTTTATAACTTATCTTCATATTGCACATCCCTCATCTTATTAAATATCATTGTACATTGCAATCAACAAAATATCAATGTATCAAATGAAGTTATTGACATAAATTCCGACGCTAGATGCCCACAAAATAGTATTCGCTCCCCGATATGCGGCTTATAAATGTTCGGGATTAAAATGTTTGCAACGCTCTGTCGAAAGGCAGGGCGTTACTTTTGGGTACCTCCCTGTGGATGGAATGCTACCGCTTTATTTTCCTTTAAGTCCGCATAAGGCGTTTTCACCAGTAACGAAACAATCAAATAAATTTCTTCCTGTTTTGCCATATCCGACGCTTGTTGTAGCAGTATATCTTCATCTTGTTTTAAAACCGCTCCATTCAGTTCCGACCAAAAAACAATCTTTGCACCTGCTTGCGCTTCCAACTCTGTTTTTAGGAAAAACTTTATATTGTCCTCCCATTGTCAACTCTCCTAATGGCAAACCACAAACTATAAGAAATGATAATATAATCACTATTGAAAAGACACCTACTCCTATGATAGCTACCATAACCAACCTCCGAAAACTTTGATTTTTCTTTATACTTGACTTCTCAACAAATTTATTGTTCCTTTTCTAAAAGCCTTACAATAGTCTTATTCCTTACAAATACGGCAATCGGCGTGATGACCAGATACAGAACAGTCAAAATCACAAAGAATCCTATATCCGCATCCAGAAACACATAAAGGATATTAAAACCAAAGTGCAGCAATACCGAATAGATCAGGTTGTTATACCGTTCCAGAAAAATGTTCATCAGTACGGTGATGGCTGTAATCACAACGATGTTGGAAATGACATAGGGGATTGCTCTCCAGTCGGTAAACTCTGAATCCACCATCCACAACAGGGTATGCCAGAAGCACCACACTAAGCCCTGGAAGACAGAGGATCTCAGGAAGCCGTGCTTTTTGTTGAATTCCTCCCGCATGAAGCCACGCCACCCCAATTCCTCTCCTGTCGGTCCCGAAGTCAATGAGAGAAAAATACTGAGCGGCAATGCTGTCGTTCCCAGATTGATGTAGGACAGCATTGGCTTTCCCATCATAATGGAATAGAGAAACAGCGACAACACGCTGATTCCAAGGGTAAGGGCAAAGGAGAGCAGCAGCAGGAACGGCTTCACTTTTCCAGAAAAGCACCGCTTCACAAAAGCTGTCCTTGTCTCATAGGGTCTGAAATGCTTCCACCCAATCAAAAGCAGATAGGTGGGAGACCAAGCGATAAGGTTTCGGACAATCCACATGATGACAGGCGGCGCATGAAAGACAAGGCTTGCCGAGCCTGCCACAAAAATAATGAGCGCCCAGACGAGGATATAGGAGCTGATGATATATTTTTTCAGATAATTTGTTTTCTGCGACATTCCTGCCTGCTTGCGGATGGATTTCAATTTTTCTGCAAATGTCATGTTCGTGACCTCCTTGTTTTGATATGTCCAGTATAAAAAAGTAAGAGAAGCATTCCGAAAAAGGATGCTTCTCTTACTTTCGACCACCGCCCCTCGAACTCTTAAATTTTTATCTCTTCAATTCCTTTTTCCTTTTCTTCATAATTCCGGCCGCACTTAGCAGGGACATAAGCATAAGTCCCAGGATTCCGGCTGTAGAAGCTGAGGCGTCTCCCGTCCTGGGAAGGCCATATAAAGGCACATCCTCATCTAAAATCTCCGTCAGGGAATCTCCCTCTCCTTCCTCCGCTCTTCCTAAAGGTACAGCTGCATCGGGAATGAATTCCGTAGGCGGGGTACTGGTTCTGGAGGTTCTTCTTCCGTCTCCGCCATTAGAGCCGCCTCCCCCAGGATTATTGCTGTATGGCTTTCTGGTATTGGTCACCGTCATCGTCATGTCCGGACTGATGATGTCGATCTCCCCGTTCTGCCCTGACCGGGCTGCTCCCTGGGAGAACGTCTCATAGGAAACCTGATACCGGAAGCTATTCGTTAATGCTGTCCCGTCCTCATTCACCTCGGTCACCGTGTAGGCGCCGTAGGGCAGATTTCTTATGGTCAGCCTTCCCAGCTCTGCCATCTCATTCACTGCCTGGCTTGCCGTTACCTTCCAAATAGTCTCCGCGGTGGGATTCCCCTCCGCATCCGGCATGGGGATCTTCTCTCTCTTACGGTTCTCTACCTGGAAGTAGAAGGTATTCCCTTCCCCGGTTCCATTGGCCCGCTTTATCAGGGTCAGGCTTCCCAAAGCCCTTTCCTGATTAATGATAACCGCCTGGGCCGTGTCCCCGTTTGCTCCGGAAAGAATGACCTCCGCCGCGGTCAGGCTGCCGATTTCCGCCAGGCCTCCCGCCTGGTATTCCACCTGCTTTTTGGCCTCGATTACCACAGATAGGCGGGCTTAAATTCCTCTTCAAATTGATTTAGCGGGATGAAATCCACCTGATTATTTACTGCCCTTCTGACTAATACCTGCCCTCTGCTGTCGGTCACCTTAAAGTAGAACTTCGCTCCCTTTTCCGCGTAATCCGCCAGCTTTTTAACAGTCAGCATGCCCAGAGGCTTTTCTTTATTGGTAATGAGCCCGGTAAATTTGTTCCCCGCGGCATTGTCCAGCTCCACGGTCACATTTCCGGAGTTCGTCACCTCATAGCCTGGATTCTCGCCGGAGGTCTCATAAGGATTCCCCTGGCTGTCTACCTCGATAATCTGATAGGTGGCGTTAAGGGGAACCACCTGCTGATCTTCCTGGTTCGTGGTAATCTCATGGATCACTCCGTCATAATCGCTTCCGTCCGCCTTAAGGATCTTATAATAAAATGGCCTGGTAATGGCGTTTATCTCCCTGCCATCCGAATCTATTACCCGCTTTTTCACATTCAGGAATCCGAAGGCTCTGTGATTCCCCAGGGTTATCAGCTCACAGGATACCTGATTCGTCTCGCCGACGGTTACGGAAAAGACCTTCGAGACTGCCGCATGGTAGTAGCCGGACACGGTATCGCCGCCCAGCTCCTCGACGATTTGATAGCTTCTTCCAGGCACCAGGCACGGAGATGACTCGCCCTCATACCGCTCAGTATTCTCAACCTTTGAAATCTGAATGGTATCGACTGGATTTTGATAGGATGGATAAGCCTTCTTCCACTCCTTTGATACGGTTCCCTGAGAAGCATCCGCCTGGACAGGAATTCTTTGAGCAGTAGGAATATCCGTCACATCATAAATGTCGAACTTAGGAAGATTTTCCTTTTCGGGCACGTCGCTGTCAAAGGTTTTCGACAGCTTTACCTTCGCCTTCTGGGGCTGGTTATAGACATTCACCGTAAGGTTTTCATCGGATTCCGCCAGCCCTCCCTTGATCTCTGAGGAATTTCCGTAGGTTACTTTCTCATCCTCCTTTAAGCTGGCCTCCACTCTCGGCGATGTCGTTACTTTCTCAAAGATAAATCCGGTCCGCACTGACTGGTCCTCGGTGATGGTAAAGCCCGTTCCATAATAAATGCCGTTGAAGCGTACTTCCTCGCCGATCTTAAGCTTAATGCCGCTGATAACGCCAGCCCTGATCGGATACCACACATCTTCCGGCTCACCTGTCTGCCCCTGCCCTTTCTTCTGCCCTTTAATCTGGTACTCTCCATTTACCTGCTTCAGCTCAGAGGATTTCACAAAATTCGCAAATTGGGCATCTGGCTTCTCCAGCTTTAAGGTAAATTCAAACTCATCCTTCAGCCCAGTAATACTGGTAATGCTGGCATCCGTCTTCTTTGTCAAGGTCAGGGAGCCGGTCTTTCTGGTATTTGTCACCTGGATGATACTCATATTCTTCTGGCCGCCTTCGCCGGTTTTTTCCTCCAGGGATACATCGGCTCTTTGTCCGGCAGCTTTTCCATTTTTATCAGTCAGTGTAAGCGTAACCTTGCTGTTTGCCGAATCCGAATCCGGAACCAGCTTAAAATAGATGGGGTCTATCGGTTTATAGACGGATACTTCCTCTTCCTCCAGCCGGTAAATCTGATTCACCTTCATCCCGCTCATGCTGAAGTGGATGAAACCATCGGAACCTGTCTCCTTTTCCCACTTCATTTTATCACGGTTCGCTTCCGATCCCTCATATAAGCGGAAGGTAACGCCGGATAATGGCCCATTTGTCTCCTCTGCAAGCTTCTTCACCGCAAACTGCTGGGGATCATTGGAAACCACTCCCTCCTTTACGGTGGGGGTCAGGTTATTCTCGCCGATGGTAAAGGAATATCCCTTCTGAGCCTCCTTGGATATCTCATATCCATCCGGTGCCTGGATTTCCTTTAAGGTGTAGCTTCCATAGGGAAGAAGCATCTCCATTCCTTCTGGGGAAAAGTCGATTTTCTTATCCGTAGTCTTAAAGGTGATGGTAAAGGTTGCCTTTTCATTATCAAACGTAATCGGTGAAGCATCGGACAGCTCAATCCCCGCACGGGCCTGCCAGGATGGATCCTCCAGCCTTGCTTTCATTTTTCCCTTAGCCCAATACGTATACTGGTTCGCTGTCTGCTGGCCCTTTAAATTCCCCTCCAGTTCAAACACCGCGCCTGCCAGATTCTTCCCGGAATCACCATCCACTTTCCGGAAGCGGAACGCGCCAGTGGGGGCACAGAGTCCCAGATCCCAGTTTCTCTGTACATACTGGGCGGACTGGATATCCCCCACCTCCTTCATCGGCGGGATGTTGGTAATCTCAGCGGATTCTAAGCTTCCAGTTCCAGTGTTAGCCTTCCCCTCAGCATCCGAATCCCGGCTGTCATTGCCACTGCCGCCGGCATCTTTTGCTGTAATCAGGTAGTTGGACAGCTGGGCATCCTGATTTTCTGCAGCTCCGCTGGAAAAGATAACTTTAAATTCTCCGGCCGGCAGCGTGGTAAACTGGTAGCGGCCGTTTTCATCTGTGGTGGTTTCCTTATCCGTCCAGCCAGACAAATCCGAATCCGTTTTTTTCAGCTTCAGTGTTACTTTGATTCCCGGCAGCTTCGGCTCGCCGGGATCCTGGATGCCGTTATGGTTTACATCCAGCCACACCAGCCCTTCGATAGCGCGGGTCAGGATATAGGACCGGGCCATACTGTCCAGCGTGTTATTGCTCACTGTGGGGGCCAGATTATCTCCCGGGCTGGCTTTTGTAAGCTTCAGGGTGGTATGCATGGAAATGGTCTCATTTGTCGGCAGGGTTCCCACCGCCGCTATAGCCACGGCTTCTGCGCCGTCAGATAATCCTGCAAATACATACGCCTCCTTCTCCGCATCCCATACCGGTGTAACCTTCGTCCAAACTGCTGTGTTCTCAAAGTTTTCCTTCCCTGCCTTAAGCTCTTGGGAGGTCTTTCCCCGGTAGCTTGTGTTTGTCGTGTAGTAAAAGCTCAGATTAGAGATCCAATCAGCCTCCGCCTCCTTGGGCAGGCTCCACTCGGTTAAGAGAATCTTACACGTGTCATCTTGATAAAAAGAACCATAAGCATCACCCTTATAAGGCATGGCATCCAGGAACAGGACATCCATCCCATTCGCTCCGCTGTTTACCAGGCTGGACTGGAAGCCCAAGCTGGCGCTGCCATCCGTCTGGATATCAATGATGGACTGGTCCGCAGTTTTATAGAGCATGGCAGAGTTCTGTGTATATGCTTTTATGGAAATATCCTCCAGATTCCCCGCCTCTTTCGTATACAGTTTTGACAATCCTTCGCCGCCGATTTTTACTTCATTTTTCAGCTCCTTAAGGATTGCCGACAGCTCCTGGTCTGGATCGATACGGCAGGAATAGTAAATTCTTGGAAGGTCATGCTTCGTCTCGTCCCCTGCTAATTTCACATTTTCGAACGTCCAGACTAAATCCGTTACGGTAACCGTTTCTTCCTTCCCTATACTGCTGCTCTTCTTCATTGTTCTGGTAGAAATCTCCGGTTCCTTCGCCTCTCCGCCAGTTACCGTACCCTGCCGGCCTTCCTGCGCTGCCTGGGTGTACGTTCCGCCGATCCGGGAGGAGCCGGGCATATAAGTTAAGCCCTGAGGCAGGGTATCTGTAATCACTACCTTTCCCAAGTTATAGCTACCGTCATCTGTGGATGAATCCACGCCGCCGGCCCGCTGGATGCTGGGATCCAGGTAATAATCCGCGACCCATTGCCCCGCGCCCACATCGTACATGGTTTTATCCTGCTCCTGCCCGCCGTTGTTTGTACTTTTCTGGGATAAGCCTTTTTTTATCTTTGCCTTGCAGCTTACGATATAACAGGAATCCCCATTCATTTCTTCATCCGCTTTATCCATTATCAGGCTGCCTTCTTCATTATACCTGGTTTTTGTATACTCGCTGGGGCTTACATATCTTTCATAGACGGACCGGGGATAGCTTCCATAGCCCTGATGGCCAGACTGACTGGGCATCTGATTCTTTACATAGGCATTATACTGTTCCTTTGTGGGCTCCCCTTCGATGGTAATTCCTTGTGTCTGGTAATATTCTTTTACCGCCTCCCTTACATCGCTCTTCTTCCATACCTTTCCAAACTGGGAAATCATATATACGTGTCCTGGCAGTTCCGGGTTATCCTTCACTCTGCCTTCCACAAACATAAGACAGTGAAGCTCCCCTGCCACTTCATCCACGCCGCGCCATTCGGTCAATGCCGCTACACACACATAGCCCTGCTTCTGCAGCGGTTCAAATTCTGACCAGGGCATAAACTCGATGTCCTCCACCCTGGCATTAATCATGTCAAGGTCATACTTGTTATCCTCTGGTTCATCGTTCTCATTATACCAGCCCTTTTTCCCCCGCTCTTCCCGTGTTTCTCCGCTCCCGGCTTTGGGCCTGCGGATTCCGTATAAGACGGTCTCCTTCTTTGAATCCCATCCTCCGTGACAGTCCAGCCTGACGCCGTCGATTACAGTTCCGGCGCCGCCCTTGCCTCCCTGATATCCTGTGCCGTAAGGCTCGAACATGGCGTCGTCAAACTTTATCATCAGATCATAGGCGACTCCATATTCCTCTTCCTCTTTATCATCATAGTACACAGATCCGTAGAGGGACAGATCGCTTCCCACTGCAGCCCAGTCCCGGCCATTGTGCCGGCAGCCCTCTGTCAGGGAATCATTATAGCCCTCAGCTGATTTAAGATAGGAAGTCCCTGTATAAAACTTTCCGGAGCTTAAGGTAGTGCTATATCCCAGGATAAGTTTATCCTCCTTCTCCACGTCCTCCCAGTTCGTCTGGTTATCCACGCCATTCCCCGCGGGGTCCGCTTCTTCAAGCTTTGTGCCATATTGGCTCTGCATCATAAGGTTCTTATCCCGTATGGTCAGATTAAACATCCCTTTACTGCATTCATATTCCTTTGTAATCTCAGCCTTCCCTCCATCTTCCTTGGTTCGAGCAAAGGGCTGAAGGATCCAGAATTCCCCTGCCGAGAAGCACAGGGCGTCAACCTCCCAATAATTTTTATTTTTCTCCGGATTATAGTAAACCGCCGATCCGGCCCCAAAATTCATATATGGAATATCCTTCATATCAAGGCTTAAGTCAAAGCCCTCTACCGTCACATGGAGTATATTTCCCTCCTGCTCCGCGCTCCAGGTTCCTCCCTGGTAGCATCGGTTTTCACCTCCGCCCGCATTCGCCGGAACTGCGTTAATATGCCGGATCTGGCCTTTATTCCCCGGCGCAATCAGCCTTCCATCCCCCTGGGGCTGATCCGCGCTGGCTCCATAAAGATTTCCCTCCACGCTCCAGAGCAGCGGCTGGTAATTCTTGTCAATCTCAGGCTTAGTCTGGCCACCTTCGGGCTCGAAGACCGATTCCAGGGAAAGGTCAAAGGTAATAGGCTTACTTGTATCGGGAAGCTCCACTCCCCGAAGCCCCCGGCCATTTTTCCCTCTCACCTGAAGCACCGCGCCTATCCCGGCCGCCCGTCCCTCTACGATATGTCCGCTTTCCGTAGATGGTATGAAATTTGCCGCTTTCGTCGTTCCCTTGGCCGGATTCGCCGTTTGGTATCCGGTAGAGAAATCAAAGCTGCCTCGATAGGAATTATCGCTGCTGTCCATTTTCAGCTGGATGTTATAGCTGGGAGCCGCGGAGATGATGATCTCCGGCGCTTCTGCTGTGATCACTTCCTCTTCATGATGCGGCTTCTCACAGCTCTGCTCCACGCCAGTAACCAGTCCCATGTTCTGAAAGTCATATCTGGCCGCGTGGCCTTCCCCTGCAAAAATCAGCTTTCCTGAATTTCCATCCTTATCCTTTGCCGGATTTACGCCCATCCAGAAGGTAGCCTTGGGCTGTAATTTTTCTCCATTTTTCATGGCCAGCGCCCGAAGGGAAATCGTCAGCTCCATGCTTCCCGCGCCGATCGGCGGCTGGCCGCCGCTTTCCGCTGACTGCTCCCACAAAAAGCTTCCCCTCACCACCGGATGGTTATCTATTACCGTCTCCTCATAATGAATGTTAGGTTTTGTTTCCAGCCACCCCATGTCTCCCACATTAAACATCGCCTCCTGGGGAGAGCAGGGAAGCATCAGCTCAAAGCAGACCGTGCCATTTTCAAAATGGGCCACGCCGGCTTCCGTATCCCGCACCTTGTTCTCGATCTCCACGGCAAAGGTGGCGGTATCGTAGGTTCTTAAATACTCATCCTCCGGCTTCGTATCTTCCCCTGGCTTGTGAACCACATTTCCATTCTCATCCTTTTGTTCCTCATCCCATGGAGCTGTACCTGTGCTTAAGCTCTTCTCTATGCAGCTGACCCGGGTCAGGTACGCCACATCCCCGGCCCGATCCAGAGAATCGCCGACGCCGCCGTTAAACCTGACCGGAACCTTTAGTTCTTTCGGTTCCCCCACAGGTTCATTCTCCGAATTGCAGGCCTGGTATGTGATGGTATAGGTCTTTCCGATATCCGCTGTTGTGATGGGGATAAAGATCCCCTTATCATCCTCCTCTGGCTCTACCTCCCCGGAACTGCCGTCCTCATCCTTCCAGGTCACGGAGGTTATGCCCACACGGTACTCATCCAGCTCTTTCCCCTCTGGCGAATCAAGTACAAGGGCATCCTCCAGCAAGTAATAGTCCGTTCCCGTCATAAAGTACTGGAAATCCGGCAAACTCAGATAAATGCCTGCTGCCTCTCCCACCTTCTCCTGTTTTTCCATGCGGGAGTGGACTATGGCGATGGTATTCTGCCGAAGCCCGAATACCGCCGGGTACTCGCTGCTGTCCGGGCCTACCAGGTCCTCTAAGGAGATTTCCTCCTTCGGCTCCTCTGCCTCTTCCTCCTCTGAATCATCGATCGCCAGTACGGAGGATAGGGAGGAGAACATCTTGGACAGGAAATTCTTCTCTTTTCCCTGGGCTTCCTCAAGGTCTTCTTCTGTAATCTCTTCCTGGTTAATCAGCTTCATCTCCAGCTCAGACAGATTGAACCGTCCGGTGGGATCCATCTTATAGGGCTTTAAGCCACCGGCCTCCAGCTCCTCACGGATGGCTGCGATGGTCTCTGCTGCCTTTCCATTACAGGGATTTCGATTTTTACTGTGCTGCTTTCCGTATCGCCAGAATCTGTCTTCTCCTCTTCCCTGCTCCCCTCGCTTTTGCTGGCCAGGGGTTCGGTAACCATAGAAATCCATTTGCGGCTGATGGTAATGGATGCTGTGTCCGCCGGAGCAGAGTCTCCGCTGTCTTTCGGCTCGCTGCTTCCTGCGCCGCTGTCACTGGAACGGCCGCTGTCCGCGCTGCCGCCGACATTATTACTGTCCGCACTGCTGGTATGGCCGCTGTCTGCGCTGTCCTGGTCAGATCCGCTTCCGCTGTTTTCACTTCCGCTGTCAGCACTTCCACTGCCGTTTCCGCTGTCTGGAGTGTTCCCAGATCCTGCTTCCTGATCTGTACTGCTGGAACCGCCGTCCCCCTTGCCGCTTCCATCTGGCGTATCAGATGGCTTCTGTCCCTGCTCAGAGAACTGCTCTTCCTTTTGATCGTGATCTCCGGATGGCTGGCTGCCCTCTGACTTATCTTCTGGATTAGAGTCCGGTAAGTTCTGGTCGGTATCTTCCCTGCCGGAATCAGCATTCTCTGTGTTATCTTGATCCGCCTTTTCCGGACCTCCATCCTCATGGCTGCCGTCATTTTCTTTGTCCTCAAAAGCCGGTTCACTAGAACTGGTATCAGAAGGAAGCTGGGTTTCCTCTTCCTGGACTTTGTCCTGGCCTAGAATTCCTCCCAAAGAACCCCCGCCAGAACCGCCGCTTCCGGAGCCTCCTACGGAAACTCCATTGATCACCGTCCCAGCGATTTCATCCTGGGATGCTCCCGGGCCGGCTGGGTTTCCCGCGTCCCCTGCCTCATCTTCCGAAAGTTCTCCCTTTGCCGCCTTTTTCTGCTGACGGCTCAGCTCCTTCATCTCTTTTAAGGTAACTTTTCCATCCTCCAGACGGAGCTCTTCTCCCTCATACCAGATGCGCACATTATACTGGCCATCCTCGTTGGCCGCATTGCTGGGATTGATCACCACGATTTGAAGGTCCTCGAACTTCGGTCCGGTTTTCTTTTTGCCTGGCTTGGCAAAGATGAAATAGGACAATTCCCCATCTTCTTCAAAGGTTCCCTAGAGTGCCAGCTGATAGCCCTTGGTCTCCTTCTGGATCTCATCATATACCGCTACCACCGCCCTGGGAGCCTCATAGCCTAAAAGTCCCACATCCAGTTGCAGCCCTTCTGCGTCCTCACCTTCTTCCAGCACTTCTAACACCTCCTGGATGGCTGCCTCGGAAAAATAAAGATTTCTCTCATCACGGTCCTCCAGATAGTAGTCCAGGCTGCTTCCCTTTGCCGGAAGGTCATCACTGTCCAAATGCACCGCATCTGAAGGCGGCGTAGGCATTGGCATAGTTTCCTAAGCCTACCGCATTCAGTCCATCGGCCATGGTTCCGGTAAGGAATGTGGCCACTAAAACTGCCGCCAGCTTCCGCTTCCACTGGACTCTGCCCAGGAAATGCCGGAACTGGTCCGTGACCGGCAGATTTCTGGCTCTGCGGCTTCTCCCTCTCTCATTTTCATTCCGCCTCATCATCTTCTCTCCTCTCCCCTTTTCCTTCACTGCTCTTTGCAGCCCTGGATGGCTGTTTCCCGCAGTTGATTTGATTTTTTGTTTCCTCTATTTCTTTCTGTATCCTTTGTCTGCCTCTTTTTATGGACATTGCTCTATTTGTCTGCCCCTTCTTTTTTCTCTGCCCGGTCTAAGGCGCTGTCCATCAGCTTTAGCATCTCCAGCGCACTCCGGAAATAGCTGGACTGCTTCTCCTCCACCCACAGGATTTTCCCCTGCCAGGCGGCGTTTTCCCTGTATTGGATCTGTATGGTAAAGGTTCCCTTGACGTCGCCCAGCATGTTAACCTGCAGTATGTGTTCTTTTTCCTGCAATTTGCTCATTTCTGCACCTTTCTGCTGTGCTGATATTTCCACGAACGCTCTTTTGCTCCGGCTCTTGTTACTGTTCACATGCGCTCGCAGCAAGTGCGCAGACCTACCTGAACAGTAACCCGGTTCTTTCTTTATATGTAAAGAGGCGGGGCATAAAGTAGACTTTATGCTCCGGCTATGTTATAATCCCGTCTTTGACAGTTTATAAAACAGAAAAACGCTGTGCGGCCCTATTTTACAGGCTGTATAGCATTTTTTCCCTTCGTTTCACTCTTTGGTAATTTATTCCCTTCCTTTACTCTTTTTCTGAATTTCTTTCATTTTCTGTTTCGTGATAAACTGGTAGTCCGTCCGAAAGCCGCATACCTCATGCAATGCGTCCGTGATCCCTTCCCTCTCATATAATGGCATATATCCCTGCTCCCCTACATCCGCAAAATTCATCCCCTTTAACGTAGTCAGGATTTCTTCACATATATACGCTCCTCCCAGCTTCTCTTCCAAAAGACGGTACACCAACAGCGCCAGAAAGCAGATCAGAAAGTGGGCTGTAATCCGGTTTTCCAGCCGTACAAAGGCCGGCCTTGCCTCGAATTCCGTCTTCATGATTCGGAAGCATTCCTCAATTCTCCACCTTCCTTCGCTTACTTTTAAAATATCTTTTACATCGTCATCCAGAAGATCTGTACACACGGCATAAAGTCCGTCATATTTTGCTTCCTCCACGATCTTTTCCTCGTCCAGATAGTAATGGATTTTTGCCTTTTCCCCTTCCTGGGTTACTGCCAGCTTCCCTACAAACCTTGCCGGGTCATTCGGGTTTCTGCGTTCCGCCTTTCGCTTGCCGGACGCCACCATTTTCTCCGCGCGCTCAACCTGCCTTCTTCTTATCTCCTTCTGGTAGGCAGCGTATTTGGGAGAGTATGTGATAATCAGGCGCTGGTCCAGCTTCTTGGTTGTATAGGGCGCGTCTTTGTAGAGAACATGGCCGGCATCCTCCTCGTCAGGCTGGTTTCTGTCCACAGGCTTATCATCTGCGAGACGTTTGAAGCCTTTGGGGTCCAAAGCCCATTCCCGGTCTTCTTTGGGAAGCTTCTTAATGGACTGGGTGACGATGAAGGTTCTTTTTCCCATATGGTTGAGTTCCCGATTCGCTTCCGACCCCAGGCCTGCGTCACAACAATAAATAAATTTATCATGGCCGAAATCGGTTAACACTTTCTGTTCCAATGGTTTTAAAGACTTCTGCTCGTTCTGATTTCCCGGGAAAAGGGAAAAAGCCAGGGGAATCCCTTTCCCATCGGTGAACAGACCCATCTGGATGATCGGATTGGGACGGTTTTCCTTACTTTTTCCGTATTGTTTATCGCCATCGGCCTCTTCGATCTCAAAATAGTAGTTCGTACAGTCATAATAAAGGATGCCGTCCATGCGTCTGGTCACAAAATTGCTGTTTTTATAAACCTCAGCCTGAATCAGATCACATTCCTCAGCCAGGACATCCAGGGCCCGGTAGACGTCATGCTCCCTATAGGAAGGCGGCTCCAGAAAATCCATAGCTGCCTGATAGGAAGCGCGTTTGCTGCAGGGTTCCAGGATTCTTGTATAAATAAGATCCGAGAGGATAGCGTTGATATCATAATGGAAATGGTGTTTGTCCCTGATTTTTCTGCAGATCCGTTCAAAGCCCAGCTGGTAATAAACCGCCTGGGGGAAGAGGTAGCCTCCTTTGAAAAGCTTCTGCTGGTGATAATCAAGGAGCCTGTCGGCGTGGAAGGGGATCAGGACCGTCTTAGTCTGGCTTTGTTTTTTATATTTTTCGGTTTCAATTCTTGCCTGTTCTTTCGCCCAAGCAAGGACACCGTCCCTGTCGGTAGAGAGCTGTTGAGACAATTCTTTGAGGGTACCAAGCTTACGGATAGTCTTGGAAGTGCTTTTTCCCTCGTTGTTGACGTAGGACATGGTGATATAAAAGGATTCGGAATTCTTGGATTTGGTAGTAGTTACTTTCATGGAAATACCTCCTCGTTCTATTATATCATAGATTGCTAAATATTGCTATATAATAAAACAAAAATTTTGACAAAAAAAGTACAGGCTTTATAGGGCCTGTGAGCATTTTTTTCATTATCAAACTGTCAAACACCCGTGTACAAATTCACTACTGCTTTTTCAGTAGCTCTGATAAAAAGTGAAACACCAGGCTAACAGCCAAATACTTGAATATCCCGGAAAATCATGGTAAAATATTCTGTGCAATTATTCTCTATTGCATGAGGAATCTATCATGAAATTTCTGGTCAATCGCAAGCTTGCCACCCGCATCGGCATCATAACCACAGTCATTACATTTTCAGGGCTTCTGCTGCTCTGGCTCACTGTATCCAGCCGCGTCTCCTCTATGGTTGAAAATAATATTACCAACCAAATGATTGACGCGGTGGAGTCCAGGGCTTCCATTATCAATGACTATGTAGCCTCGCCGAGGAATATATGATGGCCTTTGCTTTAAGCAGTGAGGTGCGGGATCTTCTTGCCAATCCGGATGACCCGGCCCTGATCCGGCAGGGGCAGCAGTATACAGAGGATTTTGCCGCTGTCAAGGGTATCTTCGAGGGGCTCTATATCAGTACCCCTTCCACCTATGTCCTAACCCATACCTCTCAATCAGCCATCGGAATCACCACCCGGACCGGAGAATCACTGAGCACCTTCCAGGATACCATTCTGGCCCGGCCGCAGCTGACTAATCTGGGAATCATGAAATCCCCGGGGACCGGAAGTATGATCCTTTCCATGTACTACCCGGTCTTTGAAGACCAGAAGTGCATCGGATATGTAGGCGCCGGCGTCTATGCCAGCCAGCTAATGGATGTATTGCTGGGCCTGGATATAGAAGGTCTGCCTAACAGCGAGTATGTGTTTTTGAATGTGGACACTGGCATGTATCTGTACCACCAGGATCCGTCACTGCTGAATACCGAGACAACCGACAGCGGCTATCAGGAAATCCTTCAGCGGATTAAAACGGATGGCAATACGAACGCTGGTACATACTCCTATCGGGATGAAAACGGGGTGCAGCAGCTGGTAGTCTATAAATATCTGAAAGACAGAAATTGGGTTTTCATGGTTCGCGATAATGCTGCGGAAGTCTATCATGAGGTGGGAATTGTGCGCGTCACAGTCGGGGTTTTATGCGGGGCTGTCGCTGCGTTTATTATACTTGTCACACTCCTGATCCTTTATCGGGAAGGGAAGGAATTAATGATCATGGAGCGGGCCATCCGCCGCCTGGGAAATCTGGAGCTTTCTGCCGGGGAGGAATTAGAGGCATTTTACGGCCGGACAGACGAGATCGGCATGATCGCGCAGACGATCCATCAGGTCTGTGACTGTTTGCAAAAGACCATTGACGATGTAGGAAGAATTTTAGGCGAAATGGCAAATGGAAATATCGCTGTGGATGTCTCAAAAAATGAAGCTTACTATATCGGTGACTTTAAAGTCCTTTCAGAGAGCCTGAAAAGCATCCGCACCCATCTCATCGATGTGATGCGCAGGATTACACAGATTGCCAATCAGGTAAATAATGGTGCAAACCAGGTAGCCGCCGGTGCGCAGGCTCTGTCCCAGGGAACCATACAGCAAAAGGTTTCCATCGACAGCCTGGCCTCCAATGTGGCAGATATTACCGCGCAAATCCAAAGCAGTACGGTCCGCTGCGGCAATGCCAGCGACTTAGTTGACCAGGCCACCGGCTATGCAGCCGAGGCAGATACTAAGATGGAGCAGCTTATCGCTGCCACCAAAAATATCGACCAATCCTCAACCCAGATCAGCAGCGTCATCAAAACCATTGAGGACATTGCCCTGCAGACGAACCTCCTTGCGCTAAATGCCGCTGTTGAGGCTGCCCGGGCCGGCAGTGCGGGCAAAGGCTTCTCTGTTGTATCCGACGAGGTAAGAAACCTTGCCGCGAAATCCTCTGAGGCTGCAAAAAGTACAAGCACCCTCATCGGCCGATCCGTCCATGATGTAAAAACAGGCACCGAGTCTACTAGTCTTGCTATCTCTGCGGTGCAGGTAATACATGACTGCATTCAGTCCATCAAGCTGCTGATGGATGAGATTTCACTTGCCAGTGTCCAGCAGTCAGAGATGATCGTCTCTGTGGAGAATCGGATCAAAGAGGTCTCCAGGGTGATTGAGGCGAATTCTGCTGCTGCACAGGAAAGCGCATCCATATCCAATGAATTATCCGACCAGGCCAGAACCTTGAATCACCTGATTGGTCAGTTCCGCATCTAGCGTCTTGTCTGGATTATATTCAGCCAAGACACTAGCCTGCGGATTTTTCCCAGTCTGCACAAGCACAAGACAGGAGGCTGCCATCGAAAGAGGCTGCCTCCTGTTCACCTGTATATCATTTTACAAATCGCGATGTACTAGTGTCTTGTCTGGGATGCTATCCTCTCCATCTCTGACATGCACATATGTCCGCAGCAGAGCTCCTCGTAAAGCTTCCACTGTTCTTTTACATCCTTGGTCCTGTGATGGAAGTATTCTTTAACCACATCCCTCGCATAATCGTGAGCTACGAAATGGCCGTCATCTGCCGCCAGATGGAGCACTGCCTCATCTGCTGCGTCCCTGTCAATCATCCCATAATTCTTTAAAAATGCCGCCGCCTCTTTACAGGACCACACCTGATCCCACACCCTTCTGGTAGCCTCAAGCTTTCCATAGCCTGCGATCTCGCAGTACTCATGCCACAATGGCATCAATTCTGCCAGTCCCTCATCCAGCCCGGCTGTCCGGAAGATGACCTGACGCTCAAACTCCTGTTTCTGTTCTGCAGAGTAATCAAAGCACATAGCGATTACATGGCGGGCAGAACCCTCTGTAAAGGCGGAGGAAGGAGTGAACTGCTGCACCACCGCCATTTCCGGCCAGCAGGTGTCGATGTAAGTCTGGGTGCGCTTCTCATAAAAGGTGAGGTGCCCTGGCTCCATCTCGTGTCCAATGCACTCGATCACATTATCAACCGTCCAGGGGTATTTTACGTTAAAGTTCCGCTCATATTCCAGATGATTGTAATCATAGGCAAAGAGGATGGATAAGAAAGCCAAATCCGGACTGGGCAGATCCCGTACCCGCACTCTGGGCATGCTGTTCCCAGTCAGTGTCATTCGTTCCATGGACATATCATGGAATTCCTGGGTGGTCCGCTTCATTACCTCCAGCAGTCTGTCCTTAGGAATGGAAATCCGCCTTCGAAATTCCCAGATTTTTTCCTGAGCTGTACCGTTTCCCGGCAAAGCCTGGTTCAGCTCCTCTGCTATCTGGTCAAACCTGCTGTAATCGTACTCCGGCGCCGTCAGATCATAAAGCTCCCTTGTCATCTGATCAAAGGGGAGCTTCTCACCCATCAGCATCCTTGTCCGGGTCCGAAGCGCCCTGGTATGAGCTATCAAATATCCTACCCTGTCCTTCTCTTCTTCCTTCGCCGTCTTCTGATACAGCGAAAGATTCCTGCCCAGATGCTCTGACTCGTCCAGGATATCCTCCAGAGTTTTCCCATGCTTGGCATCAGCAATTTCATAATCTGGCAAAATCTTATAATCCCTGGAAAACCGCATGCTGGTCCTTCTCCAGAATGGCCCCTCTGTGTACCACTGAATATCTAAATCATCGTATCTGCTTTTACATAAAGTAAGATCCAAATACTGCTGCGCCATAGCGTTTAAAGCTGCTTCTGACATACCAATCCTCCTTTTTGTTATCTATAATATTTCACAGATCCCCTTGTCCCATCTGCTGTGCGATCTCCTCTCCCGTTGCTATCCAGGCGCTCTCATCTGCCTGTATCTGCTCCAGCAGCCGCTCCAGCATAAAAATCCGGCCCTGCTCTCCGATGGTCTGAGGATCCAGCTGCAGGTTCATCAGCGTCCCCCACCTTTTCGTTCCCTGCCATTCATATTCCCAGTTTTTCAGCACCTGATCCATGGAGGCCGACCTGGCCTGCCCCGGCGGAATCGGCGGGTCAAAAGCAAAGGTAAAGTAAGGAAGGTCAAACAGCTCCCAATGTATGGGAAGCTCCAAAAGCCCTGTCTTCTCGTGGAAATAGGGGATGTCATCATCGGAAAGAGAGCTGCTGTAGGAAAATCCCAGCTCCTTTACCACCTCCAGTGTCTCTTCATTGATCTCCCCCTCCGGCATCCGAAAGCCTGTCACCGGTTTTCCCGTTAATGCCTCCAGCTTATCCCTGCCTTTACAAAGCGCCTCTCTCTGCGCTTCCTTCTCCAGACAGCCAAGGAGCTCATGGCAATCGCCGTGACAGCCGATCTCATGTCCTCTCCAGGCGATTTCCTTTACTGCTTCCGGATACCCCACAGCCACCTCTCCCGGGATGAAAAAGGTAGCCTTTACCTGATAATGATCCAATGTTTTTAAAAGCCTGGGAAGTCCATATTCCATCCCACTCCTTCCCAAACGGAGAATATCTCCCTCGTTTACATCAATTCCCGGATAAAATATCCTGCCATAAAACTCTGCATCCAGATTCACACTGATCATCAGGGCGCAGGTTTTTCCCTCCGGCCAGATCCTGCGATTACTCATCCTTCTCCTCCTCCAGTGCCCTTCGATAATAGTCGGCTATCTCCACACAGGTTGCGCACCATACCTCCCTGCTGTCCGCCAGATATCTGCAGAACCGCTCCAGCATCACTGCCCTTCCCGGAGTTCCGGCGATCTGGGGATGGAAGGCTGAGGAACCGCAGCTCCCATTCCTGGCCATACCCTCGACCTCCCGGATCCAGTTGGAATATACCACATCATAAGCGGCAATCCGTGGCATTCCCTCCAGCACAGCCGGATAGGAATGAAAAACCGTCTGGACATAATCATCCATCTGTTCATCCCGGCACGGGATATGGATCCCCTTTGTCCTTTCCCCGTTCACCTCATAAAATCCTCTTCCTTCTCCGCTGGTCCCTGCACTGGAATAGAGAAATCCGCCTTCCCCATACAGCCATCGCTCTGTCTCCGGCAGCAGCGCCCCCGTAGGCCGCATTCCATATGCCGGCCTTCCGGTGTACTTTACAAAAATCTCCTGGCATCTGCCTATGTATTCCTGCTGCTCCTGGAGGCTGTCCCCATATCTTCCTGTATGGTCATATCCGTGGTGGGAAATCTCATGGCCATCTGCCAGGATATCCTCTATTATCCCGCTGTGCTCCTCCACCATAACTGCAGGAATAAACCAGGTTGCCTTAAAATCAAATTCCCTCAAAATCTCCAGAATCCTGGCCGCCCCCCGCTTCGGCCCGTAGGCTCCTATGGACGGGCCCTTAATAAATCTATCCCCTCCAGCCAGCCTTCTGGCCTTATTTCTCCAGATCGTTTCCCCGTCTAAGTCAAAACCCAGATTCAATGCACACATTGCCTTGCCTGGCCAAATCATATCTTCCCTCTCCTTTATCGATTCATGGCTAAACCAGCATCCGTTTGCCTCCATTAGGCGCCACAATCTGACCGGTTACATAATCCGCTGCCTCCGAAACCAGGAACAGCACCGTGTTGGCGATATCCTCCGGAACTGCAATCCGCCCCAAAGGGATCAAAGGGATCTCATCGGCAACCAGCTCAAAATCCGCCTCCCTCAGCCCTGGCGTGTCGGTAGTGGGCACCGGGATCACATTCACATTAATCCCATAGGGCGCACCCTCCTTGGCTATGGAAGTAGTCAGGCCGATTACTCCTGCCTTGGCCGAAGCGTAGTGGGCGCACTGATCCCCGCCGCCGATGGCATAGCCGGAGCTGATATTCACGATTTTCCCGCTCCTCTGCTCCTTCATAAAGGGAAATACCTCCTGAATCATAAAAAATGCGCTGGATAAGTTAAATCGGATATAGTGCTCCCACCGTTCTTCGGTGATCGTGTCAAAATCGCAGGGCGGCTCGCCTCCGCCTCCATTGTTCACCAAAATATCTACCGTTCCAAAGGATTTTACCGTCTCCGCCACCAGATGCCGGATTTCTTCTACCTTGCAGATATCGCAATGGCAGTACTCTGCCTGGCCTCCAGCAGCCAGAATTTCCTCCTTCACCTGGTTTCCAGTTTCATCATTGATATCGGACACCATGACTCTGACCCCATACGAAGCCAATGCCACAGCGATCCCCCTGCCGATCCCCCTGCCGGATCCGGTTATAATCGCGGTTTTACCTGCTATTTTTAAATAATCCTTCATGCTATGATCTCCCATCTTTTTTCTCGATTCATTCCTTACGCCCTCGCTTCCTTCCCCCGCGGGACTGTACTCTTATGCTTTCTTTCCCAGATACGCGGCTACCACACTTTCATCCTCCGCAATCTCGTCCCCTGTTCCATAGCGGACGATCCTCCCCTGCTCCATAACACAGGCGTGATGGGCGATCTTTAATGCCTTTCTGGCATTTTGCTCCACCAGAAGAATCGTCACCCCCTGCCGGTTAATTTCATCAATGTATTCAATTACCTCATTTACAATCAGCGGCGCCAGGCCCAGGGAGGGCTCATCTAAAAGAAGTACCTTAGGGTTTGACATCAGTCCTCTGGCAATGGCTAACATCTGCTGTTCCCCTCCGGACATGGTTCCGGCCCTCTGGTTTCTCCGCTCCTTCAGCCTGGGAAACATCCGGTAAGCCCGTTCCAGCCCTTCTCTGCTGTCCTTCACCAGATAGCCTCCCATCAGGAGATTTTCCTCCACTGTCAAATTTGGGAAAATCCAGCGCCCCTCCGGAACCAGCGCCACGCCCCTTGCCACCACCGCGTTTGCGCTTTTGGGCAGCTCCTGACCGTCATAGGTGATCTCTCCTCCCTGAGCTTTTAACAGTCCTGCAATACATTTCATCAGAGTGGATTTTCCTGCTCCGTTTGCCCCTACAATCGACAGGATCTCCCCCTCCTTCACAGTAAAGCTGACTCCATTTAATGCCTGGATTTTTCCATAGCTAAAGACCAGATTATCAATTTTCAACATATCAGTCACCCACCCCCAAATACGCATCGATTACTTCCTGATTATTTTGTATTTCCCAGGGTTTTCCAGTCGCCAGCTGCCTTCCGAAATTGATTACTGTAATCTCATCACACACACGCATAATCACATCCATATGGTGGTCAATTACCAGGATCGTAATGTCCTGATATTTTTTTGAAATACCCTTGATAATCTCTGCAAGATCCGCCGATTCCTCTTCATTCATCCCTGCTGCCGGTTCATCTAAGAGAAGCACCTTAGGCGACGTTGCCAGAGCCCGGACGATTTCCAGACGCCGCTGCATCCCATATGGAAGATTCCCAGCCATATGCTCCCGCATTTCCCACAGCCCCATATCTTCCAGCGCCTCCTTGCACCGCTTTGCGCACTCTGCTTCCTCCTCCTGATACTTTTTTGTTTTCAGGATGCCCTCCAAAAGGTTGTAGGTCATATTTTTCTGATAGGCAATATGGACATTTTCATATACACTCAGCTCTCCAAACAGCCGGATATTTTGAAAGGTGCGGGCGACCCCGCTGCAGGCGATCTCATAGGGAAGCTTTCCCACGATGGAACAGCCATCCAGCAAAATATCTCCTTCCGTAGGCGAATATACCCCGGTAATCATATTAAACAACGTGGTCTTTCCTGCGCCATTTGGGCCGATAATCCCGAAAACCTGCCGCTTTTTCACTTTTACACTGACATGATCCGTGGCCACAATTCCGCCAAACCGCTTGCTGGCATCCCGGATCTCCAATGCATATGCGCTATTCTCCATATCCGCTATTCCTTTCTATCTATGCTCCTGGCCTCTTTTCCTGATTTCCTTGGGAGCCGTCTGAAGAATGTCTTCACATCCTGAAGAGTCAGCTCCCTGGTTCCCATGATGCCCGATGGCCGGAATAATATCACCATGACTACCAGGAATCCATAAAGCACCATGCGCCACTCCTCCGCACCGCCGAACCGCAGAAGCTCCGGCAGTGGAAGAAGCAAAAGCCCTGCAAGGATGGAGCCGGTCAGGCTCCCTCTTCCGCCCAGGATCACCATAATTACAAGCTCATCGGATTTTACCATAGTAAACATGTTGGGCTGAAGATAATGCATGTAATGCCCCAAAAGTCCGCCGGATAAGCCGCAGAGCGCGCAGCTGATCACCATGGCCTCCATTTTATACCGGAACACATTGATCCCCACGGACTGGGCAGCCAGCTCCTCCTCCCGGACCGCGATGCAGTTTCTGCCGTGCCTGGAGTGGATAAAGGACTTTAAGACAATAACTGTAATCACTACCAGCAGCCACACGTGAACCACATTAGGACCTTTAGGAATATCCGCCAGCCCCCTGGCCCCTCCGGTAATGGATGTGGCGTTCTGGATAATCAGCTTAATCGCTTCCCCGATGCCCAGAGTCACAATAATAAAATAGTCGTCCCGCAGCTTTAAGGTGGGATAGCTGATAATCATCCCCACCAGGGAAGCTGTAAGCATCCCTGCCAGCACTCCCGCAAAAATCGGTATAGGAAGGATCTTAGTCAGCAGCGCAGAGGTATAGGCCCCAATGGCCATAAAGCCTGCGTGTCCCATAGAAAACATTCCTGTGAAGCCGCAAAGGATGGAAACTCCCAGGACCGCAATCATATAAATCCCCACTAACGTGGCAACACCTAACCAATATTCCATGACCGCGCCCTCCTTACGCTTTATCTTCGCTGGATTTGCCCATAAGCCCGGACGGACGAACCAGCAAAATGGCGATTAAAAGAAAATAAGCAAATAAGTCCCGCAGGGAGGTGGAGACATAAGCAGAAATCATTGCCTCTGATACTCCTAAAACCAAGGCCCCCACCACAGCCCCGGGAAGGCTTCCCAGGCCGCCGAAAACAGCGCAGATAAAGGCTTTATTAGTGTAGAAGGTTCCCAGGGACGGATATGCCGTATATTTCGCTCCCAAAAGTGTCCCTGCTACCCCTGCCAGGCTTCCTGCAATTAAAAATATCCATAAAATCAGCTGAAAGGTATCCACCCCCATCAGGGACGTAGCCTCCAAGCTATAGGAAGCGCTGCGGATGGCCAGCCCCAGCTTGGTCTTTCGGATAATCAGCTCAACCACCAGAAGAGCCAGCATACTCACAACAAAGATCAAAATGTCTACCAGTCCCACATTTGAACCGAAAATCTGGATGCTTTCCGAGGGGAAATTCACCGGGAATATCCGGAATCTCCCGGTAAAGGCGATAATTACCAGGTTATCCCCCATCACCGAAATTCCAAGGCCGATAATCATCAGATATACCCGACGCGCATTTCGCTTCAGCAGCGGACGGTAAGCGATAAATTCAATAAACGCGGCCAGCAGGGCAGCTGTGAGAATCCCTGCAAAAATACCGAGAAACAGGTTCTCCATGGCATAGGTGAGGAAGAAAAACGTGGTAAACGCGCCGATTGTTACGGTGATGCTGTGAGCAAAATTGGTAAAATTAAGCAGACTGTATATCAATGCATAACCGACTGCCATCAGCGCGTACACACTTCCTACTGACAGCCCATTTGCCAACTGTTGAATAAACAATGACAGTACCCCCTTTTGTCGATCGGATTATTCCTGTCTCTCCGGCATAAAAAGTCCAACCTCTGTAAACTCTCCATTAACCAGCTTATAGATAGGAACCTCCCGGTAAACCAGATGGTTCTTTGGATCAAAGGTGATCTTGCAGGTCATTCCCTGAAGCTCTGTGGTATTTTCCAAAGCGTCACGAATCTTATCTGGCTTTGCCTCCCCTGCTTTCTCGATGGCTCCTGTAAGGAGCATAAAGGCATCATATGCAAGGTAGCAGTCCGGGCCAACGTTGTTGCTGGGATCATATCCCCACTCAGCGATAAAGGCCTCCAGCAGATCATGAACATTTTCCGATTCCATATCCACAGTTACGTTATAAATCATGCCTTCCACAGAATCCCCGGCAATATCAAACAGCTCCTTAGACATGGCTCCCTCTGTAGTTAAAAACGGCTGTCCGATCCCCAGCTCCCTTGCCTGGTTGGCGATAAGGCCGATCTGTTTATAATATCCTGCCGCAATATACAAAGCATCGAAATCTCCGGAATTTTTAATCTTTGTCAGCACTGCCCGATAATCCACATCGCCGGTATTATAAGCCTCCTTTGTGACAATGGTTCCGCCGGAGGCTTCTACGCTCTTGGAAAATTCTGCGGTAACCCCTGCGGAAAAGTCGCTTCCAATCTCATAGATAATGGCGATCTTCTCATAATTACACTCGTTTACCGCGTACTGCCCAAGGATTGCCCCGCTCTGAGGATCGGACAGGCAGGCACGAAAGGCCCAGGGCCGGACCTCCCCCTCATCGGTCATGGTGATCTTCGAATTCGTTGCAATGCTGGTGATAAAGGGAATTTCATGCTCTGCCGCCACTTCTCCTAATGCCAGAGTCGTCGCCGAGGAATCCGTCCCGATAAATGCCACAACCTTATCATTTAAAATGGCCTTTCTGGCCGCATTGGTGGTTTCCACCGCATCGTCCCGGTTATCATAAACCATAACCTCTATCTGCTTCCCCAGAAGGCCTCCCTCCTCATTTTTCTGCTTTGCCAAAAGCTTTACGGTATTGGCCAGCACATCTCCAAACAAGGAGCTTTCTCCAGTAAGGGGACACACCACCCCGATGCGGATCGTCTGGGCCTCCTGATTTGAAGATGTGCTGTTTTTGCAGGCGGCAAGGGAACCAAGCATCACTGCCGCCAGACTCAGGCTAACTAATCTCTTCGCGTATTTTTTCATCTCTTCCGTCCTTTCTTAAATATTCCCTTCGTTTCAGCTACTGCATCCAGGCCCCTCCATTGGGAGAAAGCACCTGGCCGGTGCAAAAATCACTGGCCGCCGAAGCCATATATGCTACTGCATAGGCGATATCCTCCGGCTGGCCCGCCCGATGCCACAGGGTGTCAGCGATCTCCTCCTCCCAGGGCCGGATCCTGGCCATCCTGGTGTCCACAAGCCCGGGAGCCACGCTATTAATGTTGATGCGATCCTTGGCAAGTTCATGGGCAAGCTCCTTCGTAAATGCGATCACCCCTCCCTTGGCCGCTGCATAATGGGGGTCGGAAAAGTCTCCCGTGATCCCGGCCCCGGAGCTGATATTCACGATTTTTCCCTGCTTTTTCGCCCGCATAATCGGAAGCACCGACATGGTAAAGCGGTAAACGCTGTTCAGGTTTAATTCAATCAGACGCATCCACTCTTCTTCTGTGATATTATCCACTGTCACACCGCCGCCGCAGCCTGCCGCATTATTTACCAGAATATCTACGGTCCCATAGGTATCCACCGCTGTCTGAATCACCCGGTGAATATCCTCGTAATTCCTCACATCGCAGTAAAGCCCTACCACATTTAAGCCTTTGCTCCGGATTTCTTCAGCTGTCTTTTCTACGCTGTCTGCTTCAATATCGCAGGCCACCACATTCGCGCCCAGTCCTGCCAGAACCTTTGCGATTCCTTTTCCGATCCCATTGCCTGCCCCGGTTACAATCGCCGTCTTTCCCACCAGCTGAAAGTAGTCATACATAGCCTGCTCGATTACCTTTGCTTCCATAGCCTGTTCCTCCTTTATCCTCTTCCTTCTATACATCCTTTTGTAAGATTAGTTTAACAAAAACGGACGGTTTCTTCGGGACATTTTAGGCAAAAAATAATGTATTTACCGCCCACCTTTTGTTCAAACTGAATATTTAGGAAAAATACAAAAAATACCTTAAAAATTGTCCCTCGTTTATGAGAAGCTCCAGGATATAATAAGTTATGTATACCCAAAAGAGGAGGAACGCGCTATGAAATCTGTAATCAACATTCAATCCGCTACCCGTTCGCAGTTAGATCCCGGCAAGCTCTGCAGCTTTGATATTGAATATGCCAGCGAAAATCCCATTCCTCTTATTCACCAGGATGCGCGGTTCTGGTATATCACCGGCGGATCCGGAAAGCTGCTGCTGCAAAACAATGTCTATACCCTGAGGCCGAATATGCTGGTTTCCGTCATGCCATGGCAGATCAGCGATATCATCGAGATCCATCAGCCTCTTCAGTATACCTTGATCGCATACAACTACGACGCGGTTACCCGGGCTGCAAAAATATTCAGCAATCAGGACGGGCAGACGGAATCCTTTCTCCGCTTTATGGAAGAAAATCCGGTCGTCTCCTTAAATGGATCGGATGAAACCATTGAATACCTGATCCGTACCCTTTCACAGGAATTAGGAAAAGAATCTACCCTTCCCCCGTCGGGTCATGCCCCCTTTCACAATGTATATGTGGTCAGCCTTCTGGTACAGCTGATCGTCTACTTTATCCGACTGACGAAAAAGCAGAAAACAAGGCCTACAGAAACACGGACCGACTATACGGAAATTCTCCGGTATATCTATCTCCACTGTAATGAAAAGCTTACCCTGGAAAAGCTGTCCTCCCTGTTTTACTGCAGCCCCTCTACCATCAGCTCCTATCTGGCAAAGACCACAGGCCTTTCCTTTTTTGATCTCCTAAATGAAATCCGGATTGGAAAAACCATTAATTTTATCATGTATACAGATTTTACACTAAAGGAAATGTCAGAATTTCTGGGATATGTAGATGAGTCCCATATCTCCAAGGTATTCACCGCACGAATCGGCTCCAAGATCAGTGAGTACCGAAAGATCTACCAGAAGGTTCAGAATATCTGCCGGATTGAAGAAACAAGGACTGTCTATACAATTATCAACCATATTTACCGGAACTATGCAGAAGATTTAAACGCAAGGGAAATCGCGCACCAGTTTGGCCTGTCTGTTCCCCAGCTAAATGAATTGCTGCTGTATCAGGTAGAACAGAACTTCTCTGAATTTTTAAACCAGGTGCGGGTGAACCGGGCTTCTGAGCTTCTCCTAATCCCCTCCAAAACCGTTCTGGAGGTGGCCTACGAGGTAGGCTTTAAAAGTCCCAAAACCTTCACCCGGAATTTTCTGAAAACAAAAGGGATCACGCCTCAGGCCTTCCGTCAGAATTATACCATCAATAAATAGTCGAAAAAGGGACTGGCCATTATAAAGGTCAATCCCTTTTTTCCTCCATTATTTTATCACTCCAAGTCCCTTTGCCACAATGGAGATAAAGTCCTGTACATTAGTAACAATGGTGGTTGCAGACAGGCTTCCCCGGTCAAGAAGCTTATTCACCACAAATTCATCTGCATCTACGGTATACAGATATACTGGCCGGATCTTCCCGTCCGGCATGACCCGGAAGGAAGGCGTCATATTCCCGGTGGCGATGGTGTGGAGCATGGTGGCCAGACAGATCACCGTGGTCGATTTTTTCACCAGCTCCCGCATGGCCGACTGTCCCGCATAGGCATCTTTGATAACCTCCGGCATAGGGCCGTCATCACGGATGGAGCCAGTAAGCACAAAGGGAACATGATTTTTCACGCAGCTGTAGATAATTCCATTATCGATCTGATGCTCCTCGATAAACCGGGGAATCGAGCCGCTTCGGCGCACCTCATTAATCACATCCAGATGGTTGTAATGGCCATTAGGCTGGGACTTCTGGGTATAGATATCCTGCCCAAGGGCTGTGTGGAGATAAGCCCCCTCTAAGTCATGGGTGGCCAGTGCGTTCCCCGCCAGCAGGCCATGGGCATAGCCGTGGTCAATCAGCGACTCCATGGCATGCCGCGCATCATAATCAAAGGAAAATGCCGGCCCCATGACCCACACGATGTTCCCATGCTCCTTCTCATGGCGCAGCAGCTCAAACAAGGTGTCATAATCCCTGGCATAAGAGGTTTCCCGGCTCCTTCCCTGACGGAATACAAACTGATCTGCCAGCTCCTCATCCTCCGCCGCGAAACCATTGCAGTGCATATAGATGCCCTCCTCACCGTTTTCGCTCCGCCCCAGGATGACCTTGTCTCCCTTTTTTAAATTTCGGTTTTCCACTACGGCCAGATGCCCATCCTCGCAAAGGACTACGCTGGAATCCATACGGCTTTCCTCCGCCAGGATCCATTTCCCGTGGATTTTAAAGTACTCCGGATACATGGATGTACTGTGAAAATTCGCCGGGGCGACCCCGTCCTTTTCCACTGTCTCCCAAACCGCATCCGGTGCCTCTGTAAACTTGGGAAGGCGAAAGTCCGGATGATGATAGTTCGGCATTGTAAATAGCATATTCATTCCTCCTAAACTTCTTTTTGCGCTTTTTTATATTTCGACTGTCAAGCTGTCCTGCTCCTCCTCCAGCTCTCCCGGGTGAGGAAGAGGGCTGCAGATCCTGGTTCCGGTGAACCCTCCAAGCGCTTCCTTCGCCCTTTCCAGGGAGGTAATCACTGCCGTTCTTCCCGGCAGGGCCCGGACAAAGTCCACACAGGCTTCTACCTTGGGATACATGCTTCCCTTTCCAAACTCTCCCGTCTCCATATACTGCTCAGCCTCGTCCACAGTCAGCTGGCTTAAGGGCTGCCTGTCCGGCTGATTAAAATGGAGCCAGACCTGATCCACTGCGGTCAGAATTAAAAAAATGTCTGCTTTCAACGCAGTGGCAAGACAGCAGCAGGTGCGATCCTTATCGATCACCGCATCCACGCCGTGAAGCCCTATCTCATCCTCCACCACCGGGATCCCTCCCCCGCCTGCAGCGATAACCACCAGGCCGCTTAATACCATCCTTCGGATGGCGCTTAACTCCACGATCCGGCTCGGCTTGGGGGAAGGAACCACCCGGCGGTATCCCCTCCCAGCATCCTCCATAAATAGGAATCCCTTCTCCTCTGCCATCCGCTCCGCCTCCCTCTGGCTGTAAAACATGCCGATGGGCTTTGTAGGGCTGAGAAATGCCGGATCTGCCTTATCCACCTGAACCTGAGTCACCACGCTGACCACGGTCTTTCTTATGCCCCGTTTTGTCAGCGTCTGGGAAAGGGCCTGCTGCAGATGATATCCGATAAATCCCTGGGACATGGCGCCGCATTCTGCAAAGGGCATATACGGAGTTTTCGGCCCCGCCTCTGCGGCATAGTCCATGGCAGAGCGGATCATCCCCACCTGAGGGCCATTTCCGTGTCCGATTACCAGTTCATACCCCTCCTGGATCAAATCCGCCATAATCCTGGCTGCCACCCTTACCTGCCTCAGCTGCTTTTCCGGCGTATCCCCCAGGGCATTGCCCCCTAATGCTACCACGATTCTCTTTCCTGTTCCTCTCATACATATCTCCTAACATGCCGGCCTTCTTAATGAAGGGTTGCATATAAGACGGCTTTGATTGTATGCATCCGGTTTTCCGCCTCATCAAATACCACCGACTGTTCTGACTCAAATACTTCATCGGAGACCTCCATCTCCCGGAGCTGGAACCGGTTCGCAATCTCGGCTCCGATTGTAGTATTAGTATCATGGAATGAGGGCAGGCAATGCATAAAGATGGCCTGGGGCTTCGCCAACTTCATGATCTCTCCATTTACCTGATAAGGCTTAAGCAGCTTAATTCTGGTCTCCCAAACCTCCTCCGGCTCTCCCATAGAAACCCAGATATCGGTATAGATAACATCTGCGTTTCCCGCCCCTTCCTCGATGTCCTCTGTCAAACAAATCCTACAGCCGTTTTTCCTTCCGATCTCCCTGGCCGTTTCCACCAGCTCCTCTGCCGGAAACAGCGCCTTCGGCGCACAGGCGGTAAAATGGATCCCCATCTTTGCACAGGCAACCATAAGGGAATTCCCCATATTATTTCTCGCATCTCCCATATAGGTAAGGTGCAGCCCCTTTAACGCTCCGAATTTTTCCTCGATAGTAAGCAGATCTGCAAGCATCTGGGTCGGATGAAACTGGTCCGTAAGCCCATTCCACACCGGGACCCCTGCATATTCCGCCAATGTTTCAACGATTTTTTGGTCATATCCCCGGTACTCAATCCCATCATACATCCGCCCCAGCACCCGGGCCGTGTCGGCAATGCTTTCCTTCCTTCCCATCTGGCTGCTTCCCGGATCGAGGTAGGTCACGCCCATGCCTAAATCCCGTCCCGCCACCTCGAAGGCACAGCGCGTCCTGGTGGAGGTTTTTTCAAATAGCAGCACGATCTGCTTTCCCGCAAGATACGGATGAGGGGTTCCCGCCCGTTTCATCCTTTTAAAATCCCTGGAAAGATCCAGCAAATAGCGGATCTCCTCTGTGGTATAGTCTAAAAGCTTTAGATAATTTCTTCCTCTGATATTCACTCCCATATTATTTTCCTGTCTCCTTTCTCAAAGTAAACCTTCATGGGCCCGGCAGCGGACTTTTAAAGTAAACCTTCATAGGCCCGGCAGCGCGCCACCCTTGCATGAAAGCCTATGGCTCCTCCCGCCAAAGGGGCATGCTCATACATCTGGGCCCTCCTCTTCCCCGGGACAGCTCAGAGCTGGGCATCTCCAGCACCTGGATCCCATGCTGTCTTAAAATCTCATTCGTAATATAGTTCCGATCATAGACAATCACTCTTCCCGGTGCGATACAAAGGGTATTCGAGCCGTCATTCCACTGCTCCCGCTCTGACGCGATCCGATCCTTTCCTCCGCATCGGATCAAGGTTACCTGGTCCAGTCCCAGGCGGGTTCCCAGAACCACCGGCAGGCTTTCAGACAGCTCTGAAATGTGCAGCCTTTCCTCCCGGTCGCCGCGGCAGATCTCATAAATCCGCAGATTGTTCAAGATTTCCGGATGGATAATAAACTTGTCATAGTCCACCTGCGTCAGAACCGTATCCAAATGCATAAACGCGCGAATATTGGGAATATCCAGAGCCAAAATCATTTCTATGGAGGCTTCCGGATCGGCAAAAAGATTCTCCGCTAATAATTCGATCGCTGCCGGGGTTGTCCTCTGGGAGATCCCCACTGCCAGTACTCTGCGGCTTAGGTTTAAAATATCTCCTCCTTCTATGCTAAATGGATATTCCCTGGAGTAGTAAAATCTGACCTTCCCCTGAAACTGCGGATGATATTTTAAAATATAATCTCCATATATCGTCTCCCGCCTCCTGGTTCCCGAATACATGCCGTTTACGCTGGCCCCGTTTCCTATGGCTGCAAAGGGATCCCTGGTAAAGTAAAGATTGGGAATCGGGTCAAGGACAAAACCATGTTCGTAGCCTGCCAGCTGGTGAAAGGAGCCAGGCCGCTTGATATCTAATTCATCCAGCCTCACCCCGGCCATGGTTTTTTGCACCAGCTCCGCCGTGCTTTCCATCGAGTCCAAAAATGCAAACAGCAATTCCTCATAAAGCAGCGCCATGCTTCCCCCCTCACGGATAAATTCATGAATAAATCTTTTCCGGATATCCTGGCTCTGCTCTAAGGTTTCCTCCATCAGCTCCTCCAGATACACCACCTCTGCTCCTTGCTGCCGGAGTATTTCAGCAAACCTGTCATGCTCCAGGCAGGCTGTCTTAAGATAGGGTATGTCATCAAACAGCAGCCGCTCCAGCTCCTTGGGAACCAGCTGTTCCAACTCCTTTCCCGGACGGTGGAGCATTACCCTTTTTAATACTCCGATTTCACTGGTCACATGAATCTGCATCCCTCATCCCCCCTTCCTTGGTACGGTCCCTCTCCTCCCATGGCGCATTCTGTATTAGCGCCATAGCTGGATTTTCTTTTAGGCCTTGTCCTAATCCTGTCATATCTGCCTCACTTTCTTAATACGCTGCTATCTCCATCTTAGTCCAAAAATGAAAGACTTGACGGACAATGCCCTCCCCTCCCGTTGTATTTAAACTTTGATCGGTAAACATTTGCATTCATCAAAAAAAGCAGTCACAGATATGTGACCGCTTTTTTATATACCAAGCTTTCTTACCTACTCCGCGAACAGCACCAGCTTCTCTACACTGCCCTCCTCATTCATCCACACAAGACACCTGGAGCCTTCTTCAATATCATTCAATCCCACGATATTCTTCGTCAGATAGGGCAGCACCTGGGCATCGGCGGTTATGGGGTACTCAGTCCCCTCCACTGCCTTTAATACAGATATGCCATCCTTCTCCTCCACAGCCCCGTCTGCGGTGATATATCTTGGCGCCGCGGCGCCTTCAGGAACATTGACAATCACCATCTCGGGCGTATTCTGAGGCGGGAGGGAGGCGCTCATAACCGGCCCCAGGTAGGCCTCAAAATATCCAGGCTCCACCTGCTCCAAATCCACCGGGTATCCGTTTTCCCCATCTAACACATAGGTGGACTCAGGGCTGATGTTTAAGATTATCTCCCCCTGAGAGGATACCTGGCTTTCGTTATCGACCGTGATTCTGCCATCCTCCGCCTCCAGCACAGTCCCCCAGATCCGCATTTCATCTGCTGCTTCTATCTGCTTTTCCTCGGCTTCTGTCTGCTTTTCTTCCGCTTCTGTCTGCTCTTCCTCTGGCGCTTCAGCCTCCGTCTGTACCTCTGCCCCAGTGGTCTGCGAGGAGGCGGATGCCTGGCTTGCACATCCATTCATCAGCATCACCGATGCTGCCAGCCCGGCGGTAAACAGGATTATATTTTTCTTCATTGCTATTCTCCTTTTCCATAATGAATCTTTTCGGCTTAGTACAATGGTTCCTGCCATCGTTTTTGGCTCACTGTCATTATATCGGAAACTCAAGAGAAAAGCTATTACAGGGGCATAAACAATTCTTACAAATCGCTTCCGTAATTCTTTATTAATCTTACGTCAGCGAAGGTTAGAAGGCTCTGCCACCTTCCTATTTCCGCTCCACCTTCAAGGCCATGATAAGGAAATTCAGCAGCACAAATCCGACAATCATGGTGGTAAGATACACCTGAATCCCCCCTATCTGATTGGTAATCTTAGCAGCAGCCTCCATTCCATTTCCATTTAAAAAGCCAGTCATCTTTGTGGTGGCCACGATCCCGATGGCCATAGGGAAGGTCATTCCCGCAAACCCAGGGGCAAAGGGGAAAGAAAAGAATTTTGGCAGCTTCAGGATGATAAAGAGCAGGGATGCCATGACACAGGCATACAGGAAATACACCACCACCGGGCTGGGGGAAGGAATCACATTCAGATAGCTCACCACGCACAAACTGCAGGGCGCCAGGACCACTGCCATGGTATGGTATACTGCCGGCTTTACCTCCACAGTAAGGAGCCGCCAGATCATAAAGGGAATCAGGAGCAGGTAAATCCCGATGCCATAATATACTACATATTTTAAGATTCCTGCCGCGTTCATGGCTCCTCCCACCACACAGCTTACCATGATTCCATTGTAGGTCACAAACCAGCTGGGCACAAAGGTATGGATGCTCCGGTTCTTCACCAGATTCCGGTAAGTGAAGATCAGGATGTGCACCCCGTGAATTCCCAGCGCCGCCGCCCAGATCCCCTTTCCCACTCCGGGAATGTAATCAAAATAGTAGCTTCCCAGTATCATCAGTACCATGGTAAAGCCTGCATATAAGCTGCAGGGCACCACCGTCTCATACTCCTTCTTACAGGTCTGGGGAAAACGGATGATTTTAACTACATATAATAAAATCACCACCGTAGCCGCCCACATGGTGATATGGCGGATCCAGGGATACCCCATCCCGGAATAAACATTGGATAAGGTGAGGGCTCCCACAAAGGTAGGCAGCACCGGCACCGGCATTCTCTCTAATCGTTCCACTCGCATTCCCCTTTCTCTTAATCCTCATAGGTGTACTCAAAGTTCTCCTTCATATGGAAGAAATCAGAATAATCGATATCAAATACCGGCTTCTTTACCTTGGTAATATCGATTCGTCTTGCAATCAGCTGCTGCAAAATCCCGCTATAAGCCAGATCCCCCTGAAGTACCGCGCCGGTAATCCTCCCATTTTGATGGACAATCTTTTTATAAGCGTTTTTCTCCTCCCGGATTTCCACCTGGCAGCTTCCCTCCTCCGGGTTCACCTCTCCTAAAGACATGGTGGGGATTCCAAGGAAATTCATAGTAGCCTTGCTGGCAAAGAAATCCTCCATCCGGCGCTTTTCCCCCGCCATATTGGCTGCCGCCACAATCCCCTCCTTTACGGCTGCCGGCCAGATGGGACTGGCGCCGGACACATCCCCAGCCCCGTACACCCGGTCATCACTGGTTTTTCCCGAGGCGTCGTATAAAAGCCCCTGCTTTCCAACCTGGATTCCGGAGCCCTCCAAAAATTCCACATTCGGCCGCACCCCTGCGGTCACCACCAGGAAATCACAGGGAAGGCGCCGCTTATCTGTCAGCACCAGCTCCTGGATCTGCCCCTTTGCATCCAGCACTGCCTCTTCGATTCCCACGCCATAATACTGGGCAATGCCCTCTCTGGCAAAGGCCTCCTCATATGACCTGGCGCCCCGCTTATCCAGCTGGCGGCTTAAAAGCCAGCCAGCGGACTCCACCAGGGAAGCCTTCACTCCCAGCCGTAAAAGCCCGGTCACACAGTCCAGCCCCACCAGGCCTGCGCCCATGACAACCATATGCTTTCCCTTCCCGGCCGCCTCCCTTAATACCTCCATATCCTCGATATTCCGAAAGCCGCACACATTAGAGGCCTCCTTTAGGTTCTTCACCGGCGGGATATAGGTATGGGAGCCTGTGGCGATCAGAAGCTTATCATAGCTCACCCTCTCCCCATCCTCCAGCTCCACCTGACGCTGGCCGGGATGAAGGGCCGCGCAGGTTCTTCCCTTCATCCACTGGATTTTGTACCGATCTGCAAAATCCCGCTCCACAAAGGACAGCTGCTCCATACTCCGCTCTCCTCCCAGATAGTGGTGGAGAATACAGCGGGAGTAAATTTCCGTATCCCTGGAAATCATCCAGATCTCGCTCTCCTTATCCAGCCGCCGTAATTCCATGGCCCCATGAACCCCTGCCGCCGAAGAACCTAATATCACGTATCTCATATCTGCACCTCCTCCAGGGTAATGGCGCCCATGGGACATTTTTCCACACACATGGGCTTCGCGCTCCCGTCCTCACTCCGGTGTACACACATATTGCACTTCATAATTTCCTTCTGCTGTAAGCTGTCATACTTTAAAATCCCGTAGGGGCAGGACATAATACACATATAACAGCTGGCGCACTGCTCCTTATCATACTCCACATACCCGGTCTCCGGGTTCTTCTTCATAGCTCCGGTCATGCAGGTATAAACACATTCCGGCCGCTCACAATGGCGGCAGAAGATGGGAGCCGGCTTTGTCCCGCTGTCTATGGTAACCCGGTTCCTGGCGTCGCCGCTTTCTGTCTCGTGGCTCACCACACAGGCAGTCACACAGGTCAGACAGCCGATGCACCGGCTGCGGTCTATTTTAATTCGCTTCATCGCTTCCTCCTTTTGATTACTGAGCGCCCTACACCCTTTCCCGATTCCCGGCGGTTTTCGCCGCCGGGAGCCAAAAGAGGATCTGGAGCATCCCACTTATCCCTTCGAAAACCGGACCGGAGTGGCCTTGTAAGAGGGCTCCTTGGAATATGGGTCATAGATGGACGGGGTCAGCTTATTACATTCAATATAATGTATCGGGGCATACAGCTCTTCGTACTGTACATGGTCCGTCACCTTTACCGCAAATACAGCGCTCTGGCCATTGGCGGAGAATACCTTAATCTCATCCATCTCCTGAATCTGGTTTTCTCTGGCCAGGTCTGTATTCATATACAGATACGCCTTCTTCACCGACACATCCTCTACAAATTTTACCTCCCTGGTCCGGCTCTGGGTATGCCACTGGCCCACGCTTCCCCGGCCGGTATTCAGCACATAGGGAAATTCTTCGGTTCTGGGCAGGGGGTTCTCCCTTACCTCCTCAAATAGAAACTGAGCCTTCTTTGAAGGGGTAAAGAAGTTTCCATCCTCATAAAGCCGGCGCTGGTCCCCGGACAGCTCTTCCTCCCGTCCCTCCGGGTAAGGCCACTGGATGCCGTGAGAATTCTCCAGGGCCTCCCAGGTTATCCCGGTAATATCGCATGGCATATTCCGGGAGCATTCCCGCATCAGGTTAAAGCAGTCCCTGGGGGTTTCCCAGCCCTTTAAGGCGTCGCCCATCCCTAAAGCCTTCCCTACCCCCAGCACTGCCTCGTAGTCTGAGATCTCATTCTCCCCTCTAGCAAGCACCGGCCGCATGGCAGATAAGCGCCGCTCCAGGTTTATGTAGGTGCCCTCTTTTTTCAGGCCGGGAACCACGGGGAAGAACACGGTGCAGTCCTCCGCGCTCTCGATGCTGTCATAGATATCCTGAACCACGAAAAGCTCCAGCTTTTTCGCTGCCGAGGCAAAGGTCTCATTATTCACCCAGCTGTGCCTGGGATTGGTACAGAGAATCCAGAGCCCCTTGATTTCCCCTGCATTGATCCCCTCGATAATCTGGTTGTAGGTCTTGGTGGGCTTTTTCGCCAGCATCTCCTCATCCACCCCCAGAACCTGGGCTATCCGCTCCCTTCTGGCCGGATTGGCGAAATCCCCGCCCCCGTAAAATACCGCGGTATTGCTGTAGGCTCTGGAGCCCATGGCATTACACTGGCCGGTGATGGAATTTGCCCCGGTCCCCGGTTTTCCGATATTCCCGGTCATCAGGGCCAGATTTATGATAGCCTGGGCCGTGCGCACTGCCTCGTACCCCTGGTTCACTCCCATGGTCCACCAGAAGGAGACCCGCTTTCCCTGATGGATCAGCTCCACCAGCTCCAGAATCTGCTCCCTGGAAAGCCCGGTTCCCTCTGTTGCCCGCTCCAGGGTATAATCCTTCACAAAGTCCCGAAACTCCTGGAACTTCTCTGTGTGCTCTTGGATAAACTCATGGTCCAGATAGTCCTTTTCAATCAGCTGGTTTGCCACCGCATACAGAAGCAGCAGATCGCTGCGCCATTTTAATCCGTACCAGTAATCCGCATTCATGGCTGTCTCTGACTTTCTGGGATCGATGACAATGACCTTATGGCCAGGCACCTGGTTCTGCCGCACCCTGCCCCACAAAATGGGATGGGCCACCACCGGATTAGATCCGATAAAGATGATGGTATCGGATAATTCCAGATCCTGTAAGGTATACCCGGGAGCATCGAAGCCGTAGCTCTGCTTGTGGGCCACCACGGCTGTAGCCATGCACAGCCTGGTATTCCCGTCCACATTAGCCTGGAGGAAATTCCGCATCACATGGCCGAAGATGGCAAATTCCTCCAGGGTAAGCTGTCCGGTGCTGATTCCAGCCACACTTTCCTGCCCGTACTTCTCCTGAAGCTCCTTTAGCTTATCCGCCACATGCTTAAAACCCTCCTCCCAGGAAACAGTCCGGAAGGAGCCGTCCTCCTGGCGGATCTTGGGCAGGCTATTTGGCTTTACTGTCTTTTGCTGCTTATCTAAGGAAAGTCCCTTGATACAGCAGAAGCCGTCATTTACCGGATAGCCCTTGGTGGGCACTGCCTTCACCACCCGGTTATCCTCCACGTAAAAATCCAGATTACAGTCTATGGCACAGTAGTTACAAGTGGATTGTATCTTTTTCATGTCCCTTCTCTCCTAATTCTATCATCCTTTTTGGCTGCCGCTTCCCCTGCTCCTTCTCCCATCAGTCAAAGTGGATCCCGCTCCAGTACACGCACTCCCTCATGATGGTTTCCGGCATCAGCTCCACATCCTTTAGAGCCCACCGTTTATACTCCTCAAAGCCCACCCGGTCGATGATGTACCCGATATGCTCCTTGCCTCCCGGAGCGTCCTTTGCAATGTATTTTTCTACAAACTGATAGGTATTCAGGATGATCTTAATGATATTTTCCGCATCTGCCCACACCAGGAAGTCCTCTCCCAGGCGTGGATTCCTCTTCCCGGTCCTTCCCATGATGGTCAGCTTATAATATTTCTTCTTGCTTCTGGTCAGGGCCCTGGTGGGGCACTTGGTCACGCAGACGCCGCAGCCCACACACTTTTCCTCATCCCGGATAATCTTGTAGTTCTCCATCCGGAGCGCATCCACGGATAATTTCTTACAGCCCTTCATACACGCCTGGCAGCTGACGCAGCGTGTGGGATCATACTGGGGCATAGTCATGCCGATGATGCCGAAATCATGCATTCTCGCCTTGGCGCAGTCATTGGAGCAGCCGGTACAGGCGATCTTAAAGTGAAGGTCATTGGGAAATACTGCCTTCTCGATCTGCTTCGCCAGCTCTGCCGTATTATAATTGGCAAAGGGACACACATTGTTGCCGATACAGGCGCTGATATTTCTGGTGCCGGAGGCCGGATAGCCAGTGCCCGGCTCCTTCTGGTTAATCTCCAGAAGCTGGATAATGGGCTGCAGCTTCTGATTAATGGCCTCCATATCCTCCAACCGGATTCCCTCAATCTCAAATCCCTGGCGGGTGGTGAGATGGACGTAGCCATTCCCGTATTCCTCTGCAATTTCCTGCACCATCCCTAATACCTTAGCATTTAGGTAGCCGCCTGGAACCCGGATCCGGGAAGCGCCGATTCCCCGCTCCTTGGAAACCCGGAACGCGTTTTTCTTTAATTTCTTTGTGTTAATATCCAGTCCCATCCCTTCACCTCCTAATCGATTAGCTCCTTGCCTTCCACATAGTTAAATACCGGCCCATCCAGGCAGATATAGGTGGAGCCGATCTTGCAGTGGCCGCATTTGCCCAGGCCGCAGCACATCTTCCGCTCATGGGAAACCCAGATACTCTCCTCCTCCACCCCCAGCTTTAAGATTTCCATCACGGTGAACTTTATCATCACCGGCGGTCCCACGCAGATAAAGGCCGCGTTGGACCGATCCTGGAACTTCAGCTCTGGTATGTACTTAGTCACCATGCCCACCGGCCCCTCATAGCCCTCCGGCGCGGTATCCACGGTCTGGATTACGGAAATTTGCTGCTTCCAGAATCCAAAATCCTCCGAAAACAGCACATCCCCCGGGGATTTAAACCCGGCGATCAAAGTCACGGACACTGCCTCCTCCCGGTGACGGGCAAAATACTCCACCACGCCCCGCACAGGAGAAAGCCCGGTCCCGCCAGCCACGATCACCAGCTCCTTTCCCTGGTAATTCCTCACATCGAAGCCATTGCCATAGGGGCCGCGGATGAACAGCTGATCCCCCACATAGTTTTCAAAAATCTCATTAGTCACCTTGCCCACCCGGCGGATGGTAAAGTCCACGGTGTCCTCCCCCGTGCCGCTGACAGAGATGGGGGCCTCCCCGTATTTCGGAAGGGAAATCTCAAAAAACTGCCCTGGCTTCACCTTCTTCGCCTCCGCAAACTCCATGCGGAAGGTGTACTCCAGATCTGTATGCCGGATCACCTGGCGGATCCTGGATAACTGGGGAATATACTCATTTTTCATCCGTGCTCTCCTCCTTTGCCAGTCGGTTAATGCAGTTGGAATAGGATATGTATTCCGGGCACACATCGTCGCACCGCCCGCAGCCCACACACATGGGATAGCCAAACCGCTTTTCAAAATCATAGAGCTTGTGCATCACCTTAAACCGCATCCGGTCTCCCTGGCTCTGACGGTAGCTATGGCCTCCGGCCATATCCGTATACCCGTCTACCTGGCAGGAGGCCCACACCCTTCTCCGCTCCCCCACCTTAGGATTATCCCGGTAAAAAATATCCTGCATAGTAAAGCAGGTGCAGGTAGGGCAGACGAAATTACAGCGGCCGCAGCCGATGCACCGGCTCCCATACTCCTTCCAGAGCTCCTTGGTAAAGCTTTCATTAGACAGCTGTCTGGGAAGGGTAACCTTCTCCCGGTTTTCTTTTGGGTAATCCGGCGTCACCTGGATCTCCTGGTAAGCAGCTTTGCCATCCTCCGTCTCCTGACAGGCAGTCCCGCCATCCTTCGTCTCCTGGCCGGCAGCCCCGCTATCCGCCCCAAGCTCCGCCTTCATGTCCTCCAGAAGCGCTCCATCCTTAATGTCCAGAAGCATCTGGCCCTCCTCCAGCTTCATATACGCGTCATACACTTCACACCGGTTGGTTCCCATGGCGACGCAAAAGCCCGAGCTGCAGGTCTGGGCACAGCCCATCAGGATAAACTTAGCCCTCTCCCGCACTCTCTTATAGTAAAAATCCTCAAATCCGTTCTTTAAATAAATCTCATCCAGCCGCTTCACCCCATGAAGGTCACAGGAACGGAGAAAAATCAAGATATCCTTCCCCGGCCCCTCCGGCACCGTGGTTTGTCCCTCAGTAAAGTAAAACAGCGTTTCATTGATCGCCAGCAAAACCTCTTTTGGTGAATAGTCCGACTTCCGCTCCCAGCAAATTTCCTCCGGGGAAGTCACCCTTCCATACCGGATCACATCGGTATCGGAAAAGCACCCCTCCCCCTCCATCCGTCTGGGGGCAAAGATTTCATACTGTTTAGCCCACCGGTCAAACAGCTTCCCCCCATCTGTCCTTGATAAGCGATATCCCATAACGGCTCCTTTCTTCATCACAGTGTTTCCTTGTGCCCGCCTGTTGTCATTAAATGTTGATAATAGTTTATCAATGAACGCAAAAAAATTCTGTGACTATTGTCACAGAATTTTTAAAAATCTTATTCTTTTTCATCAATTTGCCCCGTTTTGTAGAAATGGGACATCCGGTCCGGATTCAGTATGGTAATTCTCTTTCTCTCCATCTTCATCAGTCCCAGATCCGTCAGGGTGCCGCACAGTCTGGAGGCGGTCTCTCTGGGAGCCCCCAGCATGTCTGCCAGAAAGGTGATTGTCATATTAATATCGATCTCAATCCCGGCTGACGTCTGCCTTCCAAAATCCCTGGAAAGCTTCCACAGCTTAGCCGCCAGCTTCCGCTCCATGTATATGCTTCCCATGGTATTCTTCAGCTGATGGCCCATCCGCCATATCTTTTTCTCCTGGGCCATAAGCACGGACTTTGTCAGACCAAAATCCTTCTCCATGCAGTCCAGAAACACAGATACGGGCACAGAATAAATCTGGCTGGACTCAATGGTCTCACAGAATAAAGAGCTGTGGTGGGAATCCAGCACATGCTCATTCAGCAGGATCCCAGGCCCGAAGATGAAGATAATCTTCCGCTTTCCCGTATGGGTCAGATTATAGATAATGGACTTTCCCCTCAGCTGCACATACACCGATTTCAGCGGCTCTCTGGCCCGCATCACCAGGCAGCCCTTAGGGAACCCCTCACTCTTTCCCTGCCTCCAAAGCCGTTCCAGCGTCTCCGGCATTACCCCCTGGAATAAATCCAGCGCCTTTAATGGATTTTCCCCATATGCCATAACACGATCCAGAAGAAACTACAGCTTTGAATATCCGAAGCTATTCACCAGTGCGTCTAATCTCCTTCCCTGCCTGCAGAAGGGGCATTCCTGGAAATCATGAGACTGATAATCCTTTAAGTCCCTGGTGCTGAATACAGAGTGAATGTGGTATCCGCAGACCTCCTCCGCAGCGCTGAAAAGCGCCGCCACACCCTGTACCGTGCCGCCATAGTACTGGATCGCCTCCACACACTTGGCTAAGGTTTTCCCGCTGGTTACATCGTCCATTAAAATAATCACATTTTTCCCGGAAATCATGGGCCGGGTATTATCCCGGAACATCAGCTGGCTGTTGCTGTTGTACTCTGGTGTAACGATATAAATGGTTTTGTGGGCATTCTTTGACATCACTCCAGCCTCGGTCAGCTCCTGGGCCAGATACGCCCCGATCACCTGGGTTCCATCCACACATAAAATGGAATCCACAATGGTATTATACATGAACATCCCCTTCAGCGCCCTGGCCGCTGCCTGGGCCTCGCTCTGCCTGGCCCTTAGGGTGGTAGTGTCCACATAGTAATTAATGTGGGAATGATTGGTGGCAAAATGCCCCGGCGTCACTTTAATCGGCACATTGGTTGCTGACATTAACTTGTATGTCCTGGTTTCCATGTAACCCCCTTTCCGCAGACGGTTATATAAACCGCCGCTTTCCCCTTTCGTTTCTTTGATGATACCTTTTCCACAGCCGCCAGACTGCAAAGCGGTGATATGCTTCCTCGATGATACCTTGTCCACGCCAGGCTGCGGATCCGAGATACATTTCCTTAATTATACCATGGATGCAGGCGAAAAGGAAGAAATTTTTCACAGGAGATACGCCCATACCTCCTCTCCTTTTCCCGCCCCGGCCTGCTCCCGACCGATCTCAAGCAGGCAGTTGCAGCCAAGGAACGCCGACAGCGCCCCGGAAGCATGATTCCTTTGGGATATCCTGGCCCGGCCTCCCTGGGTATAGCCTCTGAGGAACCGCCTGGCCCCTGCGGGCTTTCTGTAATCATCCTCTAGTATCACTCTCTCCTTCCTTAAGCCCCACCGCAGATCCCTGGTCAGCCTCTCCAGCACCGGACGGGCCAGCAGCTCAAAATTAGCCGCAGCGGCAAAGGGATTCCCCGACAAGCATAAAAGCAGCATCCCCCTAAACACCGCCGCCAAAGTAGGTGCGCCTGGCTTTACCTCCACCCGCCAGAACAGCTCTCTGGCATGTAGCAGCCGGATCACCTCATGCATAATGTCCTTCTCCCCCACCGACACCCCTCCCGTGGTGATCACGAATTTTGTGGACTGTGGAAGGCGGCGGATAAGACTGGCCATTTCCTCCGGATCATCGGAGCAGTGGCAGGAAAAAGCCGGGGACAACCCCTGATCCATCAGCCTGCCGGTGACATAATAGCGGTTCGAATCGTATATTTTTCCCGGAGTCAGCACCTCTCCCGGACTCAGCAGCTCATCCCCGGTGGAAATCACCCCAACCTCCGGCTTCTGATACACCCTTACCCGGTCAAGCCCCATGCTGGCTGCCAGGGCGATCTCACTCCCCCCCAGCACCGTGCCAGCCTCCAAAAGCACCGTGCCGGCTTTATAATCCTCCCCCTGACAACAATAATTTTCAAAGGGGCTGGATTCCCGGTAAAGCAGCACCTCTCCTTCTCCCCGGTCGCTATCCTCCTGCCGGATAACTGTATCCGCCCCCTGAGGGATCGGAGCTCCGGTCATAATGCGCACTGCCTCCATCTCCCCCACACTTCCGGAAAAAACCTCCCCGGCATAAACCTTCCCCACTACCTTCATGTTCACAGGGGAATCCTTCCCCGCGCCGCGGGTATCCTTCCCCCGCACAGCATATCCGTCCAGGGGAGAGCGGGGAAAAGGCGGCTGATCCACCGCCGCTCTCCCATCCTCCGCCAGCACTCTCCCACTGCTGTTTAATATAGGAATCTCCTCCACCTGGGATACAGGCTCCACCTGTTCCCGTAAAAGTGCTACCGCCTCCTCTAATTGAAGCATCCATACCACCTCTTTCCTCTGGGCGCGCCGCCCTATTCCAGCGCCGCCCTATTCCAGCGCTCCACACAATTCTATGGAAGCATACACCCTTCACCCTCAGACAAAATTTCAAGAAGGCTGATTCCCATAGGATGCAGGCACATAGAGGTCTTTGGTTTAAAGCCAAATTTCTCCCAAAGTGTAGAGTACAGTACTTTATTAAGGGAAAACCATTTCAGATCATAAAAGCCTTATCATCCGTTAAGGCAGCTATCTGTATCCTGTCTGTAATGGTTATTCATTGATGTTTCACTATATATCATATAATAGCCATTAGTGAAAGTCAATGATACTCATTCACGCTATCGCTGATGGTGGAAAGAAAAGATTTACAATATTTGCAATGCAAACGGATGCCTTTCTGTGAGAAGGTCATTTTACTGATATGGGCAAGCCCACAAAATCATGGGGAGTTGCTGACAAATCAAAGGTGCGCTAAGGAAAACATTTCCTTTGGCGCACGTTTATCAGCTTGGCATCCGGAAGAAAATGAAATGGCCTTCCATTTTTCTGCCACATATCCTTTCCTTCACCAGCAGGATATGTTATTCTTATATTATAACATTGAACATAGCAGTAACATCTCTAATCTATCAAATCAGGAGGAAGGATAATGAGCTATAACCGTATCTTTGTCATCGTAGTAGATTCCTTCGGCATCGGTGCCATGGAAAATGCCGCCGAATATGGAGACGAAGGCTGTGATACCCTGGGACACATTGATCTCCACATGAACCCTTTTCGCATTCCTAATTTAATCCGTCTGGGCCTGGCCCGGCTTCACCCCCTGTCCCATGCATCCGATACCCCGGACACCATGGGACGCTTCACCCGATTATCCGAAGCCAGCGTGGGGAAGGACACCATGACCGGCCACTGGGAGATGATGGGCCTGCATATCACCACCCCCTTCCAGACCTTCACAGAAACCGGCTTCCCCAGGGAGCTTTTAGACGAGCTGGAAAAACGGACCGGACATAAGATCATCGGAAACAAATCTGCCAGCGGCACCCAGATCCTGGATGAACTTGCAGAAGAAGAAATTGCCACCGGCCACATGATCGTCTACACCTCCGCAGACTCGGTTCTGCAGATCTGTGGAAACGAAGAAACCTTTGATTTAAAGGAGCTGTATCGCTGCTGTGAGATTGCCAGAGAGCTGACCATGCATGACGAATGGAAGGTAGGACGAGTCATCGCCAGGCCTTACATCGGAAAAAAGAAAGGAGAATTTAAGCGGACTGCCAATCGCCACGATTACGCCTTAAAGCCCTATGGCCCTACTGTCTTAAATGCTCTGGCAGATCAGCATCTGGATGTGATCAGCATCGGAAAAATCGTGGACATCTTTGACGGAGAAGGGATCACCGAATTCTATAAATCCAAAAGCAGCGTACACGGCATGGAGCAGACCATCCAAATGCAGCAAAAGGACTTTCATGGATTATGCTTCACCAATCTGGTAGATTTTGACGCCCTCTGGGGACACCGGCGGGATCCTGTGGGCTATGGAAAAGAGCTGGAAGCCTTTGACGTTTTACTGGGAGATTTCCTGGCAGGTATGAGAGAAGATGATCTCCTGATGGTAACCGCCGATCATGGCAATGATCCTACCTTTCACGGAACCGATCATACAAAGGAAATGGTTCCGCTGCTGATGTACTCACCTTCCATGAAAGATTCCGGACGGCTTAAAGATCAGGCCTGCTTTGCGGTGATCGGCGCCACCATCGCAGATAATTTTGGCGTGGCAATGCCGGAGGGGACCATTGGGGAGTCGCTGCTTAATGAATTGGGGACAGGGCTGTAATGTTGCTATTTACTTTAGTCTCTGTGATCGCGAAAGTCTAGTGTGTCGCTGGCTGAGTGGGTGTCGCAGCCCGTTAGGAAGCGCCAGCCGAGTATACGTCGCTACCCGTTGGGGTATCCAAGTTTTCGGGGTATCGGTGCAGGCGCATATTCGCCGGGAAGCTACGCGCCCCAGCAGGCGGGTCCCAACGTCACCGCGCTCTCGCTCCGCCGAAAGCGTAGCGGTGCG
>CATOJE010000018.1 GCA_951800145.1 uncultured Lachnospiraceae bacterium | reverse complement strand
ACAGCCTGTATCAAAAGTAAAGTGACCGAATGGATGGACTCTCAGGCAGCATTTATACAGGCTTTGTTTGAAAATATCTGCTGGGAAAGTTGAGTAAATTATAGTCTTGCAAAATGAATCCGTCAATTATTACTTCCACCATGGCAATAGAATCCCCACTTTAAGAGAATTCTTTTTGTTCTATAGAACACACGTTTCTATAGAATAAAAGCCAGCCGGCTGGATCACTTCCAACTGGCTGGCTTTCTCGCAATACGATTGACTTTTCTGCCATCATTTTATATATTTCTTCAGGATCTTCATCCGTTCCAGACCTGCCTCTACATACTGGGTGGGCGCAGCTAGATTCCAACGCTCGAATCCCTCCCCGGCAGCGCCGAAGATATATCCTTCATCGAAGAAAAGGTATGCCTCCTCCTTTAAAATACGTGCCAGCTCATGGCATTCAATGCCTAATCCGCTGAAATCCATCCACAGCAAATAGGTGCCCTCCAGCTTCATCACCTGGATCTGCGGGAATTCCCTGGCTAAAAAATCCGTAATCAGGCGGCGGTTTCTGTCAATTACCTGCAGACACTCCTCCAGCCAGGCTTCCCCATACGTATACGCCAGGCGGCAGCCCTCCAGCCCTAAAATATTGCACTTTGGATTTCCGTCATCCTTTTGCTGCTCTGTAAAGAAACACTGACGCAGTTCTTCATTGGGAATAATAGCATTTGCTGTCTGGAGCCCTGCCAGATTAAATGTTTTGCTGGGAGCAGTACAGATAATGGAATTCCGGGCAAATTCATCACAGATGGAGCCAAAGGGAATATGCTTAAAGCCCGGCATCAGCAAATCACAATGGATCTCATCCGACACGATTAAAACCTGATGCTCCACACAGATCTGTCCAATCCGTTCCAGCTCTTCTCTGGTCCACACTCTCCCGCTTGGATTATGAGGAGAGCATAGAATCAGCAGTTTGGTATTTGGGTCTGCTGCCTTCCGGGTAAAATCCTCAAAATCAATCTCATAGGTATCCCCTCTTCGTACCAGCGGATGATCCACCAGGGTCCGTCCATGGCGGGAAATTGCAAAATACATAGGATAATAGACCGGAGTCATCAGCATAACTCCTTCTCCCGGCTTTGTAAATGCCTTGACGGCAGTAAAAAAGGCATTGATCACCCCGGGAGTATCGCGGATCCATTCTGGCTGTATCCTCCAGCCATGGCGCCTCTCCTCCCAGGCTGCCACCGCTTCCCGATATGCATCTGTCATAACCGAATATCCTAAAACATTCTCATCAAGGAATTTCTTCAGTCCCTCACGAACCTCCGGGATCATCCCGAATTCCATATCAGCCACTGAAAACGGAATTACCCCCTCCGGGAAGAAACCCAGCGTATTCTTGATCTCATTCCATTTGCCGCTGCCAGCATTTTCCCGGCGAATCACTTGTTCAAAATCATATTTCATAGGTTTCACCTCCTCCTGTTCTCCCATAGTATCACGACCCCAGACTATTTTCAATAATAATACCATCTCTGGCTAATTCTTCGTCTGTCTCGTGGGTGCGTCCCCATCCGGTAATGATAGCAAACCAGAAAACCACAAATAATGCCATAGAATGGAAATTAAATCCTACAAAAGAGATTGCACTGTACCCCTCTGCCACTACGCCTGCGGCCACTGCAAATCCTGCCAGCTGAAGGCAGCCAGGATTGGTAGGCACCAGATAACCCATTCCGCAGCCAAGGCCGTCCAGAATATTTGCGGAGCGTGCCCGGTCCACCTTAAATGGCCGCATTAGCTGGCGAATAATGGGACCGCAGAAGGCGATCGAAGAGGTTCCGCTGGAAATAGCAATACTCATCAGGCTGACCATAGCGCCGCCAGCGATCTCCGCAGAGCGCTCACTGCCTGCAAATCTCCGCATCCGGTTCAGAAGTGCATCTAATACGCCGGCATTTTTGATAATACTTACCATAATAAAAATAAACAGGATAAATATAATGGAATTGATCATGCCGCTAAATGCATTGTAAATCAGCCCATCCGCTGCCACCAAAGAGGCCGGTGTTTCAAAACCAAAGAAAAACAGCATAAGAATCCCCAAAATCTCGCTAATCAGCAGTGCAGAGAATAAGCCGCCGCCCCGAAGCATGATCACTACCACCAAAACCGGGAGGATCAGGAAAACCAGGCTGGATACATACGTGCCGTCTACGGTCAGACTCTCAGCGCTCCCGCTTCCTGCCATCATAAATCCAAAGACGATGTATAAAACCATGGAAATGCCCCCTGCCACAAGGGCATATTTGAGGCGGGCCCTGACCACCCGGGTCACATCCACCTCCTGGGACAGAGAGGAGGCAATGGTTGTATCGGAAATCGGCGCCAGGTTATCGCCAAAGCAGCTTCCTGCTAAAATTGCGCCGCAGACCAGGTTAATATTGCATCCCATCCCTGCAGCCAAGGGCAGCATAACCGGAGCTGCCGTAGTCATGGCCCCGGCTGCGGATCCGGTAGCGGTGGATAAGATCATGCAGATGACAAAGCAGAGTATGGGAATCAGACCAGCAGATACATGGAGCTTGGCAAGTACATATAGTAACCCGGAAACCAGATTTGAGGAAGTTAGAATCTTGCTCATAACGCCAGCGATCAGAAAACAGCATAGCATGAAGCCAAAGGTCCGGTCCGTCGCACCCTCGATAATGGCTGCCTGGAACTGCTTCTTATCTTTATAGACCAAGAATCCAGCCACCACTGCAAAAAAGCCGGCTGCCCAAAAGTTCTTTGTAGACCGCATTCCTACAGCTGCCATAATTAAAATACTTCCCAGCATCACCAGCAGGGGTAAGCATGCCCCCCAAATCCCTCCATACGTCTCGGCAAATGCCTGCTGCCTTTTCTCGTTACTCATATCTTTTCTCCTTTCGCAAAATTATTATAGTTTCATATGAAACTATTTTTAAGTAGAGATTACTACACAAATATATAAATGTCAACAACTTATCTAGTATAAAATAAAATCCCTAGCAAATTTTGTCTATTATATACAAAATTTGCTAGGGATTTTTATTGCATATGAAACTATAATCAATCTGTCAATTCACCGTGACTTTTCATCAAGTATTCAATTCTGGCCTGGGTAACCTTATAGAAGCTTTCTATATCCTCCAGGCTGCAGCTTTTCATCAATTCTTCCATCATAATGTTTGTCGCTGTCCGATCGTAGGCCTGGTGGATTGCATTGGCGCGTATTCCGAATTCAGTCGGGCTGATATAAATCCATTTGCGGTTGCCCTCACGCTGGACCCGGTGAACCAGTCCCTTTTCCGCCAGCTTTTTCAGCATTTTTGACATGCTTCCCTTGCTCCGAAAGCTATATTTGGCCAAGTCCGTAATGGTCGCCTCTCCCATCTCGCAAACATATCCCAAGATATGTGCTTCTGTTTCTGTAAGGATGATCTCCTCTCCATAATCTCTGGGAATCGCTGAATACCGTTCTAAAAGGGCGCTATGACGATAAACAGCATCTACCTTTTGGTTTAAATTTTGAATAATATCTGAAAGATGAATCTCTGCCATATCCAGTCCACTCCATTTCTAAGTTCAATCATCTACATTTTATCGTATTTATGGCCGGAATGCAATGACTGGCCCCGAAACTCCCGCGGCGTCATTCCAAACTTCCCCTTAAACCGGCGGTTAAAATAAGACAGATTTTCAAACCCGGTCGCCGTCGCCACCTCTAAAATCGTATCCCCCGATGCTAAAAGCAGCCTGGAGGCCATCGTAAGCCGATAATCATTTAAATATGAGGTAAACGATACTCCAAAGATCTCCTTAAAGAATTTCATAAAATGGGACTGGCTAAAGCCTGTCACATCCGCCATCCGTTCTATGGGCAGCGGCTCCGGATAATGCTCCTCTACAAACCGGATAACCATTCTGGACTTTTCCATGGCTTTTTCCCTTCCCCTGCCTCCCTCACCGCTCCTTATATCTGGATCCTTCACACATCCATGCTGGTACAGCAGAAAAAAGAATTCAAATAGCTTTCCTTTAATCAAGAGGGGAAATGCCTCCGGAAAGCTTCTCCGGATTTCATCAATGGCGTCAATACAGGCAGCCATTTTCCCATACCCCTCTTTGTCTGGCTCCAGGCAGGGCACAAGCTCCTTTTTTCTCATAGCAATGGGCTCCAAATACTGAATCCACACACCATCGCCCGGCTGGCTATTTAAAAGGGATAATGGAAAAATAATATTTTCGTATTCCATGGTCTCCTGACGCAGCTGTCCAATGGAATGAAGCTGTCCGGGACCAATCAGAAGGATATCTCCTGCTTTCACTTCCATTCTCTGAAAATCCACCGTCACTATCCCCCTCCCCTTCTTTATGTAAATTAATTCCATCTCCTCATGCCAGTGAACTGGCACCCGCTTAAAGTCCAGGGGAATGGAGCAGGGATAGGTGAGGTAGGGAAAGGAGTGGCTTTCCCTGGAAATCCTTTCATGATAGTTTTCGTACTCAATAATCCGCATAAAATCTTCCTTTTTTTCACAGTTTTCTATCTATTTTAATAGAATTGTATCATATTTTCCCCAAATAGTGCAAGAAATACCGCTTTGCCTGCGCATATAATACTTACAGTGTTATGGCTCACATCCTAATGCTTCAAAGATGCGAATCTATGTATGCAGATGGGAATAAAAGCCAAGAATCCGTCAAAAATGAAATTGAGAGAAAGCATATCGTGAAATGCACTCACAATGAGGCAATGAAGGAGGTAATCCATATGAATTTGGCAGAACAAATCGCTGCACAGTGCGGCAAGGAAATCCCCCAGTGCACCAATCATGAATTATACGAAGGCCTTCTGGCCATGGTGCAGAAGGAAGCCATGACCCGGGAAAGCCAGGAGGGCAAGAAGAAGGTTTATTACATTTCCGCAGAATTTCTCATCGGCAAGCTCTTATCCAATAATTTAATCAATTTAGGCTGGTACGATGAAGTGCAGGCTGTGTTGAATGCTCATGGAAAGGATCTCTGTGAAGTGGAGGAGGCAGAGCCAGAGCCCTCCCTGGGGAACGGCGGTCTGGGCCGGCTGGCGGCCTGCTTCTTAGATTCCATGGCCAGCCTTGGGTTAAATGGGGCCGGCATTGGATTAAACTATCACCTTGGGCTTTTTAAGCAGGAATTTGAACATGGGCTGCAGAAGGAGACGCCTAATCCCTGGATCGAGAAAAAAAGCTGGCTGATCCCCAGGGAAACCTCTTATACCGTTCAGTTTGGAAGGCTGGCTGTGCGCTCCCGCTTATACGATATTGCGGTAACCGGCTACCGGAACCGGACGGACTGGCTCCATTTGTTTGATGTGGAAAGTATCGATGAAGGGATTGTAGAAAAGGGAATTTCCTTTGATGAGGAAAATATCGCAAAAAACCTGACACTGTTCCTCTATCCGGACGACAGCACGGAAGCAGGGCGGAAGCTGCGGATTTACCAGCAGTATTTCATGGTAAGCAACGGGGCCCAGCTGATCTTAGACGAGTGTGTGAAAAAGGGCTGTAATCTCCACGATCTTCCCGACTATGCAGTGATTCAGATTAATGACACCCACCCATCCATGGTGATTCCTGAGCTGATCCGCCTCTTGACCATGCGGGGCATTGATTTTGATGAAGCGGTAGAGATTGTGTGCAAAACCTGCGCCTACACCAACCACACTATTCTGGCGGAGGCACTGGAAAAGTGGCCCATTGCCTATTTAAAAGAAGTGGTGCCTCAGCTGGTTCCCATTATCGAGGTGCTGGATGACCGGATCCGTCGCCGGTTCCCATCAGAAGACGTGGCCATCATTGACCGAAACGATCTGGTCCACATGGCCCATATGGATATCCATTACGGCTTCAGTGTAAACGGGGTCGCTTATCTCCACACAGAAATTCTGAAAAACACAGAGCTTAAGAAGTTCTATGAGCTGTATCCGGAAAAATTTAATAACAAGACCAATGGCATCACCTTCCGCCGCTGGCTCCTTCATTGTAATCACCCCTTAGCTGATTTTATCTCGGAAACCATCGGCAGCGGCTACAAAAAGGATGCCCATGAGCTGGAAAAGCTGGAGGCCTTCCAGGATGAAGCTACCCTTCGTAAGCTGTTAGCCATCAAGCATCAAAATAAGCTGGCCTTAAAGCATTATCTCATGGAGACTCAGGGAATCCAGGTGGATGAGAATTCCATCTTTGACATCCAGATCAAGCGGCTCCACGAGTACAAGCGGCAGCAGATGAATGCCCTGTATGTAATCCATAAATATCTGGAGATCAAAAAGGGCCATCTTCCCACCACGCCCATCACCGTATTTTTCGGCGCCAAGGCTGCCCCGGCTTATGTTATCGCCAAGGATATTATCCATCTGATCCTGTGTCTGGAGAAGCTGATCTCTGAGGATCCCCAGGTAAGCCCTTATTTAAATGTGGTGATGGTAGAAAATTATAATGTGACCAAGGCAGAGAAGCTGATCCCCGCCTGTGATATCTCCCAGCAGATCTCCCTTGCCTCCAAGGAAGCCAGCGGCACCGGTAATATGAAGTTTATGTTAAATGGAGCAGTAACCTTAGGGACTATGGATGGGGCTAATGTGGAGATTGCCGACCTGGTTGGCAAGGAAAATATCTATATCTTTGGGGAATCCAGCGAGACAGTCATTGACCATTATGCTAAGATAGATTATGTATCCAAGACCTATTATGAGAGCAATGCAGACATCAGGGAGGCTGTGGACTTTATTACCGGTCCAAAGCTGATGGCTATGGGAAGCCCGGAGCACCTAACCCGACTTCATGATGAGCTGCTGAATAAGGACTGGTTCATGACCCTTTTAGATTACGAGGACTACGCGAGAACCAGGGAGCAGGCTTATAAGGACTATGAGGATCGGCTCACCTGGGCGAAGAAAATGCTGGTGAATATCAGCAAGGCCGGATTCTTCTCATCCGACCGGACCATCGCAGAGTATAACCGGGATATCTGGAAGCTTCAGTAGCTTCCGGGCGGCATCACCTCTCATCGCCCCGGTGTCGTCGAAAAAGGCCGGCTGGTCGTGATACATCTCACGCCAGCCGGCCTTTCCTGCATGGTGGTGCGCCTGCTGCCGGGCGCATAAAGGTTTACTTCTAAAATTATCCCACCCCAGTGTCCTCTGGGATCTTTTACATCCGAAGCCGCTCCATATGGAGGGCCAGGTGTCCGATGGCTTCCTTAGGAACTGGCTTTTTAAGCTCCTGGCTCAGCTTCTCACAGATGGAGCCTGCCAGCCGGTAGGAATCTGGAAACTGGGTCCTAGCGTACTGATCCATATCCAGGGTCACTGGCTCCTCATCCCGTATTCTGGCAATCAGATACCGCAGATGAGCCATAAACCGCTCAAAGAGAAAGGATTCCGGATCCAGCCTTATGCCCATTCCCTGCTCCACCACAGCCACCACTTCCTTCATAAGAGAAGCCACCCTAAGAGAGTCCTCCGGCTTCTCATCCATCCTTCCGGCCCGAATGTGAAGGGCGATATAGCCCACCTCATCCTCACACAGCATACAGCCCGCTTCTCTGGCTATCATTCCCTGACTTTCCTTGGCTATCCGGTATTCCTCCGGATAGAGGACACGGATGTCTCCGTGAAATGGATTTTTTAATAAAATGCCCTTCTGCATCCGCAGCACTGCCACTGCTATATGGTCAGCCAGAGGAATCAGGATATTAGGATTGAATTCCCCCAGCTGCTGCCTGGCCATATCCACGATCTTTCCGGTGAGCTCCAAAAACGCCGGATCCATACCGCTTAAAACCTGACGGCCGGTCCGCTTCTTCTCCTCCCTGTCCACGATAGCATACCGCTTTGTATTTTCATCCCTCTCAAAGCGCTCGTTGACATGCTTTCCGAAGCCGATGCCGCTCCCCAGCAAGATAGCCTCTTCTCCCCTTTTCATGTCGTAAACCAGCACTCCATTATTATTTAATACTTTGATCACCCGGTACATCCCTTATCCTCCCTCTGTGATCCCTTCATCTCACCCGCCAGGGCCGTTCCTCAGCCAAAATCTATTTCTCAGGGCAGAAGCAAATCTGCACCGTGATCCAGCGCACGAAGCTCCTTTTCCTCTTCTACCAACACCGCTGCCCCTTCCGGCAGTGCTGTATAGATCACCATGCAGGCCTCAGATACTGCGTGCTCCTTCACATAAGCCAGATCGAAATTCATCAGGCGGTCGCCCTTCTTTACCTGGTCGCCATCCTTTACCAGAGCTTCAAATCCATTTCCCTCCAGCTTCACTGTATCCACACCGATGTGAAGCATAAACTCAGTCCCATCCGAGCTCTTTAATCCCACCGCGTGCTTGGTAGGGAAGACAAATGCCACCTCCCCGTCACAAGGCGCCAAAACCTGGCCGTCCACCGGCATAACCATAAACCCGTCGCCGATCATCTTCTGGGCAAAGGTTACATCCGGCGCCTTCTCAATGGATTGAATCAAGCCATTAAATGGACTGTACAGAGGCACTCTGGTTTTCCCAGCCCCGCTTCCAGTCTTGCTTTCCTCCAGACCGCCGAAGGAGTCTTCCTGCTTTGCCCCATTGCCATCGGTTCCCTGGCTGTCTGTCAGCTTCTCCTCCTCATGATATTCCACATCCGGGGCATGGTCCATATAAGCTACCAGATCTGCCTTAATATTCGGCACAGTAGGGCCGTAGATCACCTGAATTCCCTGGCCCTTTTTCACCACCCCGGCGGCTCCGGTTTTCTTTAAGATCCCGTCATTTACCAGCTCCGGCTTTGCCACGGTACAGCGGAGGCGGGTAATGCAGCAGTCCACATCCACCACATTTTTCTTGCCGCCTAATCCGTTCAGGATCATCTGAGAGCGCTCATCGGTTGCTGAGCCTCCCCCTGGCTGAGCCGCGGCGCCGGCCTTTTTCGCATTCACATCACTTCTCACATACAGCTTCACTTCCTCGCTGTCATCCCGTCCCGGAGTCTTTAAGTCAAACTTCACAATCAGGAACTGGAACAGGAAATAGTACACTGCAAAATAAGCGACGCCCACCACCGGGATCCAATACCAGCTAGTCTTTGCCGCCCCCGGCAGGATGCCAAAGAGCACCAGGTCGATGATTCCTCCGGAAAAGGTCATTCCCACACCTACATTTAAAATGTGCATCAGCATATATGCTGCTCCCGCCAGCACGCTGTGAATCGCGTACAGGAAGGGCGCCACGAATATGAAGGTGAATTCCAAGGGCTCCGTAATACCCGTCAGCATGGCAGTCAGGGCTGCAGATAAAAGGAGGCCGCCTGCCACCTGCTTTTTCTCCGGCTTTGCCACCCGGTACATAGCCAGTGCCGCACCAGGAAGGCCGAAAATCATAAAGGGAAACTTTCCAGTCATAAATCTTGTACCTGGATTTACACTGAAATGGGCAATCTCCCCTACATTTGCCAGCTGGGCAAAGAAAATATTCTGGGCTCCATAGATCATCTGCCCGCCTACCTCCAGCTGCCCGCCCACAGCCGTCTGCCAGAATGGCATGTAAAACACATGGTGAAGTCCAAAGGGAATCAGCGCCCTCTCGATGATTCCATAAATCCAGGTTCCCACATAGCCGGAGCTGTTTACTAATGCTCCCAGGCCGTAGATGCCGTTCTGGATCACCGGCCAGATAAAATACATCAAAATCCCCACAAAGATATAAACTAAGCTGGAAATAATAGGAACAAACCGGGTGCCTCCAAAGAAGGACAGCACCTGAGGCAGCTGGATATTATAGTACTTGTTGTGAAGGGCTGCCACCCCCAGTCCTACGATCACACCGCCAAATACACCCATCTGCAGAGAAGAGATTCCTAATACCTTGGTCACTGAGCCGTCCAGCATCCCCACGGTCTGCTCCACAGAGCCGACGATTCCAGCTACTGCGCCGGATGCATCCATCACCTCTGTGACCGTTACCAGCCTGCCGGACAGCACCAGCAGGGCGTGAATCGCTGTGTGCATAATGAAAAAGGCAATCACACTGGCCAAGGCTGCCACTTCCTTCTCCTTTTTCGCCATCCCCACTGCCACTCCTATGGCAAAAAGCAAAGGCAGGTTTTCAAAGATTACATTACCGCAGCTGTTTAAAATGTTTAAAAAACCGTTCAGCAGCGTTCCGCTTCCCAAAATCCCTTCCAGATGGTAAGCGCTGATCATCGTTCCATTGGTAAAGGAACCGCCGATCCCCAGTAAAAGCCCGGCTACAGGAAGGATTGCGATGGGAAGCATAAAGGATCGTCCCACCCTCTGAAGTACACCAAAAATCTTGTCTTTCATTCTCATTTCCCTTCTTTCCTTAATATTTGCGCCCTTTCAGGCTGTGGCTGGCAGTCCGCCCTTAAGGATGCCGCCTTTATCCATATACGGCAAAAAGGCATAAACTCCCCTTATACAGCTAATTTGCCGCATTATAGATCGTTTATGCCTGATTATCACTTCCATCAGTAACACACTTTGGTTAAGTATAGGTGAAAATCCACCATTTGTCAATACTATTTTTCTCTTTTCAAAACAACATGCACCAAACCGGAAGGCTTACCAGGGTCATGGCTGTGGAAAATACCACACATTTGCTGGCGAACATGGTGTCCCCGTTATACTTTGACGCCAAAACGGTGGTCATACAGGCTGCCGGCATGGCGGTCAAGAGCACTGCCACACCAGTGACCAGCCCGTCTATCCCTGCCAGGCGGCAGCCTATGAAGATAATCCCCGGGAGGATCACCAGCCGGATCAGGGTATAGCGGATGATCCCCCAGGAGAACATGGATTTTATGTCGTCCACATCTGCCAGAATCATCCCCACCATCAGCATAGAAAGAGGCGTGGTACAGCTCCCCAGAGAAGAGGCGGTTTTCTCCACAAATTCCGGAAGAGGCGGATCGAAAAGCATGAAAATCGCCCCTACATATACAGCAATAATGCATGGATGGGTCACCGCCTTCTTTACCAGCGTCTTTTTATCCGGCGCTTCGGTGAATAAGGTCACTCCGGCTGACCACATGACGATTCTCTGAGGAATCAGAAACACAGATGCGTACATCAGTCCTGTGGCTCCAAAAACACTCTCCGCAATCGGGTTTCCCATAAAACCGCCGTTAGAGCATACCGTAGCATACTGGAGCACCCGTTTTGTAGGCTCCGGATATTTAAGGTACAGCACCCGGCTCAGAGCCCAGGCCACTGCCTGAATCATCCACGCGATGGCAAAACCGACTCCCAGGTTCTGTATCAGCTCCCGGTTGAGCTGGATCCGAAAGGACAGGGCAATATTGCAGGGAAGAATCACGTAAAGGATCAAATCTGTTAATATTCCCTGTGCTTCCTTTGGGAGAAGCCGGCTTTTGCGGGTCAGGATGCCGATAGCTGTAAGCAAAAACAGAGTCCCCTGAAGGGTCATTAATTTCCCGATGTCCATTATTTTGAAATACCCATTCCCACCTTCAGGAGACGGAACATCCGGTCCGCCGCTCCCTTATAAAGCTCTTCTGCCCGCTCAAGCGCTTCCTCGATCTCCATAGCTCCGTTGATCGTGGGAAGGATACTGTCCACGCCAAATTCATAAATCTTTTCTGCCCCTTTTCCCATACCGCCTACGATGGCCACTGCCGGGATTCCTTTTCTTTTACAGCGCATGCCGATGCCGCTGGGAACCTTCCCGAAGGCAGACTGCCAGTCAATGCGGCCTTCGCCGGTGACAACCACATCCACCCCTTCCAGCATCTGGTCAAAGTCAATCAGGTCAAGCACCGTCTCGATTCCGGACTTTAGGGTGGCATTTAAGAAGCCGCACAAGGCTGCCCCCAGGCCTCCGGCGGCTCCCGCCCCCGGGAGATTATCTATATCTTTCTTCAGAGCCTTTCCCACCACCTGGGCATAGGACTTCATTCCTGCCTCCAGCTGATCCAGGATTTCCGGAGTGCCGCCCTTTTGTTTTCCAAAGGTATAGGTAGCGCCCTCCGGCCCGGTTAATGGGTTATTCACATCACACATCACCGTAAACCTGGTTTCCTTTACAGCCGGATGCAGTCCGCTTACATCTACTTTAACAACCCTTCCCAGATCCGAACCCACGCCTTTTAATTCCTCTCCTGCTTCATCATAAAACTTTACCCCCAGCGCTGCCATGGCCCCCATACCGCCATCATTGGTTGCGCTGCCTCCCAGGGCTATGGAGATATCCCGAAAGCCTTTATCCAAAGCATCCTTAATCAATTCTCCTGTACCATAGGTGGTCGTGTTTAAAGGATTCCGGAGCCCACCAGGAACCATGGGAAGACCGGAGGCCGCCGCCATCTCGATGATGGCGCTGGTATCACTGATCCTGCCATATACTGCCTTCGTCTCCTCCATCAGCGGGCCGTGGACTGCTACCTCAATCGTGCTCCCCTTTGTCATGGCGATCACCGCATCCACAGTCCCCTCGCCTCCATCTGCAATCAGGGTTCCTGCTGTCTTACAGCCGGGAAAGCTCTCCTCTGCCGACTGGGTCAGAAGCTGGATGATCTTCTCCGAGGATAAGGTCCCCTTAAATGAATCTGAAGCAAATAAAAATTTCATGTTCGCGCCTCCTGTCTTTATTTTCACACAGAAACAAACCGGTTTCCGAAGCCATGGATACCGGTTTGTTCGTTACTTATTTAATCAATCCCGCTTTCTGCATCTCGGATTTAATCTTATCCAGAACCGGGCCTTCGGGAGTTGGCAGATTGGGAGTATAAGGAACGCCGATATCCCTTCCTCTTAAGTTTGCCATATCCTTCGCCGCTACCGGGAAGCTGGCCCCATCCATGGACAGGCGAACTGGATTTAGTTTAAATTGCGCCTCCAGAGATCCTGACAGATCCCCTGCTATGTATTTATTATACACATCTGTAATCAGCTCCGGCATAAAATTCGCCGCAGTGCACACGCCGCCCACTGCGCCGTGGCACATGGAAGCGTACAGCAGGGTATCCTTGCCCCCAAATACTTTAAAATCCACATCCCTGTTTCTGCGGATAAATTCCGAGGTCTGGGTAATATCGCCGCTGGTATCCTTCATGCCCACAATGTTTGGAACCTCATGAGCTAATCTCTCCACCAGATCCGCGGACAAGGTATAGCCTACACGGCCAGGATTGTTATAAAGAAGCACCGGAGTCTCAGGGATTGCCTCTGCGATGGTTTTAAAATGCAGGAACAGCTCATCCTTCGTTGGCTTTAAAAACATTGGCTGAAGAATCGAAACACTTGCCGCGCCATTTGCCACAGCCATCTTTGCCAGGCGGACTGCTTTCTTGGTGCTGATGGCGCCGATACCAAAGTAAACTGGCACACGCCCTGCAGCCTGATCCACTACGATTTTTAGACCGCGCTCCATCTCATCTTCTTCGATGACATAAAACTCGCCGTTGCTTCCATACAAAAGGATCCCGGTTACACCGCCGTCGATCACATAGTCCACCTGCTCACGGATCTTTTCCTCATGGATCCTCTCATCCTGGTCAATGGGAGTGATCATCGGTACTACCACGCCTTTGATAAAATCTGTATTCATGAATTATCTCCCCATAAATTCCATTATTCTACGTGCCCATCTGAACTATCACTATTCTACTGTTACATTGCCGATCTTCTCGTAGAACTTCACCAGGCTGGAGTGATCCTCCTTCTCGTAGCCGTCTGCCTTTAACGCCTGCATCATCTCCATCAGCTGTCCGGTTAAGGGTACTGGAGCTGCGATGGCATGGGCTGCATTTAATGCATTGGTTAAATCCTTAATATGCAGCTCGATGCGGAAGCCGGGCTTAAAGTTTCTTGATAACATCATGGGGGCCTTCGCATCCATAACTGTAGAGCCTGCCAGTCCGCCCCGGATGGCCTGATATACTAATTCCGGATCCGTGCCCGCCTTTTTAGCAAAGGCCAGAGCCTCACCAACTGCTGCGATATTTACTGCCACTACGATCTGGTTTGCCAGCTTTGCCACATTACCAGAGCCTAACTCCCCTACATAAACCACAGAGCCCGCCATTACCATCAGCATATCATAGTATTTGTCAAATAATTCCTTCTCGCCGCCTACCATCACAGACAAGGTTCCGTCGATGGCCTTGGGCTCGCCGCCGGATACAGGCGCGTCTAGCATCTTAATGCCCTTCTTAGCTAAGTCAGCGCCAATCTTTTTCGATTCCACTGGGTCGATGGAGCTCATGTCAATTAATACACTTCCCTCATGGGCGCCGTCAGCAATACCATTCTCTCCTAAGGCTACCGAACGAACATGAGGAGAATTGGGAAGCATGGTAATCACTACATCACACTCTTTAGCAACCTCTGCTCCGTTCGCTGCCTCCTTGGCCCCCATTGCCACCAGCTCTGCAACTGCATCCTTATTAAAGTCGCAAACTACCAGCTCATTTCCAGCCTTTACCAAGTTCTTGCTCATTGGCTTGCCCATGATTCCTAATCCGATAAATCCAATTTTCATTTCCACTACCTCTTTCTTTTTCGTTTTCACCTGTGTCAGGCGATCCTTTGGCTGCCGAACGGCTTCGAAATCCAGGTCAGCTGACTTCGTTTCCGTTCTGATGGTATCAGTATAGCGAATTCTTTTCTGTCCAGCAACGGTATAAATCTATAAATCAAAACAATTTTTTTATATATATTCAATAATGTTTCAATCCGCGTGAAATAATACAGCTATTTTATTTCATTTATATTTCATAATAGTTTCATTCTATTCTTCTCTTTCATCCAACCCATACCGCTTCATCCAGCGCCACAAGGTAGCTTTACTAATCCCCAGCTCCTGAGCTGCCTTCTGGCGGCTGCCAGGATATTTCTTCAGCGCCTGGCGCAGACGCATTTCCCGTTCGTCCCCGTATTCCCGGGATTCGGAGCCGCCCTGGCCTCCAGAAGCTGCTGGATGTCCCGGCTCGGGGGCTGTTTCTGCCCTGGTTTTATCCTCCCATCCAAAAAGCTCATCCATTACCCGCTTTGCCGCCCACTCATCCAATGACCGCTTTTTTGCAGTTAAGATCAGCCGCTCGCAAATATTTTCAATTTGATAAATATTCCCCGGCCAGGGATATTTCAGGAGAAAATCCATCCCTCCATGGGTCAGAACGTGATAGCGGTTATATCGTTCACAGCTTTCCCGGATCGAAAGCTCCAGGCGCCGCCTTAGATCCTCTCTCCGTTCCCGCATAGGAGGAACCCGCAGATTCAATCCTTGAAGCAGATAATAAAGATCCAGGCGGAATCTCCCTTGTCTGGCAGCATTCCACAGCGCCCCCTCCTGCTCCACCGTTATCATCACCCTCACATCCAGATGCTTATTCTGCTGCAGCTCCCTGCCGGTTCGGATCCGATAGCGGATCAGCTGCAGCAAGCGATACTGATTTGACTGGCTCAGGCTGTCCCCATCCTCTAAAAGCAGGGTGCCCCCATCTGCCTGCACCGCAGCCCCCTTTTCCCCAAACAGAAGCACGAACTGTTCCTCATCGGTCAGGCCACTTAAGGAAACATCAGCAAATGGCCCCCGATTCCGCAGCCCTGCATTATGAATGCTCTGGGCTATGAGCCGTTTCTCCGTCCCCGCCTCCCCTTCGATTAAAACCGGCAGATCCGAAAGAGCATATAGCTTTGCCCTGTGCATACAGGCCTGCATGGCTTCGGACTCCTGAAACAAATCAGAAAACTGCCCCAGGGCAATCAGCCCGTTAGAATGCCGCTTCTGCTGGGACTCCTGCTCTGCTGTCAGCTTTCTCTGTATTTTGTGACAGGTTAAAATCGCCCCCTCTGCCCGCCCCTCCAGCACCACAGGCGCCAGGATAGCAAACACGGAAATTCCATTAATCTGCAGGAAGGTGGAATACCCCTCGCCGCCCTTTGATAAAATCCGCTCCACCTGTCCCCGATCCAGATCTGGAAAAACCTCTGACAGCCCACGCCCTGACAGCTTTTTCCCAGGTATCCCAAGCATGTCCGCCATCAGCGGATTCACTGCTGTTATGCGCCCATAGCAGTCTGCATTTACCACGCCGCTGAAGGAATAGTCTAAAAGGGTTTCCATCTGTGCTGCCTTCTTTTTCTCCACATCCATAGCAAAGCTAATGCTCCTTGCCATAGAGAATGCATTCCTCAGGGAATCCTCTGTGGTAGATAAAAAAAGAGAGGGCACTCCCTCTGACGCCGCCGTCTCCACCGCCACCTCTCCGCCGATAATCAGATCGACCTTCTCCTCCACTGCCTGTATGGCAAAGGAGCGCAGGCTGTCATTATCCGGTGCATAAAAGGTCTGTATCTCGATGTCGTAAATGCGGTCAAAATAGGACATATCACAGAACATATTAGCAAACCCCACCACCGCAATCACCGGGTGCTCTTTCTTCAAAATCTGCTTTGCCTTGAGCACCAGAAGCGCCATCTCCTGGGCTGTAATCACGATCTCGATGACCGGAATATCTGTATACTGTTTAATCATGGAGGCCTGCAGTCCTCTGGCAATGATCATCGAAGCTCCGTCTGCAATGGCCTGCCTGGCCTCCATCACTACCTGCTTGGTCCGTACTACCTTCATACAGGTAAATTCAAACTGCCTGTCCTGATAATCCTTTTCCTGAAGAATATTATGTGCCTGGTATACCATCTCTTCCCTGGGAACCAGCAGTGCTATCTTGCCCATCCTTCCATTCCTTTCTCTCTCCTGTTGAAAAAAGCGGAAGCCCTGCCTGCAGCAGGGTTTTCCGCTTCCCTTTGTCCCTTCGATATGCTGGTACATCACACAGATATTTGCTGAACAATATACCAGTTAAACAGCCCATTTCCTAAGATATCTTTCTCAGCCTTTCGTCATGCTCGCCCAAGGTTCTCTTCATGCTCTTCATCTCGATCTGAATATCAATCAGCTGCAGCTCCATAGCCTCCCGCTTCATCTCCATTGTGAGGGCATTATCCAGACGCTGCTTTAAAAAGTCATGTCCTTCGCCTATGACATTAATCTTCCGGCTGATGTCATTTTCCAATAAGAACCGGGTTTCAGCCACATCCTCTTTCACCTTTTCCAAGCCGGTCTCAAGCTCATCTACTCTGGATTCCAGACTATCCATCCTGGATTCCAGCTTGTCCATCCTGGATTCCAGTTTATCCATCCTGGATTCCAGTTTATCCATCCTGGATTCCAGTTTATCCATCCTGGATTCCAGCTTGTCCAGCCTGATTCGAATTTCCTTCAGTTCATTTTTGACAGGCTCAATTTGGGCCTGCATAATGTTAGCGATCGCTGTTAACAATTCCTTATCCACCATTAGATCCGCCCCTTTCTGCGAGGTGATTTCAACTAACTATAGCTACCTGAATAACAGTATACACTAAATTCCTCATAAAGGCAAGTATTTTTTCCTATTTATTCCAGGGTTTTTTTTACATTTTATATTATCACATTGATAGGGATAATAAGATGCAACAACACCCCTTACGCTTCAATGCTGTAATTCGGCGCTTCCTTGGTGATATGGATGTCATGAGGATGGCTTTCCTTTAAAGAGGCGGCGGAAATCTTGATGAACCTTCCGGTTTCTCGTAAGGTTGGAACATCCTTTGCTCCGCAGTAGCCCATACCGGCCCGAAGTCCGCCTAAAAGCTGGAATACTGTATCCTCCACCGAGCCTTTGTAGGCTACGCGTCCTTCCACTCCCTCTGGAACCAGCTTTTTCGCATCAGACTGGAAATAGCGATCCTTGCTTCCGTTTTCCATGGCTGCAATGGAGCCCATACCGCGATATACCTTATACTTTCTTCCCTGATACAGCTCAAAGGTTCCCGGGCTCTCATCACAGCCGGCAAACAGGCTCCCCATCATGCAGACACTGCCGCCTGCCGCAATGGCCTTGGTGACATCGCCAGAATACTTGATGCCGCCGTCCGCGATAATCGGAATGCCGTATTCCTTCGCCACCTGGTAGCAGTCCATCACCGCAGTTACCTGGGGAACACCGATCCCGGCCACCACACGGGTGGTACAGATAGAGCCTGGTCCGATGCCAACCTTCACTGCATCTGTCCCCGCCTCGATCAGCGCCCTGGCCGCCTCGCCGGTAGCCACATTCCCTGCAATCACCTGAAGCTGGGGATACGCCTCCTTGATCATCTTCACACAGTGAAGCACATTAGCAGAATGCCCATGGGCGGAATCCAAAACAATCACATCAACCTTGGACTTCACCAGCGCCTCCACCCGCTCCAGCACATTCGCGGTAATTCCCACCGCAGCGCCGCAGAGCAGACGGCCCTGGGCATCCTTGGCCGATAATGGATACTTAATCTGTTTTTCAATATCTTTTATGGTGATTAAACCCTTTAAGTTGAAATCTTCATCTACAATAGGAAGCTTCTCTACTCTGGCCTTAGCCAGAATCCGCTTTGCCTCCACCATGGTGATGCCCTCCCTGGCAGTTACCAGGTTTTCTGAGGTCATGCATTCCTTGATCTTTCGGGAAAAATCCTCTTCGAACTTGAGATCCCGGTTTGTAATAATTCCTACCAGCTTCTTTCCTTTGGTAATGGGAACACCGGATATGCGGAATTTACCCATCAGCTCATCTGCATCCTTTAATGTATGATCCGGGGATAGAGAGAAGGGATCGGTGATTACACCGTTCTCAGAACGCTTTACCTTATCTACTTCCTCTGCCTGCTCCTGAATCGACATATTTTTATGGATAATACCGATTCCGCCCTGTCTGGCCATGGCGATGGCCATCCGGTGCTCTGTTACCGTATCCATCCCCGCGCTCATCAGGGGAATATTCAGCCGGATTTTCTTCGTCAAATTTGTGGACAAATCAACCTGATTGGGAATCACTTCCGAATAAGCCGGAACTAAAAGCACGTCATCGAAGGTAATGCCTTCTCCAATAATAGAACCCATTCTCTTTTCCTCTCTCTCTATTTCTGCTGACATCTGCCGGGTGCTCTTGGTGTATATGAATATCTGGCCGATGCTGCGGGGGCCGAATACTTAATTGATTTCAGCAAGATATCCGGCGGACCGATTTGTTGTTAGTAGCTAATTCTAGCAAAATTTCAACCGGTTGTCAAATGTTTTATCTCACCGTACCATCTTCTGAGGTGTGGTATGGCGGATCGCTGTGAGGAGCTTTTCGTTGGGTTCCAGAATTACCTTGTAGCGCTGGGAGCCTTGCTGGTAAATCATAGTGTGTGTTTTGTTTTCCTTGCTGCCGGAGGAGCAGTTTAGGAGCTTCATATTGCTGGTCTCGTAGTCTTTTAACACAAAAGAGTCGGAGGGGGCGATGATTAGAAGATCATCCTTAGAGCATTCCAGCACTTTTTTGCGGCGGGCCTTGCCTAAGATCTTGTCAATGGACAGGCTGCCATCTACGTATAAATATTCATATTCGATATTTAGGGTTTGCAGAAGGAAGAAGGTGCCTGCCCCTGCTGCCGCCAGGACGAGAATGCCCCAGGTGGTGGTTAGGGCAATTAAGAGGGAGAGGGCGCATAGGATGCCTAAAAGGATGCGGGCAGGCCATGCGTATGCGGGGTCCTTTCGTTTTACTAGCCATTCAACATATGTGTCTTGATTCATTTTTGGTGGGGCTCCTTTCTTGGGGGTAGGCTCGCTGACGCTTCGCCTCTCTTGTAGTAGGCTCGCTGACGCTTCGCCTTGGGGGGGAGCGAGAGGGCGCTTTGCTGCTCTCGCGGTTGGCTCGCTGGCGCTTCGCTTCTCTTGTAGTAGGCTCGCTGGCGCTTCGCCTTGGGAGGGGGCAAGAGGGCGCTTTGCTGCTCTCGCGGTTGGCTCGCTGACGCTTCGCCTCTCTTGTAGTAGGCTCGCTGACGCTTCGCCGGGGGTGGGGCGGGAGCGGGGCGGCGAAAGCAGGGAACGCAGAGCGTTCCTGCCGCAACGGTAGCTCGAATCCGCTTCGCTCCTTCTCGCTACCGTTGCTCGTCAGATAAGAAAAAGGGGCCTGGCTCATGCTAGCATGGCCAGGCCCCTTTTTCTTATCTGACTCTGCTTTCGCTTACATCATTCCCCCCATTCCGCCGCCGGCGGGCATGGCGGGGGTTTCTTCTTTAATATTAGCAACAACAGATTCAGTTGTCAATAATGTTGATGCAACACTGGTTGCATTCTGCAGAGCGCTTCTGGTTACTTTTGCAGGGTCCAGGATTCCTGCTTTGATCATGTCTACGTATTCTTCCTTGTATGCGTCGAAGCCTACGCCTACCTGGGATTCTCTTACCTTATTAATAATAACGGAGCCTTCTAATCCTGCGTTTGCTACGATGTGATACAGCGGGGCTTCCAGGGCTTTTAAGATGATCCGGGCTCCGGTCTTCTCGTCGCCTTCTAAGGTATCTACGATGCCTTTGATCTTTTCAGCGGAGTGTACGTATGCGGAACCGCCGCCGGCGATGATTCCCTCTTCTACCGCTGCCTTGGTGGCGGCTAAGGCGTCCTCCATGCGGAGCTTGGCTTCTTTCATCTCTGTCTCAGTAGCAGCGCCTACGCGGATTACAGCTACGCCGCCAGCCAGCTTCGCCAGTCTTTCCTGTAGCTTTTCTTTATCAAAATCAGAGGTGGTCTCTTCGATCTGGGCACGGATCTGGGCTACACGGGCAGAGATGTCTGCCTTCTCGCCGCAGCCGTCTACTATAATGGTGTTCTCCTTCTGAACCTTAACGGATTTCGCACGGCCTAACTGGCTCATGTCTACTTCCTTCAGATCCAGGCCCAGCTCCTCGGAAATCACCTGGCCGCCGGTAAGAATCGCGATATCCTTTAACATCTCTTTTCTTCTGTCGCCGTAGCCGGGAGCCTTCACAGCTACTACATTAAAGGTGCCTCTTAATTTATTCACAATCAGGGTGGTCAGAGCTTCGCCCTCCACATCCTCTGCGATAATTAACAGCTTCGCGCCGGTCTTTACTACCTGCTCTAACAGCGGAAGGATTTCCTGGATATTCGAGATCTTCTTATCGGCAATCAGAATGTACGGGTCATCCAGAACTGCTTCCATCTTATCCATATCTGTAGCCATATATGCGGATACATAGCCCCGGTCAAACTGCATACCCTCTACCAGATCCAGCTCGGTCTTCATGGTCTTGGACTCCTCGATGGTGATAACGCCGTCCTTGGAAACCTTCTCCATGGCATCTGCTACCAGCTGTCCTACCTCATCATCGGATGCGGAAATAGCAGCCACTCTTGCGATCTGATCCTTGCCCTCGATGGGTTTGGACATCTCCTGAATGCAGTTTACCGCAGCTTCGGTAGCCTTCTTCATGCCCTTTCTTAATACGATAGGATTCGCTCCCGCTGCCAGATTCTTCATGCCCTCATTAATCATGGCCTGTGCCAGAACCGTTGCTGTGGTGGTTCCATCGCCTGCCACATCATTGGTCTTAGTTGCCACTTCCTTTACCAGCTGGGCACCCATGTTCTCGAATGCATCCTCCAGCTCGATCTCCTTTGCAATGGTGACACCGTCATTGGTGATCAGCGGAGCGCCGAAGGACTTATCCAATACTACATTCCGTCCCTTGGGGCCTAAGGTAACACGTACTGTATCTGCTAACTGATTCACGCCGGACTCTAATGCTTTTCTGGCATCTACTCCATATTTAATTTCCTTTGCCATAATAATTCAACCTCCAATTTGTTTATACTATTTAATCACTCAGCTTAAAATACGATAGTCAATGATTACTCAATCACAGCCAGGATATCATTCTGCTTTACAATCACAAACTTCTCCTCGTCTACCTCTACATCGGTTCCGGAATACTTGGAATAAATCACCTTATCGCCAACCTTAACCTGCATGGTAACTTCCTTTCCATCTACCACTCCGCCGGGACCTACGGCGATTACTTCCGCCTGCTGGGGCTTCTCCTTTGCCTGACCCGGCAGTACAATGCCAGACTTGGTAGTTTCTTCTGCAACTAACTGCTTTAAAACGACTCTGTCAAATAAAGGTACTAACTTCATGATAATTCCTCCTATATATTGTCTTTTTGCCATTCATTTCCTCGTTTACTAACTACATGATATGTTATATCACTGTTTGTTAGCACTGTCAAGATGCGAGTGCTAATTTTTTATAAATTATTTCAACAAAATATGAATCATCCCTTCCTTTTTTCTCTGTTTCGTATTAAAATAGAAGCAGTTACGAAGAACGAGCAGAAAATCCGGAGAGGAGTATCGATTATGGCAAAAAAAGGTTTTGGGAAGGTTGTGGCACTGGCCACAGTGGCAGGAGCTGCAGCAGCAGGTATTTCTTATTTCAAAAAGTATAAATCCTTTAATGACGAATTAGAAGAAGATTTCCACGATTTTGAAGGCGATGAGGAGGATTTCTTCGACGATGAGGAGGAGCTGGAGGATGAGGAGCTTTCCTTTGTAGACGAGGATGATGATATCGTTTCCTTCAGCACAGGGGATACTGAGGACTCCGGTGAAGGCTCCTCCTCCCCGAAGAATCGAAAATATATCTCCCTGAATGCCAATGCGGACGAGCTTAGGCTGGCTGCCAAGGGACTGCTGTTCGCCGCCGGCGACATGGCGGACGCTGCGAAAAATGTCTTAAAGGACGCTGCCGGCATCATCGCGGATACTGCTATGGAAGCCGCTTCCGCTGCCAAGGACACCGCACAGGCTGCCCGCGTAAAGGCCAGCGAGCGGATGGAAAGCCGCAAAGCCGCTTCCCCAAAAGATTCAGAGGAAGAGCCGGCTTCTCCGGAGTCTTCTGCCCCCGAAGCTGATGATGATATCACCGTAGAGGTACAGGAAGATGCAGCTGCCGGCACGGATCCGATGGCGGACGCTTTTGAGGAATCCGCTCCTCCCCAAAATCCTGCTCCCGCCACACCAGCTGAGCCGGAAGCGTCCCCAAAGGCTCAGACAGAAAGCGACTCCACCACAATCGTCGAAGAATTAGAATAAGTAAACAAAGGCGCTGCCTCCTTTCGGGGCAACGCCTTACTTTTGTCTTACTCCACCTTAGGAAGGCTGCTAATGGCCTTTGCCAGCTCCTCATCGGACGGGATATAGTCACTCATCTCCCCGTCATTAAATCTCTGATAAGCCACCATGTCGAAATACCCTGTTCCGGTCAGGCCGAATACGATATTCTTCTCCTCCCCGGTCTCCTTGCACTTAAGCGCTTCATCCATAGCTACCTTAATCGCGTGGCTGCTCTCTGGCGCCGGAAGAATTCCCTCTACCTTAGCAAAGATCTGAGCTGCCTGGAACACTGCTGTCTGCTCCACACTTCTAGCCTTTAATAATCCCTGATCATACAGCTCCGAGACCACAGAGCTCATGCCGTGATACCGCAGACCTCCCGCATGGTTGGCCGAAGGGATGAACCCGCTTCCCAAGGTATACATCTTCGCCAGCGGGCAAACCTTGCCAGTATCGCAAAAATCATAGGCATAAACCCCTCTGGTCAGGCTGGGGCAGGAAGCCGGCTCCACAGCTAGGATCTCATAATCCGCCTCGCCCCGCAGCATCTGTCCGGCAAACGGTGAAATCAGCCCGCCCACGTTCGATCCGCCGCCAGCACAGCCGATGATTGTATCTGCCTTTATCCCATATTTGTCCAGGGCCGCCTTTGTCTCCAGGCCGATCACCGACTGGTGAAGCAGCACCTGAGACAGAACCGATCCCAATACATAGCGGTAGCCCTCCTGGCTTACTGCCGCCTCCACTGCTTCTGAAATAGCGCAGCCAAGGCTGCCTGTAGTACCCGGGAACTCCGCATTCATCCTTCTTCCCACCTCTGTCTCCATAGACGGGGAGGGAGTCACCTTCGCCCCATAGGTCCGCATTACCTCCCGGCGGAATGGCTTCTGCTCATAAGAGCACTTCACCATATAAACCTGGCAGTCCAGATCCAGGTAAGCACAAGCCATAGAAAGGGCGGTTCCCCACTGCCCTGCCCCGGTTTCCGTGGTAACGCCCTTCAGCCCCTGCTGCTTTGCATAATATGCCTGGGCAATGGCGGAATTCAGCTTATGGCTCCCGGATGTATTATTTCCCTCAAATTTATAATAAATATGCGCCGGGGTGTCCAGCTTTTTCTCCAGGCAGTATGCCCTTACCAAGGGAGAGGGACGATACATTTTATAAAAGTCACGGATTACCTCCGGAATATCAAAATAAGGGGTGGTATCATCCAATTCCTGTTTTGCCAGCTCCTGGCAGAAAATCCTGGACAGCTCCTCCAGCGTCACCGGCTCCAATGTGCCTGGGTTTAAAATCGGGGCTGGCTTCTTCTTCATATCCGCCCGGACATTATACCACTGTCTGGGCATCTCCTGCTCCTCCAAATAAATTTTGTAAGGGATATTCTGTGCCATTCTTATGTTCCTCTCTTTCTTCCTTAATGATATAAAAAACTCCTGTCCTGACTAAACCATATAATCAGGACAGGAGTTAACCTGCGGTGCCACCTAAATTCATTCTCTCGAATGCGCTCATCTCGTATACAAACATACACGATCTGCTGTAACGTGCAGCCACGTCTCGCCTACTCCCAAGGTTTCAGCTCGCCCTCCCGGGTCCATTCCCTGCCTTTCCCATGGCCGCAATCCCACCATCTGCAGCTCTCTGTGCATGCTCCGCGCAAGTACTCGTCCCGATCACCGGTTTGTAATTCATTAACTTATTGCTAGGATATACTAAATCGCGGCGCTTGTCAAGGGTTTTAGAAAAATGAGCAGAATCCTCAATGACGCAAGCCTGCAGGGAAGTACTGTATGATTTTACACTGCCGGTTTCTTATGCTCCCGTATTTCATCCAGATAGTTATACAACGTATATTTTGACATTTCCAGAACCTGGCATATTTTTGTACCGGATTTATTAATAAGAAGGGCTCCCTTATTATCCAGGAAGCGGAGGACCTCCATCTTATCCTCCTTGGTCATCTCACACACCGGCTTGCCGATTTTTTTAATCCCCTCATCGATGAGATACAGCAGAAGATCCGACACATTCGTGGCGAAAAATTCCTCACTGCTCTCTTTTTTATTTAATTCGTCCGGCAGGCATCGATCCAGATACTCCTTGATTTCAATTTTCTTTGAAACATCTGTATTAATGCACAGGGCGCCTAATGCCTGTCCTTCATCATTTTTAATATACATGGTGGAGGATAGCAGTACCTTTCCATCTCTGGTTTTCGTCACATAATTACACTTCATATCGCTGGTTGCCGTGCCTCGTATAACCTCCAGCCCCAGATTACTGCCGCAATCGCCGATTTTCCGGTTAGTAATGTGTCCATTCTCGATTGCCACCACACTGTGATCATACCCTTTCGACCAATCATGCAGAATAAACTCTGATTCTGGACCAAACTGATTTTTTAAAACCTTTAGCAAAGTCGTAAAAAATGGCATTTCCTGTTCGATCGTCTGCATATCAATTCCTTCCCCTTTCTATACTGCAGGCTCGGTTACTGTTCGCACCCTTGTCTGGCTGTGCACAGCAACACGCTTTGCGATGCACACAAAATGGCCATTCTGTCCATTTTGGCGCGAAGCCCTCGGGTTCACTGTGACTTTCACTCACAGCGAACGCTCCCGGGATATTACCTGTGAACAGTAACCAGGCTCGTACATCCTTTTGAGAAATAAGTATATCATATATCGACATAATCTTCCAGGAAAAATACGTTTCACAAGCTCTTTTTCTCTTAAGCACCTATCCCGGCAGCTCCCTTACAAATTCCTTTGCTTTCTCAGTGATCCAGGGAAAATTTCCTTTTTCTATCTCTTTTTTATTCACCAGGCATCCGCCGATCCCCGCACTGCAGACTCCCGCTTCAAAAAAACTCCTGACATTTCCCACATCCACCCCTCCTACTGCGGCTAGGGGAATATGGGCTAAAGGTCCGCGGACCGCCTTAATATAATCCGCCCCTGCCACGCCGGCAGGGAATACCTTTACCACATCTGCCCCGGACCGGTAAGCCAGCTCGATCTCTGTAGGTGTATAGGCTCCGGCCATCACCGTCATCTGGCAGCGCTTTGCCTGGGCGATCACATCTGTGTTTACATTAGGGGTAATGATATAGCTAGCGCCGGCTTCATAAGCGGCCCTCACCTGCTCCGGGGTAAGGACTGTGCCAGCTCCCACCCTCACCCGGTCAGACCTTTCCCTGCTTAGCTGTGCGATAGAGCTTACCGTCTCTTTGCTTCCTTCTCTGCTTGTCTGGTCAAAGGTAACCTCCATCATCACGATGCCGCCGTCATACAGGGCGTCGGCTAAGTCCAGCATATACTTGCCGGGAATCCCCCGGACAATGGCTATGATTTTATTCTTCTTTATCTCCTCCAACAAGGTCATATCCTAAATTCCTTTCCCGGCCGCAGATCTTTTATGGAGCCTGATTGCACTCCCCGGCCTTCTCCTTGCTTAACCTGCTGCGTCTACCACGTAATTTTCCGATTTCTGGCCGTCACCTTCCACCGGTCAGCGATCCGGCCATCCTGGGCTATAAGAGCCTCCGGGTACAGGGCGCTGGTGGGACAGATATGGGTGGGAATCACATAAAGCACCGTTCCGATGGGAGGCCGCTGCTCCTCAAAGCCTTCTTCCATTTTCCAGATCCAGTGCTCCTCATTCTGTCCCACAGAAGAGGCATGAGACACTCCCAAAAGCTTCCCCCGCTCCCCTGGGGGGTCTGCCGCGATCCCCTTATATCCTAAATCGATGGTAAAATATCCATCCTCCGGATGGCTCACCACCCGAGTCATTAAAATCCCGGCCGGGATAAAATTCTCGTCCTGAAAGCGGGAAAAATATCCATAATCAGACACCACGCAGGTCCCCGGCGACAGGTACAGCCCGGGGAAGCTGGCATGGCAGGGGAAGGAAGGGGTGCCTCCCATAATCAGCACACTGCACTGCATATTTTCCTCCTTCAGCCTGTCCGCCACCTGGAGAACCCGCTGATTCACCTGCTCAACTGCTTCCTGTCTCTTGTGATAATCCTCAATTCCATGATTCCCGTCATAGCAGTGAAGGCCATCCAGCAAAAGCCCGGGGAGCCTGCTGCATCGTTTATACAGATCGTACAAGCGGTCCGGACGGACTCCGGTGCGGTTTGTCCCCATATTCACGTCAATTAATATATGGATCTTCTGATTTCTTTCACAAGCCTTCCCGCTTAGCTGCTCCAGACAGGAAAAATCATCTCCGATGGCCCAGAACCTGGTCTTCGGGTAAGCCGTGCATAGATCCAGAAAGCGGTCCATATTGGGTCCGACTAAAGGATAGGCAACCACCGCCTCCTCTGCCCCGCATTCTGCCACCATCTCCGCCTCCGCGATGGTGGCGCATTTGAATTTCCGGATCCCCTTTTCCAGCTGCAGCCGAACCAGCTGCTCCATTTTATGGGATTTCACATGGGGCCAAAGCCGGTTGATATCTCCGGCAACCTCCGCCATTTTATCCAGATTTTCCTCGATAATATCCTTGTAATAAACCAGCGCCGGTGTAATGATAGAATCCGTATTCTTTATTTCATATCTGTGGCTTTCCATATCCAACCTCTTTTCATTCGATCTCAAAGATGTACTCGATTTCTACAGATATATTTCCAGGGAGCTCATTGGTGGAAATAGCGGATCTCGCCCCTACTCCCCGATCCTCCCCAAACACATCCATAAGAAGCTTAGAGGCGCCGTCCACTACCTTGGGGGAGGAATTAAAGCCTGGGGCGCTTGCCACAAAGGCAAGGATCTTTACCACGCTTTTAATCTTGTTCAAATCCCCTAAGTATTCATCCAGGGCGCTTAAGGCGTTTAATGTACAGATCCGGGCCGCCTCCTGGCCCTCCTCGATGGTCCGGTCACTTCCCAGCTTTCCGGATACAACCGGCTCTCCATTCCTGGTAGCCCCCTGTCCGGAAATATATAAAAGATTTCCTACCTGCTTTACTGGCTTATAGATCCCTCCCTTAGGCGCTGCCGGCGGCAGGGTATAACCTAATTCCTCGATTCTTTTATATACATCCATGTCTCTTCCTCCTTAAAATATAGATATAAATTTATTTGCTTTTATCCTCGGGCGTTGAACTTAGTGTCCTGCCCGAATGCTTTTTCCATAAAGGGCCCCGGGAATCCGCTTATCCTGGCGGATCACAATCTCCCCGTTCACGATGCAGTATTCCAGGCCGGCAGCCAGGCGTGCCGGGTCCTTGTAGGTGGCACGATCCCGAAACTGAGCCGGGTCAAAGATCAGGATATCTCCATAATTTCCTTCTGCCAGACTGCCCCTTTTTTCGATCCCCATCCTGGCGGCCGGCTGGCTGGTCATCTTTTTAATCGCCTCCTCCAGAGTGTAGATCCCCCGCTCCTTTACATATTCCCGGATAATCTTTGGGAAAGCTCCGAACATCCGGGGATGGGGCCGATCCGTTTTTCCATAGATGGCATCGCTGATCACGTTAGAATAGGGCAGCTTCGCCACTGTGTCAATATCCTCCTGGCACATGCTCATGTTGATAATCGCTGTCTTCCCTTCCTCTTCATGCATCAGCTCCGCCGCCAGGGCTTCCGCGTCCGGATAGCCAAACCTTCCTGCCGCCTCCTGTACGGTCATCCCAACCATGGGGAGGTATTTCTCCTTCACCACCCCGCTGATTAAAATCCGGTCCCATCCCAGCAGAATGCAGAAATTATCCCAGTCCTCCCAGTTCATCCGGCTTTTCCTGCGGAACTCCTCCACCCCTTCTTCTGTCCCCAGATATTCCAGCGCCCTCGCCATGTCGCCCTTCACAAAATCCGGCGGCAGCATGGTGGTAAGGGCGGTGCTTCCTCCATCGTAGGGGTAAAAATCACAGGTGATATCCTGCCCCTGGGCCCTGGCCCTTTCGATCAGCCCGATGGCCGTGTGGATATCCCTTCTCCAGTTTTTCATGCCGCAGCTTTTGAAATGGCTGATCTCCAGGGCGCAGCCTGCCTTTTCGGCAATCTCAATCACCTCAGCCACGCTTTCCACCATCTTGCTGCCTTCTCCCCGGATATGGGTGGTAATCACTCTGCCGAATCTCCCCACCGGCTCCAGGATATAGGCAAATTCATCCGTGCTGGCATAGCATTCCGGCAGATACATAATGCCAAGAGACACCCCTGGCGCCCCAAGCTCCATGGCCCGCTGGATGATACCCCTGGCCCGCTTAAGCTCCTCCATCGTATAAGGCTGATCCGAAAAGCCCTTGATGGAAATCCGAACCGCGCCGGTGCCAATCATAGCCCCCATATTCACCGGAAGCCGGGCCGAGTCCAGCGCTTTTAAATACTCCTCATAAGTTTCCGGCATCCTCTCCGCCGCAGGCCCTAAAACCGGCTCATAAAAATCATACATTTCCTTTCGCAAAGCTTCTCCGGACGGGCAGGGCGTGGGGCTCATGCCGCAGTTTCCCACCACAACCGTGGTAATTCCTTGGGCCAGCTCGCACTCCCCAAAGCGCCCCTCCTGCAGCGGCTTGATATCGCAGTGGCGGTGAATGTCCACAAACCCAGGGCAGACGATTTTCCCCGCCGCGTCAATCACCACATCCGCTGCCTGGTTCCAGGCAGCTTCTCCCATTGCCCTGATTTTTTCGTCCTCCAAAAGGATGTCCTTATGGATCCCGGGACTTCCCAGCCCGTCATACACCAGCCCGTGTTTAATTAATATTCTTTTCATGTCTTCCCTTTTTCGTGTATTCTGTTAATTCCTCGTACACCTTATCCTGGAGGAGCCGAAACAGCGGCTCCGCCCTGCCTCCCACCTGGATCCCGTCCACCTGGCAGATCCGGTTACAGATGGTGCCGGAGCTGGTATTAATCAGCTCATCCGCATTCATAGCCTCGGCAAGCGATACCTCCCTCACCTGCACAGGTATCCCGGCTTCCCTGGCTATGCGAATCAAATGCTTCAGGGAAATCCCCGGCAGCATCTTCTCGTCAAAGGGACGATGCACCAGAGCTCCATCCATCAGAAACGATACATTGGAATGTGCCATCTCCGTCACCTTTCCATCCTTGTGGAAAATTACCTCATCACATCCTGCCTCTTTGGCCCGCTGAGACGCCATCACATTGGGAAGCAGGTTCAGCGTCTTTATGTTGCAGTGGCCATACCTGGTATCCTCCACTGTAATGCAGCGGAAGGTCTTCTCCTTTCCCGCGATTTTCCTGGGCACAAGATATGCCATTAAATTGGCCCTTGCCTCCTCCCCCGGGAATACATGGTCCCGCACGCCGCTTCCCCTTGAGGTCTGCCAGTAAAGCATCCCTTCTTCCTCGTCAAACACATCCACCAGGCCATAAAGAATGTCCCAAAGCTCCTGCCTGCTGTATGGAAAATGAATCCGAAGCAAACGGCATCCATTATAGAACCGTTCTATATGATCCTCTAAGGCAAAAATCACCCGGTTCTGCATAAAGGCGGCATCATAGCATCCATCACCGAAGTAAACCGCCCGGTCGGTTATGGGGCACAAAAGCTTTGACAGCTCACCGATCTGCCCGTTATAGTATCCCACTTCTTTCATTGCCTCAACTCCTTTTCTCCCCCTCTTCTTCCTCAGAACAGAGTACAAACTGCCGGTAAAGCTTTGCCATCTGGTGAAGCTCTGCTAATCTCAGGCTTTCATTTGGCCGATGGGCCTCTTTGATCTCTCCCGGCCCCCACAGAATCGTCTCCAGGCCAAGCCTTGTAAACTGAGGCATATCGCTGCAGGCAGGAAAACCCTTTATAAGCGGTTCTTCCCCCATCACATCCTCATAGGCCTTCCCGGCCAGCCGAACCGTGGAACAGCCCTTGTCCGTCACGCCCGGAGGCATTTCCAGAATCGGCGAAAGCTTAAAAGATGCGCCCTCCGGCAGCTCAATCCGGTTTAACACCTCCTTTAATTCCCTCATTAATTTTTCCGGGGAATCTCCTGGTACCGTCCGGCAGTCAATGGTGCACTCCGCCGCCGGCGGAATCACATTATCCTTCACTCCGCCCTGAATCATGGTGCAGCTGGCGGTAGGCGGCGGCAAAGGAGATACATGGATTTGCTGCCTCTGCCGATGGTATTCCTCCACCCCTGCCAGAAGCCGCCCCAAGGTGTAAATGGCGTTGCACCCATCCTCCGGCGCCGCCGAATGAGCCTGCTTTCCCAACGCCTTAAGCCTTAACCGGATCACGCCCCGGTGGGCTATCTGAATCCCCATGGAGGTAGGCTCTCCGATCATCACCCTGGCGTCCTTTGCAGGTTTGTACTGCTCCAAAAAGCATCGCGTCCCTGTGCCGTTGATCTCCTCATCACAAGTAAATGCCAGCATCAGGCAGGTATTTTTTAAGGTATCCCTTTGCTTCACCTGGATAAAGGCAGACATCATAGCCGCCAGCCCTGCCTTCATGTCGCTTACCCCCCGGCCATAGCAGCGTTCCCCGGAAACCGTCAGCTGCCAGGGGTCGGTATTCCATCCCTCCCCAGGAGGCACCACATCCAAATGGCCGGTGAAAATCACCTGCCGGCCATCCGCGGGGCCGATAGCAGCAATAAGATTTGCCCGGGTTCCTTCGATCTCCTGGATTTCTGATGAAATCCCGTACTTCTCCAGCTGTCCGGCCACATACTCCGCCGCCCTTTTTTCATTTCCGGGAGGATTTTCTGTCTGGAGCTTTACCAAGTCCTTTAAATATTTGATTCGTTCCTCTTCTAATCGTGTCATCTCTCACCGCTTGTTTTCTCCTCACGGCCTTCTGCCGAAGGGAATTTTCATTAACTTTTCCATCTGCTGGGAACCAATAGAATCAGCAATCTAACCCCGGGATTCCGACGCCTGCCCCGGCACTCCCAGCTGTGCAAAGATTTCCGCCGCTCTGTGGACATGGCTCTTTCCCTCTAAAAGGTCAATCCCAAAATGGGAGGGGAGCAGTGCGTCAAAGTCCAAAGCATCCAGCCGGTGGGCCGTCTCCCCGTACTCTGCCAGGCTGCAGTCCCAGATATTCTGCAGGGAGATCCTTCCTCCCAGAAAGATGGAATCCCCGGAAAATAAATACCGCTTTTCCGGCGTTTCCACCAGGTAGGAATGGTGTCCGCTGCAGTGGCCCGGCGTATCTATCGCTGTAAATGATACCTCCCCCATGGAGACGGTCTCCCCATCCTCAATGGGGAAGGCTTCACAGGCCTCCACTTGAAATCCCGCCGGATACATCCCCCGGGCCACAGCGATATCCACTGACATCTTGTCCTGTGCTCCCCTTCTTAAATACTCCGCGCTGTCCGGGTGAGCCAGAATCCTTGCGCCTGTAAGCTCTTGAAGCGCTCTGGCCCCTCCCACATGGTCCCCGTGGGTATGGGTGATGAATATGGCTTCGATATCCTGGAAAGAAAAACCGTGAAACCGGATGATTTCCCTCATCTTCTCCAGGGAAAGCCCGGCTCCCGCATCCATCAGCGCCAGCTTCCCGCCGCAGTCAATCAGGTAGACATCACAGTCATAATGCTCCGTAAGGTTATAACCGGCCCATCCGCTTCCCACCACATAAATCCGTTTATCGATCTGCATGCTGCCTCCTTTCAGACCTGATATGCCTCCTTCATCCACTGAAGCATCTCCTCTGTAGCCATGCCGTAATTATAGCTTAAAACCTCCGGACAGTTTAATGCTCTGGCCTCCCGGATGCGCCAGAGAAAATCCTCTTTCCCCGTATACCTGGCACGTCCCAGATTCAGAGCCATCCCTACAGGGGTTGTCTCATTAAACAGCCGGATATTCCTTAAAACCTTTTCATAGCTGCTTTCTGTATGATAGATAAGAGGAACAAGCCCATCCACGATACCCTCCAGCCTTCTAAGAGGAGCCGCCTCGTAATAAGTTGTATTGATATCAAAAGGCGTAGAGCTGGGGATATACTCGTATTTTTTCCCAAAAGCGTGAACCTGGGCTGCGGTCTCCTCTGTCAGGGATGCCACGCTTCTCATCCGAAACTGCTGGTATTCATAAATCTCGGGATACTCCATCCAGATATGGGTCAGCTGTGTTTCCTCATTGGTCCCGTAGGTGGTATCTCCCTCCAGAAGCTTTGTCAGCAGTCCTCTCACCTGGCCTTTCACCGCCTCCCCGTCGATCCCCTCCTGTCCCGCCTTCTCCATACAGGTCTCGCAGAAGCACAGGGAAAGCAGATACCGGACCGCGGGAGTCAGTCTTCCCAGCATAAATTCATGGTGGCTTCCATGGAAGGAAGGCATCCACTGCATCGCCTCCATCACATAGGAATCCGGATTCACCACCCGCTCAATGTTATCAATCAGGTTCCGGTCATATTCCCGGAAATCCTGGTGATTAATACAGAAGCAGTTTTCACATACATCCCCCCACGCGTTCACTACTGCGGCATGGGGATATTTTCTCCCTAAGGTCGAATTATGGGCATTTACCACCCACGCCTTTACCGTTATTTGGTTCTGACGGCAGAGGGCCGAGAGCTGCCGGAATTTATCCTCCAGCTTCTCCTGGGGCTGGGGGCATATCACGCCGTAGTCCGAAGGCTCCACTGAAAAAGCAGTTCCCGCGCCCTTCCGGTAATGCATATGCCCAAGCCGCAGATCTGCTACCCCCGCGTGATGGTAATTTACATTGACCGCCACTGTATTGCAGTTTAATTCCACAAAATGCCCGATCCGCTTCCCCATATCCCCGTCAATATCCCAGGAATGGATAAACATTCCCTGTTCCATATTCCCGCCTCCCTTCTGAAACGCAGCCTGCCGCTGCTATCTGGCTCTCCGCTCTCTTCCATAGGCCAGAAGAAGCACCAGCACCAAAAGTCCCTGGAAAATATTGCGGAACGCCTCGGAAATAGACATAACATTTAATATGTCGCGGATCAGCACGGTTAAAATCGTGCCTGCGATTACACCAGAGAATTTCCCCTTGCCTCCCGTGATGGCGATTCCGCCGATTACCACAGAAGCGATGGAATACAGCTGGTAAGGATCGCCGATGGTTAAATATGTACTTCCGATATTTCCCAGCATCAGGATGCCGGAAATACCAGCGCAGAAGCCGGAAAGCATGTAGATCATATAGTTCATTTTCGTCACATGGACGCCGGAATTTTTAGCCGTATTTACATTGGTTCCGATAGCATAGACATACCGTCCGAACTTGCTTCGGTTCATCATCCACCATAATATGGCATACACAGCCATCCAAATCCAGAAGGCATTGGTCACAACCAGAGGCTTTCCCTTTGACATCCAGGAGAGAAGCTTTCCGCAGCCTGCGGGAGGCGTCCCATTGGTGAGAACCAGCAGGGTGCCTTCTATGATGCATCCGGCTGCCACCGTCTGGATAATGGGAGGAACCTTCAGAAACACAATGGAGGTAGCGTTGAACGCTCCTACCAGCATACAGGCTAAAAGAGCAATCCCCATAGCCACCGGCGTGGGTAGCCCTGCCTTGATGCAGGCGGCGCAGGTGACGGAGCTCAGGGTGATAATCTCGCTTACCGACATGTCGATTCCGCCGCTGATCACCACAACCGCCTGCCCCAGCACCGCAAAGCCCATGAGAGCCGCCGTCTGCAGGGTGGAAACATTATGGCCCAGCCGGGCAAAGCCCTTGATGGTAATCACAGTGGTAAGCCAGACCAGGATCATGGTCAGATATGCCAGGTTTGTCGTGTCCTTTAACCATTCCTTGCATCGGCTCATGCTCCTTCACCTCCTCTTCGATAATAGCTGACCACCTTCAGGCCAATGGCTGCAATTAATATGGCTCCCTGGATAATATACTGATAAAAAGAAGAGAAGCCGCTGAAAAACAGTACATTTTCAATAGCAATATAAATAAATGCCCCCAGCACCGCGCCCTTCATCTGACCGATGCCTCCTGAGAAGCTAAAGCCGCCCAGGATCGCTGCGGCGATGGATTTTGTCCCATATGCATTGCCGATGGTGGGATCCCCGCAGCCTGTCTGGCCCACCAGCACCAGGGCTGCCCCTGACATGAAAAGTCCGGAGATAATATAAGCCAGAATCTTTGTCAGACGCACATGGATCCCGCTCTCAAAGGACGCCTTTGCATTCCCGCCTATGGCGTAGATATTGATTCCCAGCCGGGTATTTTTGATGATTTTCCAGAAAACCAGCAGCAATAGAATCATGATAATGGCAAAGGGAACCACCCCCTGGCTCTGCAGAAATCCAGAATATGCGCTGGGTATATGTCCTCCCGGCTTGCTTAAAACCAGCAGGGCCGCACCATTCCATATGTAGGAAAAGGCCAGGGTGACGATGATATCCGGCAGTCTGCCGAAGGTGACAACCGTACCCATCACCAGGCCGATGGCCATGCCGGATACCAGGGTCGCGACGATTCCTCCCACCGTCCCGCCAGCTCCCTCAAACATGGTAACCGCGGCGATGGTAGTGGCAAGGGAGAGGGACGCGCCCAGGGACAGATTAATCCCGCCCACCAGCATAATGCAGCCCTGGCTCATGGCACAGAGCATCAGCGGCGCAAACTGGAGCGACAGAGGCCACATCCGGGAGTAGGATTTCAAAATCAGTGGATCCATAATCAACTCTGCTATAAGGAAAACGCAGAAGGTGATATATACAGAAAGCAGCTTCTTATGCTGATTGGGCAGCCTGTCCGTTAATGATGCGATGGATTTTGTGTGTTCATTCATTTCTATCCCTCCTGAATACAGACGCCTTTACTAATGCTTCCTCTGTCAGATCATTGCCCAGCAGCTCGTAGTTAATCTCATTCTCATATACGGTAATAACCCGGTCGCACATGCCGATGAGTTCCATGGTATCCGAAGATATCATAACAATGCTGACGCCCTTTCCCGCCAGGCCTGCCATCAGCTCATAAATCTCCTTTTTTGTCCCCACGTCGATTCCCCGGGTAGGTTCATTTAAAAGCAGCAGCTTGGGATTCCTGGCAAGCCATTTGGCCAGCACCACCTTCTGCTGGTTGCCTCCTGACAGCTCGCTGATAATCTGGTTGGGGCTATGGGCTTTGATGGAGAAGGAGGTAAATGCCCGGTCAATCTCTTCCTTTTCCGCCTTCCTACGGATGGTTCCCAGGAAGTCGCAAAGTCTGCTGATGCAGGCAAAGGTCAGATTAAAGGCAATGGGATGGGACACAAACAGCCCTTCCGTCTTCCGCTCTGCCGGAAGATAGGCGATACCTCTGGCCATGGCGTCGGAAGGCCCGCGAAGCACGATCCTCTCCCCATCCAAAAACATAGCCCCCTGCTCCAGCTTTCTTATTCCAAAGAGGCATTCCATAAAGGTCTGCTGCCCCTGTCCCTGAAGCCCGCCGATTCCTAATATTTCTCCCTTTTTCACAGCAAGATGAATATGCTTACATTTTCCAAAGGTTCCGTCCTCAATTTTTATGATCTCTGGAGCGCTCTGAACCTTTTTGCTTTCCCGCTTGGCCGGGAAAAGATCCTGGATGGTTCTTCCTGTCATAAGGGATATGAGCCGATCCTCATCCAGGCTTTGGATTGGTTCTGTCACAATCTGCTGGCCGTCCTTTAACACCGTCATAATATTGCAGATCTCGTACAGCTCATGAAGACGGTGGGAAATAAAAATCACCATCAGCCCCTGCTTCTGAAGCTCCCGCAATTTGTTAAAGATAATCTCCACCTGATCATCATCCAGCGCTGATGTAGCCTCATCCAGTACCAGAAGCTTAGGGTTTTGGTACACTGCCTTGCAGAATTCCAGCATCTGCTTCTCAGCCATGGTCAGGGTTCCTGCATCCTGCCTGGGGTCAATATGCTTTAAATGGACTGCATCCAAAAGCTCCCTGGTAATTCGCTCCATCTCCTTTTTATTCACCAGCCCATGGTTTAATATTTCATGGCCCAGAAACACATTCTGCGCCACCGTCAGAACCGGGTTAATCGAAAGCTCCTGGCGGACCGTATAGATGCCAAGCCTCTGTGCTTCCGCCGGAGTAATGGTTTTGCAAAGCTTTCCATTGATCCAGATCTCACCTTCATCATAAGAATAGATCCCTGTGATTAAATTAATCAGTGTACTTTTGCCCGCCCCATTTTCCCCAATCAGTGCCAGAAATTCTCCAGGCCGCAGCTCTGCGCTTACATTGGACAGCACCTTATTTCCAAAAAAAGACTTGCTGACCTGCTTTACTTGTAAAAATGCATCCTTCAAAAGCAATCCTCCCCTTTTACGATGCAAAGATGCGCCTGCTGTTTTTACCAAGCAGGCGCATTATTTTCAGCTACAAATCAGAGTGGGTATTCCCCTTATGCCCCTGGTGTTAAGTACTTCTGGATCTGGTCTTCTGTAATATCCGCGATGGGGTACCAGTCATCCGAATAGTCATTCGGCACAAATTCAGATAAATTGTTGTTATCAATGGCCGGAATCGGAACCACCACATCCTGATCGTAATCCTCTCCATTCAGAATGCGGATGCTCTGCTCAACTGCCAGCACGCCCAGCCAGTTAGGCTGGCAAACTGCAAAGGACTCAAACCCGTCGTCAACCAGATCGGACCACTGCCGCAGGAAGCCATTATAATTCTCACCGCAAATCGGAATCATATCCAGTCCCTTGTCCAGAACCGCCGTTAAGGACGCAGAGGCCAGGGAGCCTCCCAGAGCACAGATGCCATCCACCTCATTAGCATCCAGCACCGGATTCAGCACTTCCATCGCCGGTGCGGAGTTGTACTCACTGTGAAGGGTTGTGATAATATTAATATCCGGATTCTGCTCTAATATTTCCATCGCTCCGCTTTCCCGTCCGTCCGATACCGCAACGCCGGCGGGGCCGCTGAATACGATAATATTCCCCTTTCCTCCCAGGGTATCCACCAGCCACTGGGCGCACAGTCTTCCATACTCTGCATCCGATGTTCCGATCCGGCAGGTCACCTTATCCGTAGTTACCAGGGAATCAAAGTTAACCACAACCACGCCCTGGCTGGTAGCCTTCTCCACTACCTGATTCAGAGCATCCGAGGAGCCCGCATCAAGAATAATGGCGTCATATCCCTCTGCGATCATGTTCTCGATCTGGGAAATCTGAGCCGAGGTATCTCCGTCTGCATTAGCGATGGAGTATTCGCTGATCACTCCGTCCGCTTTATATTTCTCAATGCACGCGTCCATTAACCCGCTGGTTTCCTGCATCCAGGAGGGGGTCAGGTAAATGGTAGACCATCCGATCTTATATCCGCCCTCCTTGCTGTCTGATTTCGGCTCCTCCTCCGCCTTGCTCTCTGCTGCGGTTGTAGCAGCCTGGGCAGCAGTGGTTGTCTCTGCCTGCGCCGCGGTTGTGCTGGCTGCGCCGCCGGATGAACCACCGCAGGCCGCAAGAGAGCTTGCCGCCAGGCATACAGCCATCATACTTCCAAACCATTTCCTTGTGATCTTTCTCATTACTTCTTCCTCCTTCGCTTTTTTATAAAGCAGTGCACTTTATCTGTGCGCTGTTATCAAATGGGATATTAAAAATATGTATCAAAATAAAAGTAATCTTAATATCTCTTTATAAATAAAAACTTTTATTTTGTTTTTATTAATTTTCTTACTTTTTGTAATATCCTATTTATATCAAAGATTCCAAGGTTTGTCAATCATTTCTTGCTATTTTATTATAGATTTTTACTTAAATTTGTATATATTATTTCTATAAAACAAACAAATTATATAATTTTCCATCTTATTTCCCCCCTTTTATTTTTCCCATCCCTCATTACAAAAGACTTAGCCGGCAAGCGTTCTTGAAGGAAATAATGATTTTTTATCTTTCAGAGACCCCTTCTGTTCTGACAGATTTTTAGCATCCCGATATTTCCCTTCACCAACAGCCAGCGCCTATGTGCGCATCACGCTTTCGCGAAATACCCTCTTTCCCAATTCTGTGAAATATGGTATGATAAGGAAACGATGATGAATAATAAGAATAAAATGGATGATATAAACGGAGGAAGCAGACGATGGAAGAAAAAAACCTGGTATCAAAAAATTTTATTGAGATGGAGATCGAAAGGGATCTGGATGAGGGTGTTTACAATCATGTTCAGACCCGTTTTCCGCCGGAGCCTAACGGATATCTCCACATTGGACATGCCAAGTCCATCCTGTTAAACTACGGACTGGCTAAAAAATATAATGGCAAATTTAATATGCGCTTTGACGATACGAATCCCACCAAGGAAAAGACGGAATTTGTAGAGTCAATTATGGAAGATGTAAAATGGCTGGGGGCTGATTTTGAGGATCGCTTATTCTTTGCCTCAAATTATTTCCAACAGATGTATGAATGCGCCCTGCTTCTGATTAAAAAGGGAAAGGCCTTTGTCTGCGATCTATCCGCGGAAGAAATCCGGGAATACCGGGGAGATTTTACCACTCCCGGAAAGGAAAGCCCTTACCGGAACCGCTCGGTAGAAGAGAATTTAAAGCTGTTTGAGGAGATGAAGGAGGGGAAATATCAGGATGGTGAGAAGGTGCTCCGGGCGAAGATTGATATGGCTTCTCCTAATATCAACATGCGCGATCCGGTGCTTTACCGGGTGGCCCGCATGAGCCATCACAACACCGGGGACAGTTGGTGTATTTATCCCATGTATGATTTCGCCCACCCCATCGAGGATGCCATCGAACACATCACTCACTCCATCTGTACCCTGGAGTTTGAGGATCACCGTCCCCTTTATGACTGGGTGGTTCGGGAATGCGAGTTTGAAAATCCGCCCCGCCAGATAGAGTTTGCCAAGCTGTACCTCACCAATGTGGTGACCGGGAAGCGGTATATTAAGAAGATGGTGGAGGATGGCATCGTAGACGGCTGGGATGATCCCAGGCTGGTATCCATCGCAGCTCTGCGGCGCAGAGGCTATACACCGGAATCCATAAAAATGTTCGTGGATTTAGTCGGCGTGTCTAAGGCTAACAGCTCCGTGGATTACGCCATGCTGGAGTACTGTATCCGCGAGGATCTGAAGCTGAAAAAGCCCAGGATGATGGCGGTTCTGGATCCGGTGAAGCTGGTGATTGATAACTATCCGGAGGATGCCATGGAAGAGCTGGAGATTCCAAATAACCTGGAAAATGAAAGGCTGGGAAGCCGCAAGGTTCCCTTTGGAAGGGAGCTTTATATCGAGCGGGAGGACTTTATGGAGGAGCCGCCCAAGAAGTATTTCCGGCTGTTCCCGGGGAATGAGGTGCGGCTGTTTGGCGCGTATTTTGTCACCTGCACCGGCTTTAAGAAGGATGAGACAGGAAAGGTAACCTTGATACACTGCACCTACGATCCGGAGACAAAAAGCGGATCCGGATTCACCGGAAGAAAGGTTAAGGGAACCATCCACTGGGTTGCGGTAAAGACCGCGAAGGAAGCGGAATGCCGCCTGTATGAGAATATTGTAGACGAGGAGAAGGGGAAGCTGAACGCAGATGGAAGCCTGAATCTCAACCCTAATTCTCTTACCATCGTGCCCAAAGCTTACGTAGAGCCCGCTCTGTTTGAGGTAAAGCCATATGACAGCTTCCAGTTTATGCGGAATGGTTTTTTCTGTGTGGACTGCAAGGATAGTAGCGCAGAAAAGCCGGTATTTAACCGGATTGTCTCCTTAAAGAGCTCCTTCCGCCTGCCGAAATAAGGCAGCCCCCGGGCGGCTCATTGCCCGTAAAAATAAGACGGAGGTGACCGGCGCAGGATGGAGCTGATTATCCCATTTGACAGTCAGGGGAATACCCCTATGTATGAACAAATCTACCAGCACATTAAAAGGGAAATCCGCCAGGGAAACCTGCGTTCCGGAAGCAGGCTTCCCTCCACCAGAGTCTTGGCGGAGCACCTAAAGGTAAGCCGCAGCACCACCCAGATGGCATATGAGCAGCTGCTTTCAGAAGGGTATATTGAAGCAGTGCCCTGCCGGGGATATTTCATCGCTGCCATCGAGGAGCTGGTTCAGGTAAGTGAGCCGCCTGCAGGCCGCTTTGTGACAGAGGAGGAAGCAGGGCCGGAAGGGTATACTGTGGATTTTTCTCCCAGGGGCATTGACCTAGACAGCTTTCCCTACAATACCTGGAGAAAGATCAGCAAGAATATCCTGGTAGATGATAATAAGGCTTTGTTTTTAAATGGAGATCCCCAGGGGGAATATCCCCTGCGGGAGGCGATCCGAAGCTATCTTCATTCTGCCCGGGGTGTGCACTGCAGCCCGGACCAGATTATTGTGGGTGCGGGAAATGAGTACCTTTTAATGCTGCTTTCCCTGATATTAGGCAGCCGCCAGGTTATCGCCATGGAAAATCCCACTTACAAGCAGGCCTGTCAGGTATTTATCAGCCAGGGCTATCTTGTGGTTCCAGTTTCCATGGATAAGCATGGAATGAGCATAGATGGTCTGGCAGCCTGCCAGAATCCGGAGCCAAGGGCAGCTTATATAATGCCTGCCCATCAGCATCCTTTAGGGATTGTCATGCCGGTAAAGCGGCGCCAGGAGCTTTTATCCTGGGCTTATGAGAAAGAGGATCGCTATCTAATCGAAGATGATTATGACAGTGAATTCCGTTATAAAGGAAAGCCCATTCCGGCTCTCCAGGGAATGGATCGAGGCGGAAGGGTGATCTATATCGGGACCTTCTCCCAGTCCATCGCTCCGGCTATCCGGATCAGCTTTCTTGTCCTGCCCCCTGGGCTTATCCAGGAATATAAGAAAAAAGCAGGTTTTTATGCGTCCACTGTATCCCGCATTGATCAGAATATCCTGTACCAATTCCTGACCGAAGGCCACTATGAGCGGCATTTGAACCGGATGCGCTCCATTTATAAGGGAAAGCACGACTGTCTTATGGGGGCGCTGAAGGCCTTTGACGGAGACTTTCATATGGCCGGAGAGCATGCCGGGCTCCATGTGCTGCTGACCCATAAAGGGGGCTGGTCAGAGCAGGAGCTGGTGGAGCGGGCGGCAAAGGCCCAGGTGAAGGTGTACGGCCTGTCCCGGTATTTTATCCATCCGGAGCTCAATCCCCCTTCCTCTACCGTGGTGCTGGGATATGCTAAATTAAAGGAAGAGGAGATCCTGCTGGGATGCCGGCTTTTGCAGGAAGCCTGGGTTAGCTGACCCTCGCGTACCGTTCACCTGCCTTCTCCCCCACAGTCGTAACTAATGCCTGGCAGGTTCCGATGATTTCATACTCCCCGCTTCCTGCCGGCAAAAAGAAGCTGTCCCCCTTCTGATAAGGCAGGATCTCACTTCCACAGGCAATCCTTCCCTCCCCCTCCATAATCAAAAGGCTGGCAAAGGATTCCTCACCGATGCGGCCAATCATCCGGCTCATCACCTCTCCGTCCAGATTTAATTTATCCACTGTAAAGTAGTCGCAGCTTGCGATGTGGGGATTGCAGGTTTTTCCCCGCACAATGGGGATGCAGTTTGTGACAGCCAGGGCCTTCTCGATGTGGAGATCCCGCTTTTTCCCATCCTTTCCCACCCTTCCGTAATCGTATACCCGGTAGGTCACATTAGAATTTTGCTGAATCTCTGCTATCACTATATCCTTCCCGATGGCATGGATGGTTCCCGCCTCAATAAAAAGCACATCCCCCTTCTGCACCGGAACCGGATTCAGCACCTCAAGCAAGGTGTCCTCCTGGATCCGCTGCCGGAACTCTTCCTTGCTGATCTCCCTTCGAAACCCGTAATACAGATATGCCCCCTCCCCGCAGTCCATCACATACCACATCTCTGTCTTTCCATACTGGTGCTCATGCTCCAGGGCATACTGGTTATTCGGATGGACCTGGATTGAGAGATTCTCTTTGGCGTCAATAAATTTAATCAGTATAGGAAACTGGGAAAAACGCTGGCAGTGGCTTCCCAGCACCTGCTTTCCATTCTCCTGGATATACTCCTCCAGGGTTTTTCCTGCATTTACACCGTTTACGATGGTGGAGAGGCCGTCCGGATGACAGGATAATTCCCAGCTTTCCGCCAGAATCTTCCCCTCGTATGCTTTATGATACTCTTCTACTAACCGATGTCCTCCCCAGATATAATCCTTAAAGCTGGGGGCTAATTTAAATAATCCCATCCTGCTACCTCGCAAATCCTTCCACTGCCTGAAGCAATGCTTCTAATTTCCTCTTTCCATCCTCCCGGCTGCTTCCTCTGACCCCTGCATAAAATTTGATTTTAGGCTCTGTTCCTGAGGGGCGCACACAGCACCATCCATCCTGCTCCAGATCGAAATACAGCACATTCGACCGGGGAAGGCCGGTACCGGATCCCTGGCCGCTCTCCATATTCCGGATGGTTCCTTCCTGGTAATCCCGAAATGCCTTAACCTGGAAGCCTCCCAGGGTCTCGGGAATCCGGGCGCGGATTTGCTCCATTATCTGCCCGATCCTTTTCGCCCCGTCCTGTCCCTTTAAGGTTACAGTGCAAAGCGCCTCCTGGTAATACCCATAGGTTTCATACAGCCGTTCCATCTGGTCACACAGGGTGAGCCCCTGCTCCTTATAATAAGCCGCCGCCTCACAGAGGGCCATCACCGCCACCACCGCATCCTTATCTCTGACGTGGGTGCCTTCCAGACAGCCATAGCTCTCCTCATAGCCGAAAAGAAACTGGTGAGAATGGTCCTGCTCAAAAAGCTTGATCTGCTCCCCGATGTATTTAAAGCCAGTCAGCGTCTCAATTACATCCACATCATACTGTGGGGCGATCCTTTTTGCCATCTTCCCGGACACAATGGTAGTCACTACCGCCCCATTTTCCGGAAGAAGTCCCAAAGCCCTTCTCTGAGAAAGGAGATATTCCAGAATAATCATGCCGGTCATATTTCCAGTAAAACTTTCATAGGTGCCGGTTTTGCCTGCTTTTGCATACACACCCAGCCGATCCGCATCTGGATCCGTAGCCAGCACAAGATCCGCGTCCACCTCCTCTGCCAGCTTCAGCGCCAGAGCAAAAGCCTTCTTGTCCTCCGGGTTTGGATAGTTGACTGTGGGGAAATTTCCGTCAGGGAGCTCCTGCTCCTTTACCACATAAACATGGGCAAAGCCCAGCTCCTTCAGTATCCTGCGCACCGGGATATTTCCTGTCCCGTGAAGAGGCGTGTACACAATCTTAAGCTGGTCCGCCTGCCTTTTCACCGCCTCCGGATGCAAAACCAGAGATTTCAGAGCATCGATATATTTGTCATCTATCTCCTCCCCGATTATCTGGTAAAGCCCCTTTTCCTTTGCCGTCTCCAAATCTATGGTTTTTACCTGGGAAACGCTCTCAATCTCATTCACCCTCTGGATAATCTCCTGATCCCTGGGCGCGGTAATCTGAGCTCCGTCCTCCCAATACACCTTATAGCCATTATACTCTGCCGGATTATGGCTGGCCGTTACCACCACCCCGGCGATGCAGCCCAGCTCCCTCAGGGCAAAGGACAGCATGGGCATAGACCGAAGGGATGGGAAAATATAAGCTTTTATTCCATTGGCAGCCATGCACAGCGCCGCTTCCCTGGCAAATTCCGCCGACATCCGCCGGGAATCATAGGCGATGGCAATTCCCCGCTTCTCACCCTTTTCCTGTAAAATATAATTTGCCAGTCCCTGGGTGGCCTTTCGGACTGTATAAATATTCATCCGGTTGGTGCCTGCGCCCATGATTCCCCGAAGTCCTCCGGTGCCAAACTCCAGATTCCGGTAGAAGCGCTCCTCGATCTCCTGGGGATCGGCTGCAATCCCCTCCAGCTCCGCCCTGGTATCCTGATCAAAATACGGATCCCGGCGCCACTGATCATACATCTCTCTCGCTGTCATATCTGCTCTCCTTTCATTTTCTGTCTGCAATGCTTTCTATGCTTCACAGGATTCCTTCTCTCATGCAAGAAGCAACGATGCCAGATAAAAGGGAAGCTTCTCGTCCCCCTCCTCTGTAATCTCAATCCGAATCTGGTATGCCTTCCGTATTCCATGGTGAAGTACCGGCTGCAAATATAAGCAGTCTCCCCACCGCTCATCAAAGGTTCCGTCCAGCTCTAACGCCCCGGCCTCATCTCCGTCCAGAACCAGCCTGGCTCTGCAGGATATGCCCTTTATCGTCCTTTGGTACTGGACTGCGATGGAGGAGCACTCTGCTGTAAAGCAAATCCAGTCCCCCCTTCTCCGCCCGATCCATCCATTCCTGAACAAGTCCAGATGACCCAGCTTCTCCCGAGTATCCGCCCGAAATCCGCCGAAGGTTGCTGAAACGCCAGATGGATTTATACCGCTCCCCCGGAAGTCTCCCATACAGCTGGCTATATTCCATCGGGCCACATGGGCATAACCATTTTCCGTCACTGGCTCCGGCAGGTACTCATGTCCTGCCAAAGCCCGGAAATTTTCTCCTCTCTGGCCCCTTGCTTCCTCCTCCAGGCTGCCATCCCTTAACTGAAACGGCTTCGCCCGAATCTGCTCCAGATACCGAACAATCTCTCCCGCCACAAGCTCATGCCCCCGATCCCCGGGATGAAGCCCGTCCGGCGTCAGCTCTTTCAGAGAATATCTGCCCTGGAGCAGGCCTTGATAGAGGGTATCCCGAATACTGACACAAGGAATCTGATAATGGGAAGCCACCAGATTATGCTGCCTTTGCGCTGTCCTTCCTGAGTCATAATATACATTATTTAACACCAGTACCGCCGGCCTGGACGGCCAGGAAAGAAGCTTCCGGATCAGGCCCTCGAAGGTCTCCTGATGAAGCTCATCCGGCTCGTCATTTACACTAAAGTCCACCACCACAAAATCCGGCTGATACATCAGCAGATCTGCTTCCACCCTTGCCGCGCCAAAGAGTGAGCAGGTGCCTCCGATTCCCCCATTCACATAGTGGAGCCTGGCTTTTGGAAAAGTATCCTTCCACCACTGGAATACCCTTTTTGCATAGGTGCGGCTCTCCTCAGAAGCCAGGCTTCCCTGGGTAATAGAGCCGCCGATATATCCTATGGTCAGCTCCTCTCCCTGCCTGGCTCGTTCCATACATTCCAGAATCCGCCTCTCACTCATATCCCTCCCCCTTCTCCTGCCATCCAGGTATCTGCAGTCCTTCAATATATTTTATCAGCTCCTCTGCCATTTCCTCTGCTTCTGAAATCCTGGCATGACCAGGCGTCCCCCGGCCATTTCTCATATAGCGGAAATGATATACCCTCTCATCTCCCTCCTCCCGCAGCCTTTTGCATATCTCCCCGATTGCCAGAGCCCAATTCTCATGATGACACAAAATCGTTGTTTTTAAGAGAATCACTGCCTCCGGATACTGTGTGCGAAGCTGTTTTACCAGGGCTGCATATTGCTCCTTCCAGTGCTTTGCCTTCGCCCCGCCAGGCTCCAGAGCCATATAATCCTCCGGATTACTGTCATTCTGGCCGATGGCAAGGAGCACTAACTGAGGCCGGTACCGAGAAAAGTCCCATGTCCTTTCGTTCCCCGGCTCTGGCTGATAGCGAAGCTTATCCCATATAAATTCCATCCCAGGATACCAGGGCGGCGCATACCATCCAGCGCCATTCAGAAGGGGAATGCCGCCCTGGGCGATATCGTGGAGCTCTGCCCCCAGCCTTCTGGCCGCAATCCAGGCATAGGAATACCAGCTGTTGGAGTACTCGCCCTGGTGCGGCGGATCCGGTTTTCCCACATAATCTGTTGCCTCAGACACCTCTCCGGCAGATATAGAATCACCATATACCTCTATCCTCCGCGCCGGCTTTTTCTCCGGCTCCAAAAGTTCTCCACATATTTCCAGTTCACAAAGAGCATAGATATGGCAGCCGTCCTGGCGTTTAAAAAGCATGACCTGATGCTCCTGATCCACATCTGCATCCAGGAGGACAATTCTGGTTATCCCTTCCGGCTCCAGCCTCCACTTCATCTGCTTTCCGTCAATCATTCCTCCCAGATAATTGTCCCAATAAAAGCGCCGGTTTTCCAGGAAAAGCACGGCCTTTCTTCCAAGAAACCGAAAGCTTAGAGAAGAAGCCGGAAATAAAAATTCCGGCTTTAAAGGATTGGTGCGGTCAATTCTCCCAGAATAAGAAAGCCTTCCATCATCCAACAAAACGATCATTCTGTCTCCCTCAGCAGCCGGAGATTTTTATCAATCAGCTGGCATCTCTGCTTTACACAGTCCGTCGAGCGCAGCGGGTCCTTGGGGGTGTGGAAGAGGTAATCCTCCATTTTTTCGATGGTGGTGGTAGCCACATGCATCCGGGTGTCGCAGGAAGCATAGTAGATATAGATCCTTCCCTCTTCATCCACCACGGCACCGTTAGTGAATACCACATTTGACACATCCCCTACTCTCTCTTTTCCAAGGGGAACCAGAAATACTCCTGAGGGACTGGCTATTACCTTCCCGGGATCCTGTAGATCTGTGCCAAAGGCATAGAGCACATACCGAAGTCCGGCCGCTGTATTCCTCACCCCGTGGGCGATATGGATCCAGCACTTCTTCCCCTTAATCGGCACCGCCCCGGCTCCATTCTTCGACTCCGCAGGGTGTGATAAATTCTCCGGCTGATGATCCTCTCCTCATCAATCACTGCATGCTCGATTTTCTCGCAAAGCCCAAAGCCGATCCCGCCGCCGCTTCCAGCTTCAATAAAGCTATCCATCGGCCGGGTGTAGAAGGCATATTTCCCATCTACAAATTCCGGGTGAAGGGCCACATTCCGCTGCTGAGGAGAGCGGAGGGTAATTAAATTATCCAGCCGCTCCCAGGATACCAGATCCCTGGTCCGGACGATCCCTGCAGCCGCCACTGCCGCGGACAGATCCGGATTTTCCTTATCCTTGCTTTCTGAGCAGAATACGCCGTAAATATAGCCGTCCTCATGCTGGGTCAAACGCATATCATATACATTGGTCTCCTCCGGACAGGTGTCCGGAAGCTGAATGGGATAATCCCAAAAGCGGAAGCCGTCGATGCCATTATCACTCTCCGCCACAGCAAAGAAGGATTTCCGATCCGCCCCCTCCACACGGACCACCAGATAAAACTTTCCATTCATCCGGATGGCCCCGGAATTCATCACCGCGTTTACCCCTAAGCGTTCCATAAAATAAGGGTTCGTGTCCTTGTCTAAATCATATCTCCAGTGAACCGGCGTCTGCTCCCTGGTTAATACCGGATACTGGTATCGATCATAAATCCCATTATAAAAATCGGTTTTCTGATTCTTCCTTCTAATCAGCTCTTCATACCTTGCCTGTTCCACATAATATCGCTCATGCAGCATCTCACTCTAACCTCCTGATGATCTCAAAGCACATCCGCCCATTATGGTACGGACATTTCCACGGTTCCGCTATGGGCTTTCTGCTTTCCGGCTGCCCTCCATCGGAAAGATCCCAAAACCACTCGGAGCCTTCCCGTTTATCCACCACATATTCCTTAATGTATTCCCAGATTTCCCGGGCAGCCCTCCAGTACTCCCCCCGCTCCGGGGATTTCTCGTAAGCATTTAAAAAGCCTACCACAGCCTCTGCCTGAACCCACCACACCCGGGTCTTATTCTCCACTCCCTTTTCACATTCATTCCACAGGGAATGGTTGTGGTACGCCCTTTTGTAAACACAGTCGGCCAGATCCCTGGTAATCTCTCCCATGGGCTGGGTTACAGCGGCATCTCCCAGGATCTCGCAGCCCCGGTCGATGAGCCAGGAGGCCTCGATGTCATGGCCGTAGGAGTGAAGGTCGATCAGCGTATTCCAGTCCTTATCAAAGAATACCTCCTGGCGGCGGCGTTCCGGATGATATACCCTTTTAGCAAAGGTATCCAAAATCGCCAACATGGGCGGCTTCACCCGTTCATCCCCGGTTACCCGGTAAAGCTCCGTGTAGGCCTCAAGCACGTGCAAAAGGGTATTCATAGTGCGGCTGGCCATCACTCCGTTTTCTGAAAGCTTTTCATTCCCTGCCGGGGTTACAAAATCCCGCTCAAAGGCCTCCAGATAGCCTCCCTCATCCTTTCCCCGCTCCTCTATAAGCTGGAATAAATCCCAGGCCAGCTTCAGAGCCTCCGGATCCTTCGAGACCTCATAATAGGAGGAAAGGGCATACACGGCAAATGCCTGATTATACACATGCTTCATCCCATCCTCCACCTGTCCGTCGCAGGTAACAGACCAGTACAATCCCCCATATTCCAGGTCCAGACAGTGCTGCTTTAAAAATGCAAAGGCATGGCTGGCATAGGGCAGGAAGGCAGTGTCCTTTAAGCAGGTACAGGCATTAGAAAAGAACCAGAGGATCCGGCTATTTAAAATACATCCCTTCACCGCTTCCTTATCCACCTTAAGCTCATAGTCCACGTAGCCGTAATACCCGCCCCGCTCTTCATCCTTCAGTTTCATCCAGAAGGGCAGAATTTTTTCCTTTACATGCCTAAGCGCCTCTTCCTTTAATCGTTCCATAGACTCCTCTCCTCCCATCCTGTTTCCTGTGCCCAAAGCGCCTCGCCTTTGCAGCGCAAAACTTTCTGTCATCTCTTCGTTACCGCTTTCCTATCTCCCGGTCCGATTCCCGCACCACACTGTGGGCTTTTATGTAATCCACCAGCTCATCTGCATAGGCAAAGGCCAGCCCCACATAGCTGTCCGCCGCGCCATAGTAGATGGCCAGACGGTTGGTCTCCTTATCCTGCAGAGTGGCGCAGGGGAAGGTAACATTGGGCACAAAGCCCCGCTCCTCATACCACTCCTGAGGCGTTAAAAGAAAGTTTTCACAGCGGTACTTCACCACAGAGGGCTGGTCAATATCCAGGATTGCCCCGCCCAGGCTATACACATAGCCATTACAGGTTCCAGTTACCCCGTGATAGATCAGCAGCCACCCCTCGCTGGTCTCAATGGGGGCCGCGCCTCCGCCGATCTTCACACTTTCCCACCACTCATCACTCTTTCCCATCACATGACGGTGTTTTCCCCAATAAACCAGATCCGGGCTCTCCGAGATAAAAATATCTCCAAAGGGCGTATGTCCGCTGTCACTGGGGCGGGAAAGCATCATAAAATTTCCGTGAAGCTTCCTGGGGAAAAGAACCGCATTCCGGTTAAAGGGGAGGAATGGATTTTCCACCCGGACAAAGGTTTTAAAGTCCTTTGTCCTTGCCAGGCCGATGCTGGCGCCGTAGAAGTCCTGGCACCAGATAATATAGTAGGTATCCTCCACCTTTACTAGACGCGGGTCATAGGCATAGGGAGGCATAAAGGGATTCCCCTCCTCGTCCTGGAAGGATATCTTCTTCGGATCGAATTTCCAATTAATTCCATCTTCGCTTTTCCCTAAGTAGATATAAGGAACGCCATTCACCTGTTCCCCCCGGAATACACCGATAAAGGCGCCTTCATAGGGAATCACCGCGCTGTTAAAAATCCGCGCTACCCCCTCTACCGGATTCCTGCCGATAATGGGGTTCGCATCATAACGCCACACCGGGGCACCTGTCAGGCCATCCGGCCTTTCCTGCCAGGGGATATTTCCTATCCCCTGGTCTATCAAATGAACCTTGCTCATACATATTTCTCCTAATGCTATAATCTGTCTGCCGCTGCTGCTTCTGCACATTTCCTTCTGGCAAAATTCTGCGCCGCCCCACTCTTAGCCCTTCACTGCGCCGGCGGCTAATCCGCCGTAGATCTGCTTCTGGCAGCAGAGGAAGATAATCAGCGCCGGAATCAGGGTAATTAGCACCCCTGCGCAGATGTAGTTGTACTGATTCCCCATAGGCCCGGTAAAGGTATAGAGAGAGGTTGCCACCACTACCAGCTTACTCTTATCCTGGAGATACAAGTTTGCCATGTAGTACTCATTATAAGTACTCACACCCTTTAAAATCAGCACAGTCACAATGGCCGGCTTTAAAAGGGGAAACAGGATCTTAAAAAATACGCCAAAGTAAGTACAGCCGTCCATAATCGCCGACTCGTCCAGGGACACAGGCAGGTTTTCAAAAAACTGGATAAATATGGTCACTGCAATAATGTCTGTGCCCATCATCACGATAATATAGCCGTACAGGTGATTAATTAAGCCCATATTGTACATAATCTGGTATACCGATACCTGCATCGCTATGCCCGGAAGCAGGCTTGCAAAGAGGAATAGATTCTTAATCAATCCATTGCCCGGAAATTTAAACCGGTTCAAAATATACGCCAGCATGGAGCTGAATAATATGGATCCGGCCAGCACAAACACCAGGACGATCAGAGAATTGCGGAACGCCAGTCCCATATTCGCCTTCTGCCATGCCTCGATAAAATTGGTGAAATTAAACCAGCTGGAGGGCAGCTGCATCACATTGGTGCCTGCATATTCCTCCGGAGTTTTAAATGCCGTGATCACACAGCTGGCGATAGGAAGCAGCGCGATAAATGCTGCCAGCACCACGGTAAAATACTTTAAGAAAATAAGCCCATACTTTTTTACCTTCATCATCGGTGTCATGCAAAAGTACCTCCCTTCCTCAGCTGCTTTTCCCGCTTCAGCCTTCTTCTGCGGATGCTCTCCTCCGACTCATCGCTGGGGAACAGCTTCGCCATCACTACCTTCTGGAAGATGGTGACGATAAAAATCAGAACCATCAGTACGATAGCCATGGCCGACGCCAGTCCCACTCTCTGATTTTCATGGGCAATCCGGTTCATAATCACAAAATAGGTTCCGGTTCCGAAGCTTCCGTTTGTGATAACATAAGGGGGCTCGAAGGCGCTTAGGGAGCCGGAAATACACATAATCATATTCAGCACAATTACCGAATTAATGCTGGGAAGCATAATGTAGCGGAATTTATTCCATGCATTGGCGCCGTCGATTGCCGCCGCCTCATAAAGCGTCTGATCCACCGACATCATTGCCCCTAAAAACAAAACCATGTTTTGCCCCAGATAACGCCAGATGGAGGTAAACACCAGGGAAATATTATTGATTCTGGTATCCTTCAGCCAGTAGGGCAGGCTCTCCAGAGGGATCCCGATCCATCCCAGAACTGTGTCCAGCACAAAGCCTCTGGTAAAGAAAAACTTAAACACAAAGCCGATGGCGATCCCGCAGACCAGATAGGGAAAAAACAGCAGGCCCTTAAATACTTCCTTTCCCCTAAGCTTAAAGCAAAAGATAGATGCAAAATACAGCGCGAGCCCCAGCTGTACAAAGGAAGCCGCTATGTAGTAGAAGGCCAAAAGCAGCGACCGGAAGCAGTCCTCCCTGCTAAATACCTCCATATAATTTTTCTGCCCTACAAAGGTTCTTGTCCCAGTGTATTTCATATTATAAAAGCTGAATTTGAACATCTCAAGAAATGGTATGTAGGTAAACAGCATCAGCAAGGTTAATGGTACTGCCATAAAGGTAAGGATCACAAAGCAGCGCTGGCCCTTTCTGGATTTCGCCCATTTCATTAGTTTCTCAGCCGACATAAAACATCCTCCTTTCCCGCTAAACATCCTGCGCCTGCTATTTCGTATAGCTGTACTCCTCCACAGTGATTCCATTATTCTCCTGTGCAGCGGTCCACTTCTGGTTCCATTCCTCCATGATCTCATCTAATGTCATGGTGCCCTGAATCGCCGCCTCCACGATAGACTGCTTTGGCTCCGGAGATACATCCAGGCCGAGCTCCGACTCATTATTCACGGTGTTAAAGTAGGCTTCTTCTCCTTCTGCCGCCGGGTTATCCACCACAAATTCTACCCCCTCAAAGTCCTTTAAGATCTCCGGATATTCCTCCCCTAACAGAGTCGGCAGAGAGCCTGCTTCCTTATAATATCCAGATTTTTCTACCATCTATTTTACAAAAACCATCGAAGCCAGCTGATTATCCGCGGAAGTCTTCTTATTGATCCCATAGCAGTAGTCCGGCCCTGCCGTAGCATACTGCTTCCCATTTACTGTAATAGGGAATGGCATATAGCCGATATCCTCCGGATGGCTGCCAGCCTCCTGCATCTGCACCACTGACCATAAGCCTAATACCATGCATCCGATCTGGCCATTGTTGATCATGCCCTTGCTTCCCTCCCAGTCTGTGGTGGTGGGATCCTCCTCGGTCAGCCCTCTTGCCACAGCTTCATATAAGGTATAATAAATCGCATAAGGCCCGGTCATGTCATCACGCTTTGTGAAAGGATTCGCCCCGTGGAGAAGCCCCTTCTCATGAAAATCCGGATCCCCGGTGGCTGAGCCGCAATCGTAAGCATCCCATGCACTCATGGTCCAGCCTGCCGCAAAGTTGGTATACAGAGGGATCGCGTCTGTATTGTCCTTGATTTTTTGAAGCGCTGTTAAAAAATCATCCGGTGTTTTAGGAAGCTCTGTAATCCCTGCAGCTTCAAACACCTTTTTATTATACACAATTCCCTGGGCAGTTCCTAAGGAAGGCAGTCCATACACCTCTCCACCATAAGAGAAATTATTTAAAAAGGCGTATGTCTTTTCCATAGTCGCCACTGGCCCTAAGGTAATAAACCGGTCCGGAAGCTCTGCCTTATCAATGGTGGTGGGAATCATACACACATCTCCCCAATCATCCGTAGTCAGACGCATGGTGATTCCTTCTGCATAGTCGGTTACGCCTTCATAATTCACCTGAATATTCGGATATTCCTGATGAAACGCCTCCAGATACCCGGCAAACGTGGTATCAATCAGGTCAGTACGGTTGGTCAGCACCTTAAGCTCTGCCGACAAATCCGTATACTCCTCCCCCAGCTTAATGTCTGCAATGCAGGGCAGATCCACTGCCGGCTGAGCCACCCCCCCGTCTTCACCTTTTTTCGTTCCGCAGGCCGCCATGGAAAAGGTCATAATCCCAGCCAGCCCCCACGCACAAATTCGCTTCATTCTCTTCATACCTCATACTCCTTTCGCTTTTTCTTTAAGTTAATTAAGCGCTTATTTACTTTAATTAAATATTAGCACATATTACTTTATCTTTCATCATTAATTCTTGTAATATATCTTTA
>CATOJE010000017.1 GCA_951800145.1 uncultured Lachnospiraceae bacterium | reverse complement strand
CCCGCGAGGTGAGCCGATGAACCAGATTCCCGAGAACGAAGACCGCGTCCTGCAGATTCATATGCTGGGCGGTTTTTCTATGGAATATAACCATACCCCTATCCCCCTTGAGAAGCAGTATTTTTCCAAAGCCATCCAGCTCTTCATACTGCTCCTCCTTCACCACAGGACAGGGATCCGGAAGGAGGCACTGCTGGAATGCCTCTATGGCCGAGGGCATGGGACAGGCAATAACAATAACTTAAACAACATGGTCAGCCGCCTGCGGCGCCAGCTCCATGAGCTGGGGCTCCCGGAGGGGGATGACATCCGGATAAAAGGCGGCTGGTGCCAGTATGTGAGCCGCAGCCAGGTGGAGGTGGACACAGAGGAGATGGAGGGTCTCATAGAAAGGGCAGGGGATCCTGAGACCAGTCCGGAGGAGAAAAGGGCCTGCCTCCTGGAGGCGGTCCGCTTATACCGGGGAGACCTGCTCCCGGAATTCCCCGGGGTAACCTGGGTGGTGATTGAGCGGATGCGCTGCCAGAAGCTTTACGAAGCAGCCTTAGAGCAGCTGGATCCGCTGCTGGCCCGTGAGGGGGATTTCCAGCAGCTGTATGAGCTCTATTCCCGCGCAGCCAGGCAGTATCCCCTGGAGCGGTTCCAGGAAAAACAGCTGGCCTGCCTGGCTGCGATGAAGCAGGACGCCAAGGTATTCCAGGCCTGCCAGGAGCTGGTGCAGCTCTACTCCGACCGCCTGGGGGTAGCGCCCTTCGAAGGAAGTAAGGAGCAGTTCCAGAAGGTAGAAAAGAAGCTGTTCGGATACGCAAAGAGCCTGGAGCTGATACAAAAGGATCTCCAGGAAGAAGGAAGAGAACCAGGAGCCTATTACTGCAGCTATCCCAGCTTCCTGGACTGCAGCAGCCTGCTGGTGCGGAACGGGAAGAAGGCAGTGCTTGTGATGTGTACCCTGGAAGAAGCCGGGAAGGGGCCGGAAGAAACCAGAGAAGGATCAGAAGAAACCGTGGAAGGACCAGAAGAAACCGGGAAGAAGCTGGAAGGGTCAGATGAGATAGAAACCCAAGCCATGTGGCTGGGACAGTCCATCCGGGAGTGCCTGAGGCGCGAGGACATCTACACCCGCTACAGCCCGGGTCAGTACCTGGCCCTTTTAATAGGAACCGGACCAGAGGAGGCAGCGAAGCTCCTCCCCCGGATAACCCAGAGATACGAGACCCTGAGCAAACGCCAGGGGCCAAGGCTGCGCTACGAGATCGATCCGCCAGGAAGCCGCAGGAGAGAGCCGAGAGGTTCCATCGGACCGCCGGGGGGATATCTGTCAGGGGCTTTGCCAGCCGGGAGAGGAGAGAGCCGGGTTACTCACAGGTAGAATCCTGCCAGGCCTTTGCCCCACAGGACTGATGCCTGTGAGTGAAGGTCACAGGGAACCCGGGGAGCATGAAAGAGAGAAAAGGGGAGTCACAAACCATGGGAGAAAAGCAAGAAGCCTTCACCGGGAAAAGCCGGCCCCAGACCTTTACAGTACAGATCCAATATCAGGAGAACGCCACCTGGCAGGGAACGATCCTGTGGGTGGAGGAAAAGCAGGCCATGCATTTCCGAAGCGCCCTGGAGCTGCTAAAGCTGATGGACAGCGCCTTAGACCAGGCAGGGAAAAAGGAAGAGTCAGACAAAAAATACATAGAGAAATCAAAACATCAAATCAACTGCGGGAAACAGCCATCCAGGGCGGTGGAGAGCAGTGAAGGAAAAGGGGAGAGGAGAGAAGATGATGAGGCAGAATGAAAACGAGAGAGGGAGAAGCCGCAGAGCCAGAAAGCTGCCGGTCACGGACCAGGTACGGCATTTCCTGGACAGGGCTCAGTGGAAGCGGAAGCTGGCGTCAGTCCTAGTAGCCACCTTCCTTACCGGAACCATGGCGGACGGTTTGAACGCGGCAGGCTTAGGAAACTATGCCAACGCCTACGCCGCCACGCCGTCAGATGCGACCCGCTCTGACGCGGTGCATTTAGACAGCGATGACCTTCCGGCAAAGGGAAGCAGCCTGGACTACTACCTGGATGGGGAGGATGACACCTACTTGCATATTCCGGAAGCAGCCATCCAGGAGGCGCTGGAAGCGCTGGAGGAGGATGAGGACGCAGAGGAGCTGCAGCTGGATGTGGGCCTTCTGGGCTATGAGGACTCCAGGGCAGTGGTAGCGGTATACGACGAGATCCAGAAGGAGACTAAAGGGTATCAGCTGGTACTCCAGGGAAAGGTGGAGGACGAGGAAGACCTGTCCTACTTTGTGTACGTAAAGCCAACGAAGAAAAAGAGCGGCCCGAAGTTTGAAGAGCTCCAGGTGGTGGTGCTTAACCTGGGCAGCGCGGCAGACGAGGACAGCCAGTACAATGTGCGCCTCCGATATGAGGGAGAAGACCTCCGTCTGGAGAACGCAAAGGTCACCTTAAAAGAGATGAAGGAGCTGAGCCGCCGGCAGAAGAAAGCGGCAAAGGAGGGAGAGATCCTGATCGAAGTGGATGGATCGGGAATCACCGGAGGCGGCCCCGGGGCAGGAAATATAACCGGAGGCGGCCAGGCTGCTGATGATGGAGAAGGAGACGGCTCCGGAACCAGCGGAAGTATCTCCGGAGGAGGCGGAAGCGGCGGCAGTGCAGGAGGCGGAAGCGCTTTAGGCGGTGCCAGCGCGGGAAGCGGAACCAGTGCAGGCGGCAGCAGCGCGGGAAGCGGCTCCAACAGCGGCAGCATCCAGGATGGTTCTGCCAAGCCGTCGGAGGATCAGAAGGCAGACGTGGAAGACCAGGAGGAGAATCCAGGCCAGGGAGCTTCCGATGATAGAGACCCAGCAGGAGCAGACCAGTCCAAACCAGAAGATGGAAGCGGGACAGAGATAAAAGGAGATTCCCCGGAGGATACCGGAAAGGATGACAGCACAGCAGATGGCAGCGGATCCAGAAATCCCAGCCAGGGAGAAGCAGGAGGAGACCAGGGCAGCCAGGGTGGCGATACCGGCTATGACAGCGCCGATCAGGGCTCCGGGACAGATTCCGGCTCTAAAAATGAGGGAACGGAGACTGAAAATACTGGGAATCCTGGAAGCGATGCAGGAAGCAGCGCCGGGTCAGGCCATGGCGGAGCTTCAAACGGCCAGCCAGGAAGCAGCACAAGTGACAGGGATACCAGCCACACGGAAAGCGGAAGCTCATCTGGAACCGATGGGGGAAGCAGCGCCGGGTCAGGCCATGGCGGCTCTTCAGGCGGCCAGACAGACAGCACAGGAAACGATACATCCTCCGCGCCTTCAGAAGACAAGGTATCCGCAGAAACCGCGGCGCTAACCATCAGCCGCAGGTGGATACCTGTGGTAGCGGAGCCTTTGGCGACCGGCAGTAACGCAGAAGAGAAAAAGCCGGAGGATGGGGATAAGGCAGAAAGTAATGAGACAGCGCCGGAGGAGAAACCAATTACCAACGGAAAAACAGCAGACACCATCGAAGCCCTGCGGGAGGAGCTGGCGGCGGACGGCTTAAAGCCCTACCATCTTGATCCTACCGGCCGGTTCGATATGTCTGATCTGGAGATGGAGCTGATTAATAAGGGCGAGCTCACAGAAGAAGACATGGAGAAGGCGCAGGGGAGGGAAAATACCTTTGTGAATAAGCTGCGCCGTGCGGCGGCCTCCATTCTGCTGGGAGAGGAAGGAGAAGAGGCGTTCAGAGAAGCAGGAACCGAAGAGATGGCAGAGTCTGAAAATGCCGAAGAAGCCAGTGGGGGCCAGGATCAGGCAGACCTTTCCTTAGAGGATCTGGTAGGCCCGGACAGCAGCGAGTATCCGGCTGTATTCGGGCTTCGGCAGAATACGATTGCTTTTGTCCGCTCCAAAACCGGAGAACAGGAGAAGACGGAAGAGGAATTTATCATCCGGCTTCCAGAGTTCGAGTTCTTTATCGTGGGAAAAACTTATGACTTGCTGGAGGATGTCCAGGTAGTCGATCCAGAAGGGAAGGAACTGGATCAATACGGTGTGCGTCTGGTATCGGTGAGCCGGAAGAACGGGGATGGTGAGCCGGAAGAGATTAGCTGGAAGGAAGAGGAGGGAAAAGCTCTTCTGGAGATTACGAGGGGAGATATCGGAAAGACGTATACCATTACCTATCAGGCAGTTGATCAGGGAACCGGTGAAGACGCGGGAGAACCGGTACAAAAGGAGGTTCCAGTCAGGCTTGACGGCGGTGTGGAAGAATCTTTGGATCGGGCTGGAGATGTGGCATATCTGACCAGAGTTGAATATATGGATGACAGCCTGAGGACAGGTACGCTGCCTTTCGATACACCAGATTCCAAACCAGATTCCAACAAGGGGATCCCTAAGCCGGGAGAAGATAAGACTGATGAGGATGTGTATTTAAGAACCTACGATACTGCCACCTTTGCCGTAGAGATAGAGAACACCGTCAGGGAAACAGAGGCAGGCGTAGGCCATTTTGAAAATGGCACTATCTGCTTTGAACTGATGCTCCCCTGCACCCCGGAAGAAGCCATGTTTAATGTGGGGGATATGGGATGGCTGAAGGGAAAGCCGTATGCTTATTATGAGGAGACGGTGATCGATAACCATCCGGTGCTGCGGGGAAGCTTTCTGTGGGAGCGGTCAGCAGAAAGTGCCGATCAGCCGCCCATCGGCGCTGGAAGAATGCAGTTAAATATTTCCGTCCGGGCGCTGGCCATGCAAAATGGAACAGTGTTAAAGCCTGAGGCTACCTTCTGGATGGGAGTGAATCCGGTAAAGGATAAGGATGGAAATTCTGGAGAATTGATTTTTGCGGAGAAAATGGATCAAGAGGAGCCAGACATCGAGGGGGACGGACAGGAAGAGGAATCGGAAAATGCGGATCCAGAAAAACCGGCCCATGCACTTCGGTATGATTTTGGCAGTATGGGACTGGTTACCGGTGTGGCTCAGGACTGCGAAAACCATGAGGAAGAGGAAGTAAAGACGGAAGAATCACCCGATATCATCATCTCCGCGGCGCCAAGCTATAATATCCAGCTGAAAACCGACGGGGATGCGAATGCATACTATGGCACTTTTAATTTCTCCACCGGAAATCAGGAAGCAGACCCGGAGAATGGGAAAACAAAAGCGGCAAATTACGGACTGCCCACGGTAGAAGGAAGAGCGGCCGAGGTTGGCGTAGTGCTCCAGGTGAGAGGGAAAAATGGTCAGGGGCTCCGGGGTGTGGAGCTTCCGGCTACGGGTCCGGGTAAGTCGATTACCTTTGACCTTTCCCTTGAATCCACATTTCAACCGACTGGCAAGGAAATGATTAATAGCCATAATTATCAGCCGCTTCTTTGGAGCGCGGAAGGAAACAGCGAGGCGCAAGCCCAGGCGGATGGGAGAGAGATTGCGCCTGGCGATAATCAGGTAAGGTGTGTTCAGGCAGCTCCTTATAATCAGGGAGGTGGCTATAAGAGCTGCCATCAGGGTGGAATCTGGAGTGCCACGCAGGATGGAAATACGATTCATGTGAAGGTGGAAGACTTTGCTTTGAGCCTGGACATGGAGGACATTCCACATGCCAATGCCCATGGCAGAGTTACAGATGCAGTTTATTATAATCCGGCTACTGCGAAGAACTATTGGGAGGCAGACGCTCTGTGTTTCTCCGCTGGAGAATTTTGGATCCTTCAGCCCTTTACCCGGACAGGAGAGGGAGGAGAGGAAATCTCCGTTTTAAACGAGTATAACTGTGACAGTGGTTCCTTTACCTTAAAGGTACGAGATAAGAACCTGATGATGGAGAGCAAGTATGGCACCCCGCTCCAATCCGATCCCAACGGGGTGGGGAACCAGGCAAACTGGGATGATATAGAGAAAGAAGATCAGGTTAGCCTAACCTATGCTCATCTGCGTCCAGGAAGCTTTTGGACCACAGTTTCTTATATCAAAACCGGCGGCTGGTGGGATGCATCCCTGACGGAGGGCTGCCTGGGCTCAGGACAGGACTGGACCACTGTGGGAAGCAATCTTGCGCTTCAGGGAGTTATATACTTTGACGGTAAAGATAAAGAAGAATATGGTGTCGCTTATGATGTGATGGTAAAGTTTGATGATGCGATGTTTGAGCCATACGGCGACGCGTATGATCGAGGAGGAGCAGGAGAGGTACGCGATGGAGTACGGATGACCAACGACGGACCAAAAGACTGGAAGGTTTTATACGGAATCCGGAGGCCTAGAGCCGGCAGCGGTGAATCGCGGGAAGTACGAGGGAAAAATGGCTGGTACAATGATGGCCTGACACCAGAGGCTGCAGGCTATGACAGCGATATGGTTAATGCTAAGGTAGAGGACATCGAGTTCATGCCCTGGTCAGAATTTAAACCGTTGCGGGATGAAGGCTATGTATGCGTAGCCGTGCTGACAGAATGGCGGGGAGTGGATGTGCAGCCATTGACCCACTGCCACATGTTTGTAGAAGGCAGGGTGAGAGAAAAATACGTAGACAGCGTCCTGGGTGAACAGAATACAGCGGGACATGTATACATGATTTCACAGTACGGAAAAGCATGGAAGAAGGGGGATGTAAGGGAGAAAGTAAAAGAGCATTATCAATCAAAGGGAATTACGATAACAGGAGAGCCGTCAGAAGATCAGTACAATGATTATGTAAAACATGCGATGCCCAGCCAGTATCAGAAGTGTGGCTATGGCGACTATCCACATGCTACCCACGAGAGAGTCGTTACAGAAAATGAATATCGAAAAACACGATATGAGGATGGCAAGCTGAAAGAAAACGGAACCGGCGGAGACCACTGGGGAGATTCCTGCTACATCGTGGGTTATAAGGCGAAGATAAAAAAGGGAGTGTCCCAGACCACCAAGAACAGCACCACCAATAAGTACGAGGAAAAAAAGATCTACGATGTAGGCGCCGGACAATGGGTGGTAGATTATTACCTGGATCCCAGTATCGAGCGGTCCGGCGGCGTAGGCTTATCTACCGACAGCGCCCAGCATGATTTAGAGCAGGTGGTGATTACCGATACCTTATCTGAGGGATTAATTTACGTGCCAGGCTCTGCTCAGATCGGCGGAACGTATTCCATGAAGGGGGAAGGAATTCAGGGTATAGTGACAGACGGAGAGGCGAAGGAACCAACCATCACTAAGAGGACAATCATACGAGAGAACGAAGCTACAAAAGAGGAGGAAACCATAGAGGTGACCGACTTAGTCTGGACCTTCGATCATGTGAAATTGCCGGAAGGCGAGGATAAGGTGTTCCTTCCCAGGATTCACTATTCCTGCAGCATTGATCCGCAAAAAGATCTGTCCGAAACCACAAAGCAGATACCAAATGAAGTAAAGATCGGCGGCAGGGGATTATCCGATGTGTATACCAGAACCGATGAGAATATAGCGGATATCTCCATAGGCGCATATAAGCTGGGTTCCACCATGCTCTATAAAACCGCGGATCAGTCGGTGGTGGATATCCAGCCGAATGGCAGTGCCAGCCTGGGCTTTCAGTCTAACCTGGTGAACAGCGGAAGTTCGGAGATGGACATTCTGTTCCTGGATACCATGCCTTATAACGGGGATGCCTATGGTTCTTCCTGCGGGACGGATTGTGATATTTTCCTGACAGAGTGGAGCCTGCCCCGGGAGCGGCAGGACAAGTGGGTTGAGAACCTGAGCTTTTACTACACGACGGATGCCAAATATAAAGATAAGACCTCTTCCCAGGTTAAGGCGGAAGAGCTTACAGACACTGTAGTTTGGAAGCTGATTACACCTATATGGGATGAGGGCAGGAAGGCATATGTATTTACGAATTTGCCGGAAAACTTAAAAGCCACAGCAGTGGTGGCAGCAGGAAAACTGCCGGCTAATCAGACCATTTCCATGCATACCACCCTGAAGCTGAGCAAAGCCCGGCCGGGAGATAACCTGGCTCCCACGGTGAGCAACAGCACCATGCAGAGTATGGCCAGATCTTACATCCTGACCCGTGCCATCGAAGGGCTGGTTTGGCTGGATATTAACCATAACGGCCTTCAGGATAGCGGAGAACCGAAGCTAAGAGGAATCCAGGTAACTCTGACCAGAAAAGCGGATGGAGAGGATAAGATCTGGGGTACAGTGGAAACGGACGAATACGGCCGCTACCGGTTTGATAAGCTTTCTGCCGGAAAGTATGAGGTCGCTTTCACCAGTAATGCAAATACAAATCAAAAAGATGCCCAGCTGGAAAATTACCTGATTACGAAACACATTTCCGGCAATGACAGCCGAAATTCCGACGCAACGGGTAATTTTGATTCCCAGAAGAAGCTGCAGTCGGCTGTGATTACGACGATCCCCGAAATGTCTGCAGTGGAAAATATCCAGTCTTCTCAGGAAGTACGGCGGAACTGGGATCTGGGGCTCTGTCTGCCGGTAGGGGCATTCGGCTTCCGGAAGGTAGATGCCGCGGCGAAGAATATCGGCTTAGAGGGAGCGGAGTTTGAGTTAACTGGTGATTTAAGCAAGGGAACCGCAAATAATTATGAGTATTGGGCAAAAGAAAGAATGCGGAGCAAATTGTCCGATCCTTCATGGCAGAGCAGTGCGGGAATTACATCTGTGACAACAGATTTTAAGGATGAAACGAAAGAATTTACCATTCGTTTTAAAACAACAGAAAAGAAGGTAGATTTTACTGCAGGAGGAATGGAATGGCTCCTTCCCTTTGGAAATTATACGCTGAAGGAGATTAAGGCGCCTTTAGGGTATGAGATGCCGGAAACGTTAAAAAAGGACGGATATCACTTTACGATTAGCCAGGATGCGCCGGAAGTGAATGGAGGAGAAATCGAGAACACTCCCCAGCAGTTCGCGGTAAAGAAGATTGCGGAGGAGACGGAACAGCCCATATCCGGCGTTACCTTCCGCTTATATGAGGGAAGTGTGGCGGACAACCGGAAAAAGAGGTGGGAAGCGACAACGGATGGGAGCGGTGTAATCCTTTTCGGCATGACCGGACTGAAGGTGAACCAGATCTACCGGCTGGAAGAGGAGAAGGTATCCGGCTACGAAACGATGGATCCGATTTTCTTTATGCTGGTGTCTGGCGCTGGTTCGGACAGCAGGGTCAGCCTTCAACTGACCGATGAAAAGGGAAGCCCGGTATCCGGCACAGCCGACGTATCCCTGACAAATGAAAACAGCGGGGACGGCGAACAGCAGAAGAAGAACGTGATTACCATCCGGGTGATGAATACCCTGGAGACCGGTTCCCTGACCTTGGCAAAGAAGGTGGAGGATACCAGCATTACCAGTATTCCGGGCCTGGAGGATGCGTTTGAATTTACCTTGCGGCTTGCCAAGCCGGAGTCAGAGAAGGAATATGTAAATTTTGTAAAATCCTCTGAACTGAGGAAGGGAAGCAAAGGACTGGAAATCAGAGGATATAAGGGAGAGAAGGAAGAGGAGACCTGGTATCCGATCGCAGAGGGCGGCACCATTAGTGGAATCAAATTAAAAATCGGTGAACAGGTGCGCTTCGACGGCATTTACTACGGAACCAAGTTTACCATCACCGAGAATCAGTCGGTGAAGACCGGGTTTATCTTCGATAAAGTGACTACATCGCGGAAGGAAAACGGGGAGGGCTTAGACGATGCCCGGAAAGTAACTTATGGGGATTCATCCCAGATTCAGGGAACGCTGCTGTCCTCGGATGGAAACCTTACCGTGTATGTCTACAACCGGATCCAGAAGACGGGAGTAACCTTATCGAAAACCTTTGACAGCGATGTGCCTGCGAAGCTTCCTGTGTTCAGCATTTATGATGTAACCGACATTCCGGAAGGCCAAAGGATCCCTGTGGGAGCTGACGGCCAGGGAACGGTATCAAAGGATTGGAAAAGCGATGCGAAGTATTCCGCATATCAAACGCGAAATCCGGTTGGAACCATTTCGATCACAAAGGCTGAGAATGAGGAGCGGTATGAGGGCAAATCAGCAGAAGACTGCCTGATGCCCGGAAGAAAATACCAGATCATAGAGGAATTAGGCGACGATATCGTAGCCGGCTACTACAACGTGGCAGTTTCCAAAGTCTTTTCCGTCGCTATCGGCGAAAATAACCAGATATCCTGTGAGCCCATAACTCTGGGGAACCACAGAGCCTTCGGATTCCTGAATGTGAAAAAGCTGGTGAAGGATTACGATAACAAGGAGATGAATGCCATCACCCGGACATTCTACTATAAGATCCTTAAGGCCGATGGAAGTGATTTTGACGGAACGGTCTATGAGATTACCACAAACAAGGAAGAACAGCATGTAGTCCCATTTGGCACCTATCAAATCATCGAAGTAGACAGCCAGGGGAATCCATATGAAGGCTCGACCGAGAACCCAGGCTATGCAGTGACCAATTCCGAGACAGTGACGGTGGAGCTGAACAATGGGGCAGGAAACCAATTTACAGGAACCATTACCAATAAAGAGAAGGCCCTGGGAGAAGTAACGGTCACAAAGATGACGGATTATGCAGAAAGGGGCACGAGATTCTACTTTAAGGTGACCGACGGCAAAGATCAGGTGGTGGTCAGAAGGCCGGCATATGATCAGGCGGATTTCATATCGTCGGAGGAGTTTGAAACCAGGTTTAAGGCGGATTATCTGTGGACGATTACCGCGGATAAGAAGCTTGATTACGAGGAAGAAGATCAGGCATCAAAGCTTTACGAAGCAGGCCGCTTTACCATCCATGGCCTGCCCTATGGAACCTACACGGTAACCGAGGTGAATGCCAAGGGAGAACCGATTACCGGGGAAACAGCCGAAGGCTTCGCCTATACCCCATCTTATCAGATTTTCGTGGGAAGCGGCGAAGGAAACAAGAAGGATGGGGCGTCCGGGACCATTTCTATTGGAAACAGCCAGATGGCTGTCACCGTGACCAACCGGATCAAGAAGACAAATGTAACGATTACCAAGACCTTCACCCCAGGCTTTGTGCCAGATGCGGACAACCTTCCAACCTTTGACATCTATCAGCTGAGCGGAAGGGATGAGATTACGGCAGATACCGATCTGACCAACCCTTCCTGGGAAGCAGCGAAGGTGGGAACCGTATCGATTCAAAAGCAACCAGACGGAACCTACAGCGGCCAGTCAGAGGATGTGCTGATCCCGGGATACCGCTATCAGGCCGTGGAGACCATAACCGACTGGCGCTATGAGGAAAGGGCCATAGGCGAGCCATTCACCGCAGAGACCGCATCCGATGAAAAGGGAAGCGGCATAACGATGAAAAAGACCGTCACCCTTTCCGTAGAAAACCAGAGAACCTACGGCGACTTAAGGATTACCAAGGAGCTCTTTGACTACTATGGAACTAAGCTGGGAGAAGACGGCGGGGATATCCGGACCTTCTACTTCCGGATCAAGGACCAGAAGGGAGCGTATCTGACCATCCAGACTTCCGGAGCGGAAGGCGAAGAGGGGAAGCCGGGACAGGGACACCAGTGCGAGTTCGACCCGACGGTAGGAAGGATCACCAATGCAGCCGATGACATCTACATCCACCACCGGATTCCTTACGGAACCTACACCGTGGAGGAGGTAGGAGTTACTGTGGCGGAAGATGGAAAAGTTACCATCACGCCTTACGAGACAGAGAAAAAGGAAGGAATCCTAGGGTGGATTGACAGCATATTTGGAAAAGGGGGAGAGAACCCGGACTATCATGTAGTGATTACCAGTGGGAATGCTTCCAACGGAAATACTTCCAGTGGGAACACTTCCAACGGAGCCGCCTCTGATGGATCCGCTTCCCAGATCGTGATTAACCATGAGAATGCAGACAGTGCAGCCGTGGTGATCCAGAATACGGAGCGGGCCTTAGGTGAATTAACCGTAACGAAGCAGGCGGACTATGCGGGAAAGGGAACCCGGTTCTATTTCCAAGTAACCGACGGCAGAGGGCAGTTTATCGGAAGGGATAAGGACGGTATCGCGGTTCTGTCCGGAGAGTTTACGCCCGACCTGCTGTGGACGATCACCGCGGAGGAGGATTACGCCTACACAGAAGGAAGCGGCACCTCAGGAACCGATATCCCGGGAACGGATATCCCAGAAACCGGCGCAGCAGCCCGGCTTCACCGGATCGGCGCGCTGACCACAAAGGGACTTCCCTATGGAGTCTACACCGTAACCGAGACCGACCAGGAAGGAAACCCGCTGGCAGAGGATTATAGCTACGCAGTATCCTATCAGATGGAGGTATCCGGAGAAGGAGCTGCCATCCCGGGATCCCCGGAAGCGTCAGAAGCTGATCCGAACCCAGGATCCCCGGAAACGTCAGAAGCCGATCCGAACCCGGCATCTCTGGAATGGACAGAAGCAGGCCAGGCCCCGGTATCCCCGGAGCTGACTGACGGAAACCGGAAGGGAGAGGTCCTGGTGACCAATGAGAGAAGCTGGGGCTACCTACAGATCCGCAAGGAGCTTCAGGACTGCAGCGGAAATCCCATCCAGGATAAGAGCCGTGACTTCTACTACACCGTGAGAAATGCCCAGGGAGAGCCAGTCATACTTCCAGAGGAATACCAGTACAATGGAAACAGCCAGATCGGCCGGATCACTGACGATGTGGTACACCGCCTGTACCTGCCCCTCGGAGCCTACCAGGTTCTGGAGACGGACAGCACAGGAAAGGCTTACGATAGCCAGAATCCAAACCTGCAGTACGATGTAACCAACCCGGAAGAGATAAAGCTTTCCGGAGCAAACGCAGACACGGCCCAGGCTGTGATCATCAATAAGGAGAAGGCCTTAGGAAGCCTGACCCTGGTGAAGCGCTCCGACCGTGCCTATGAAGGGAACACCTTCTACTTCCAGGTAAAGAACAGCAGGGGAGAAGCGATCCCCATGCCAGACGCAGAAGGAAACCCAACCACGGAAAGGATCTGGAGGATCGGGGTAACCAAGTCCGTCTATGAGCTGGCGGAGGTGGGAAACCTGACCATAAAGAACCTGCCCTACGACACCTACACCGTGACCGAGGTAAATGAGGACGGGACAGAATTAACCGGCAGCTTCCGGTATCAGGTGAGCTACGAGACCGTATCCCAGGGAGTCATCCGTCCGGGACAGGGAGGGGAGAATGACATCATCAGCCCGACCATGACCGTGACAGTGACCAATACCTGGAGCCCCTACGGAAATAACCCGGGAGGCCCCGGGGGAGGAGGAAACGGAGGAGGGGGAGGAAATCCCTCCAGAAGCACCACCCCGCCCACAGAATTCATACCCGACGCAGACGTACCCTTAGGAGGAATGGATGGAGGAGAGGGAGATTCCCTGACAGAGATCTTAGATGAGGATGTGCCCTTATACGGCCTTCCCAAGACAGGAGATACCTCACTGCCCACCGTCGGAATCCTGGGACTGATGCTCATGTCCCTGATTGGTGCGGCCGGGATTATGAAGAAGAGGAAGGAAGAAAAATAAAGGATGATGTAAAATCCATGAATGCTTACATGAACCGTGTAGCTTTGGCCATGTTCAGCTATTTTGACAGCGGGAATAGTAAGAGCGCAAACCCCCTGGAGGAAACTCCGGGGGATTTTTTTATATCATGATGTTGAGGTCAAAAGGTATTTTGACACCTTTGAGTTTGGGGAAAACTGTAATAAAATCATCATAAAAATATAAAAAATAATTAAAAATGATGATAATGTAACGTTTTTTCAAACATTTCCTATGCTATAATACGGCTGGAATTAGTGGAAATGTAATTATATGGAAATAAAAGTCTGAAAGAAGGGAGGAGCGTCATGAAGGAGAGACCATATACTGATTTTTACGCCAGCTTCTTAGGCGGCTTTTCCCTCTTTTACCAGGGAGAGCGGGTAAGCCTGTCAAAGCGGATCCGCCAGAAGAATATGCAGCTGCTTCTGATCCTGCTGATGGCAGGGAAGAAGGGGATCCACCGCAGCCAGCTGATAGGTTACCTTGGGGATGAGTCAGCAGATGATGCCAACCAGCTGGTGAATCTCCGGTACTGTGCCTTCAGCCTGCGGAAATTAATTCAGGAGACAAAGGGATTTCCCGAAGGAAGGTATGCAGTTTACCGGAAGGGAATGTACTATTTCAGCCAGGAATATGAGCTGGAGACAGATGTGGGAAGGATCGACGCCATGTACCGGAGAATCCGGGACGGCACAGTGCAGGGGGAGGAACGGCTCCAGCTGCTTATGGATTTATGCCAGATATATGGAGGAGAATTCCTCCCCACCCTGACCGGGGAGGAATGGGCCACTGTGGAGGGAGCCCGGTATCAAAGAATTTACACAGAATGCATGAATGATCTGTGCAAAGCCTTAAAGGAGAAGAGAGAGTACACCCTTCTTCTGGAGCTGTGCACCCAGGCCAGCCGGATATACCCGTATGACAACTGGCAGTCCTGCCAGATTGACTGCCTTATAGCCCAGAACCGGTATGAGGACGCCAGAAGAGTGTACGAGACTGCCAATGCCGGCCTTTATGAGGAGATGGGGATTTCCATGCCGGCCAGGGAGGAGATCTGGCGGCGGGATGAGAGCCAGGGCAGCCTCTGGTCGAAGGATGCACTGACAGAAATTAAGGTAAGGCTGAAGGAAAAGGAAACCGGCAGCGGCGCCTATTGGTGCAGCTATCCAAGCTTTGTAGATATCTACCGGGTAGTGACAAGGATTAAGGAGAGGACCAGGGAGAATGCAGTGCTTCTTTTGTGTACCCTGACAGACCCTGCAGAGAGGATACCGGAGGATAAGGAATATACTCTGAGAAGGATGGAACAGTTAAAGAAGCTCCTGTCCGGGGCAATCCGAAGCAATGATGTGTGTGCCAGGTACAGCGTCAGCCAGTTTGTGGCTCTGCTGGTGAATACCAGCCAGACCGATGGCAGAGGCATAGCCCGCCGGTTAAAAGAGATGTGGGAGGCAGAGGATACAGGTGAGGTAGCGCTGCAGACAGAGATATCGCCGGATTCAGAAGAAGGACAAGGACAGCAGAGGAAGTGGAAGAGAGAGGTGTGGTACAGTGAAGCAGAAGCATTCATTCCTGATCCATGTGCTGGGGCAGCAGAATGCAACCTGGCAAGGCTCCGTGACCTGGATGGAGGAAAACAAGACGGAAAATTTCCGGAGCCTTCTGGAGCTTATTAAGATGATGGATGTAGCTCTGGAGGGGAGCGCTTCCCCTCCGGCAGATCAAACTCACGGATAAAGAAACAAAGGAAGAGAAGGAGAACCTTAGTTTAAAGAAGCAAAAAGGGGAGAGGAGAGAAGATAATGAAGTGGAATGAAAGTGAAAAAGGCCGAAGCCGTAAGGCAAAGACCCTTCCGGCTTCAGACCGGATCCGGCATTTCCTGGGCAGGGTCCAGTGGAAGCGGAAGCTGGCAGCGGTTTTGGTTACCACTTTTTTAACCGGAACCATGGCAGATGGGCTGAATGCAGTAGGGCTGGCAGGCTATGCCAATGCCTATGCCAGCGCATCGCCATCGGATGCATCCCGGTCTGACGCAGTGCAGCTGGGGAGCGATGACCTTCCGGCCAAGGGAAATAGTCTGGATTACTATCTGGAGGACGGGGACGAGAGAAATCTCTACCTGTCAGAGGCGGCTATCCAGGAGGCATTGGAAGCGCAAAATGACCCGGAGGACGGAGAGGAGCTGCAGCTGGATACAGGGCTCTTCGGCTACGAGGATCCAAGGGCGGTGGTAGCTCTATATGACGAGATCCAGTCCAGAACCAAAGGATACCAGCTGGTGCTCCAGGGTACTTTTGAGGATGAGGCGGAGCTTTCCTACTTTGTCTATGTAAAGCAGGGGAAAAAGAAGGACGGGATGTCCTTTGAGGATCTGCAGCTTGTGGTGATTAACCCTAACAGCGCCGCAGAGGAAGACAGCCAGTACAATGTCCGAATCTGGTATGAAGGAGAAGAGCTGCGCCTGGAGGATGGAAGGATCACCTTCAAGGAGATGAAGGAGCTGAGCCGTCGCCAGAAAAAGATGGCCCAGGGCGGCGCCCTGGAGGATGGAGCCGGAGCCACGGTGAATGTGGGAGGTCCAGGCGCATCCCAGGAAGGGAATGCATCAGGTACAGTAACAGGCGGAAATGCCGGAGGCGGTTCCGGAAGCGGAGGCTCTGGCGGAGGCAGCCTCAGCGGAGGAAGCTCTCTGGAGGATCCGGATCAAGGCGGCAGCCCAGAGCTTCCGGCGCCAGATGAGGAGGATACCGAAGCTCCAGCCCCGGAGGAAGGAAGCACAGGCAACCCTGACGCAGGGGAAGGAAGTATCGATCGCCCTGACGCAGGAGAAGAAAGTACAGACCGTCCCGGCTCAGGGGAAGGAAGCACAGATCGCCCTGACGCAGGAGAAGGAAGCGCAGATCGTCCCGACGCGGGAGAAGGAAGTACAGACCATCCTGACGCAGGGGAAGGAAGCACAGACCGTCCTGACACAGGAGAAGGAAGTACAGACCGTCCCGGCTCAGGGGAAGGAGGCATCGATCGCCCTGGCTCACAGGAAAAACCCTCCGGCAGTCAGGATACAGAGAACAAGGATAATACTCCGGAGAATTCCGGTCCAGTGATATCCGATGACGGAAATCACAAGGATACCAGCTCGGATAAGGCGGAGGGGGACGCAAAGGATTCCGCTTCGGCAGGCTCTGATTCCCAGGACAAGCCCTCCCAGGATTCCGGGACATCGAATCAGCCGGATGGCTCAGATAAGCCCTCCCAGGACAGCACCGGGGATAGTGGCAAGGACTACTCCCTTTCCATCAGCCGGAAGTGGATTCACATGGTTGCAGAGCCATTAGCCAGCAGCAGCCAGGGAAGCAGCGATGAGGAAAAGGCAGAAACAGAAGAAACAAAAGAAACAGCAGGCAGCACTGTAAAAATCGATACTGCGGTGAAGGGAAACACAGCGGATACCATCGCAGCCATCCGCCAGGAGATGGAGGCAGAGGGATTAAAGCCCTATAAGCTGGATCCCACTGGCCGGTTCGATATGTCTGAGCTGGAGATGAAGCTGATAAACCAGGAGGAGATCACAGAAGAGGATTTAGAAAAGGCCCAGGGCGGAGAAAAATCCTTCCTGTCGAAGATGTTTTCCTCCGTATCTTCCTTATTTACAGCAGCAGACGATGAGGCGGAGGCCGGTACAGAGGAAGTGAAGGAAGAGCTTTCCCTGGAAGATATGGTAGGCCCGGACAGCAGCGAGTACCCGGCCGTGCTGGGACTGCGGCAGAATACGGTTGCATTTGTCCAGTCCAGCATGAAGCGAGTGGCTGGAAAGGCTGTGGCAGGAGAGCTGGACTGGGAAGAGCAGCTTCCCATTAAGGATGGAGACGTGCTTTTCTATGGAGCGGAGTATCCGGCGGAGGTGCTGCTTCCGGAAGGCGGGACGGTTACCGATGAGAACGGGAATACATATCCGGTTATTCTGACCATCACAGGAGAGGACACCTTATGGAGTTCCGCAGATGGAGCGGACTTTAGCCTTGGGGAAAAGCCGGAGGAGGGAGAAGCCTCCACAGCCGCTTATACTCTTACCTACCAGGTATTATCAGAGGCTGAGGGGCAGGAAGAGGAAGGATTCCAGAAGGAAATTACGGTATCCGCAAGCCAGATTCATTTTAACCTGCCGGCATTTGACTTCTTTATCGTAGGCAGAGAGTACGATCTGCTGGATAATGGAAATGTGACCGCAGAGGATGACACAGCAGAGAAGAAGCAGTATGAGTGCCGTCCCCAGTCCGTAACCTATGAGCTGATCGACCAGTTGGAGACAGAAGTCTGGGAGTGGGATGGAAAGAATACCTTTACTCCATTCCAGAAGGCGAAGACACATACCGTCCGCTACGAAGCATATATCGATTATCCAGGCGGAACCGTGGTGATCGGGGAATCCGATGAAGTGGTGGTAAATGTTTACCAGAGCGGCGACCTGGGGGAGACGGTAGATCAGGCGGGAGATGTGGCCTATGTGGAGGCTCGTTTGAATAAGGACTCCTTCCAGACAGGTACAGAGCCTTTTGATACAAAGGATCCGAATAAGGAATACCCTGAAGGTTACGAGCCAGGTGATGACTGGAAGGCAGCGGATAATATTCTCAGAACCTTCGATACCGCCAGCTATAATGTGGAGGTAACCAGCCGCGTGCGGGATGGAAGCCCATACCGTCATTATAAGACAGGAACCCTTTGCTTCGAGCTGATTCTTCCTGGATCCGCAAGCGAACTTACCTTTGACACCGATAATATGGGATGGCTCCATTCCAAGACGAATATCCAGCTTGAAAAAGATGGCAATGGAAATATCGTAACCACGAAGAAGCGGAATGGCAAAGATGTTCAGGTTCTGCGGGGAAGCTTTCTCTGGGAGCCCACCAATGGCGGGGAAAATGCCATCGGCGAGAGCAAGCTGGAATTAAAGGTGGTACTTCGTGCATTAAAATTACAGAATGGGCAAGAAATCGTACCGGAAGCAACCTTCTGGCTGGGTGTCAATGACATAGGCGAAGGAGCCGGGCTAGTGATGAAGGAAGGGGATACCGAGGGCAGCGCCATCGGATATCAGTTCCCCGACCGGTTAATCACCGGAAGCGCCCAGGCTTGTGATAAGCATAAGACGGAAGAATTTGTTACGGTGAAGACAGACCCGATTATTATATCCGCCCGTCCTATGTATAATGTGGAGCTGCAGCTAGACGGATATACCAATACTACCATAAGCAAGTTTGATTTTAACACGGGAAATGAGAAAGCGCCCAATCGAGGCCATGAAGAAGTAAAAGAGGGCCGTATGGGAAGTTTAGGTGCGGTTCTTCAGATCTATGGAAAAGAAAACGGAACAGGCCTTCGTGGAGTGGAATTCCCCGATTTGAATCAGACCATTCGCTTTGATGTGAAATTAGATTCTACCTTCATTCCAGAATATGCTGATGGAAAACAGGGAAATGAATTAGAATTAAAGTATTATAAGCCTTTGCTATGGAGCGCTGGGGAGAATAGTTATGAAGCCCAGGAGGATGACCGGAAGGTTGAAGGAAAATTTACAGATACCTGCGCCAGGTCGGTGCCATTAAATCGTCCCCGCTCCAATGGCTGGAACCGCAATTCCAGCTGTGCTAATGGCGGAAGCTGGACCATGACACAGGAACCTTACCGAATAACGGAAGAGGGGAAGGTTGAAGGCGGAGAGATTCACGTGTCTGTCAATGGTTTTGAGATTACAGAGGATTTGTCAAAAATACCAAACACAGTTCCAGGCAGTGGCAATGAAAATGGCAATGATTATTTCACAAGAGGGAGTGTTTCCCATTACTGGGAATTAGATAAGCTGTGTTTCTCAGCAGGAGAATTCTGGATTGTGCAGCCATTTTATAGAAAAAATGCAGCTGGAGAGGACATTCTGGTTCTTCAGGATACCGAAGCCATCGGGACTAGCTGTAACGCAGGCGTATTTAAAGTAAAGGCTGAGGATGTTAATCTGAAAATGGAAAGTATGACGCACCAGCCTTTGGCAGAGCAGGCGAATACGGGGGATGATAAACGAGACACTCCTTATAATTACCGCCTGCCAGGCACTTATATCAGCTACGTTCAGTATAATTCATCCGATATGAACTGGACGATCCCTTTGACATCAGGCTGTGAAGGAAGTGGTAAGGATTGGGCGGCATTAGGGACGGAGATGAGTCTGCAGTGCCGAATCGACCATGACGGCACGGATGGAAATGAGTGCGGTGTTGCCTATGATGCCTTAGTGAAATTTGACGATGCTATGTTTGAACCACAGATGGACGAAAATGGCACATCGCCGAAAAATAGTCCCACAGAACGGATACTTTACGGGGTAAGAAAAAGTGATCCGACCCAAGGATGGAATCATGGCAGTGCCAAGACACCGGCTGATGAAGGCTATGATGATGAAATGATTCATGCTTCCTTTGAACAGTTAGAATTCTACCCCTTGGATCAATGGAAGGAAGAGTATGTCTGCGTTGCCGTGCTCTGCGAGTGGAGAGGTGATTACAGCTGGCAGATGACGCACAACCATTTCTTTGTAAAGGGAAAAGTTAAGAATAATACGGATTTGGTTGGGAATGTTTACATGGTTACCCAGAACACTCGAGCATGGGAACGGAAGGATGTAGTCAGCGATGCCATAGAGTATTTAAATAAAGAAAGTAGAGCGACCATTACCAAAGAAGAAGAAATCACAGAAGCCCAATGGCTTGATTATGCAAAGAACGGGTTTCCAACCAATGCGGCAAAGCCGACAGGTGGGTTGAGATCCTTTCCAGATAATTTTATACCTGCTACAAATGTACACAAGGGTACAGGCTCTCCTAAAACTCAATATTTGGAAAATGGAGAGATTAAAGATGGCACAGATATCCATAATATTGATTCCTGCTTAATCGTAGGTTACCGTGCGACGATTAAAAAGAGTACTGCCCAGAGGATTTCAAATCAAAACCAGGCACAGGTTTACTATGATTTGGATGTAGGGCAAAGGGTAGCGGACTATATTTTGTCTCCAACCATTGAACGAAAAGGTGGCACTTCAAATTCGGAGACCGCAGGTTCAGAATTTGTTATTGATTCCTTAGTTGTGCAGGATACGCTTCCTAACGGCTTAACTTATAAGCCAGGCTCCTCCTACATTGGAGGAACCTATGAGACGATAGGGGCAGGACAGCAAGGACAGTTTACCGGTGTCAATATTCCCTTCGAGGGTACAGAGATTGACTTGAAGCGTGGAGATGGAGGAAAAGGCGCTGAATCTGTTCGACTGACCATAGACAAAGTCATTAAAAAAGTGAAGGATGTAAATGGGAATGAAGTGGAAGAGGAGAGAGTCCGGCTGACATGGACATTTAAGAATGTAAGGCTTGGAACGGATCTCAGGACACCTCTTGCCCCAATCTATTATTCCTGTGATATTGGAGATATCAATACGGCCCAAAACGATGTGAAAGATGGTCAGGGGTTAGAAAATGAAGTGACCATTGGAGGAACCAATCTGGCCCCTACCTATGCATTAAAAGAAGGAAATATGGCAGTATTTGAGATCAAGGTATCTAAGCTGGGCGCCACCAATGTATTTAAGAAGGCGAAACAGACTGCGGTAGAAGTAGGCGCTCCTATGGAATTTTCTCTGAAGATCGGGAATAATTCGCCCAATGAGACCGATATCATCGCATACGATGTGGTGCCCTTTAATGGGGATAAGGATGGAACCAAGGTTTCCAGCGGAAGGATTTCCCTGAATCAGGTGACAGTCAGCTGCGATAATCACAGTGTGATGGCAAACTTAAATCAGGCTTCCGGCATTAAGTTCTACTACACAACATCGGAGGATTACAAAAATCGGAGCTCAAAGGATTATCTGGATTCAAGCGGAATTTTAAATATGGAACAGTTCCAGCATGAAGTAGAAGCGGGTATCTGGATTCTAATGGATGGTATAAACAGCAGCCACCCCACCCATACCTTTAGCGGAGAACCGGTAACAGCGATCGTCGCCGTAGGTGTACTGCCTGCTCAGACCACTTTATCTCTGGATACAAAGGTTCAGATTCAGGACGCGAAGCCAGGAGATTACGTAGGAACCACATTAAGCAACCGGGATCTTAAGAGCACGGCTCATTCCTTCGTGGTAAGCCGTACATTAGAAGGCCTGGCCTGGCTGGATGCTAACTTTAATGGAGTTCAGGACAGCGGTGAGCCAAGGCTGGAGAATATTCAGGTTACCTTAAAGAAAAAGAATGGGGATTCCTATGAGATTATCGGAACGACTTCTTTGGGAAAGGCATGGGATGTCCACAGCAAGAAAGAGGCAGAAGGATATGTAGCTCCTGGGAATTACCGCTTCGTAAACCTGCCTGCAGGAGAGTTTGTAGTTGAGTTTACCGGAATGGAAAGTAATGGAACAGACAAAGGCCTGTTTAACATCATCGGCCAAAGCAGGAAGATTCCTCTGGAGCAGTGCACCATTACGAAACAGCGCCAGGGAGACGCCAGGTATGACTCCGACGCGGAGATGCAGTTTGCAGGAAACAGCTCCGATGCCAATGGAAAGCATGGCGAGATTTTAAATATTACCATGCCGGAAATAGAACAGATTCAGGTACAGAATTACGCAGTGCGCAATCAGGACATGGGGATCTATTTCCCCACCGGCAACCTCACCTTCGACAAGATCGACAGCGAGAGCAGGGAAAACCTGGCTGGGGTAGAGTTTGAGCTGAAGGCAGAGCGGCTGGATGGCGACGACACCTTTGAGTACTGGGCAAAGGAGTGGATTACCTACTTAACTCATGCACCAGAGAACTGGAAAAACACCGCAGGGATCCAGCTGGCAGAAGGAGAGGGCGGGAAGCCCACATCCGGAGAATCCAGCCTGACCGTAACCTTCACCACCGTAAGCGGCCATGTTGATTTCTCGGCTGGAAATGCAGGCTGGATGCTTCCCAAGGGAAAATATACCTTGACGGAAACCAAGACGCTTCCAGGCTACACCAAGTCAGAGCCCATTATCTTCTACATAATCCCGGGCGAGAACACCTACTCTCCCGACGGAGAGATGAAGGACGCTGCCTACGCCGGAACCAATGCAGTATTAACCATTGACCGGGCGATTCAAAATACTCCGCAGAGCTACACCATCGCAAAGGTGAGGGAGGAGGATAAGACGCCTTTAGCCGGGGCTGTATTTACCATCTATGATGGAGCCCAGGCTGTCAAGACCGTAACCTGTGATAGCATGGGAGAGGGAACCTTCTTCCAGAGCGGACTCGTAAAGGATAACGTATATAAATTAACCGAGACAACAGTTCCTGCCGGATATACGGCAGCGGCGGATATCTGGTTTAAGCTGGTGCCAAATGGCGTACCGGATTCCAATCTGTTAAAGCTCCAGCTGTGTCAGCCAGATGGGACAGAAGCCCCGTATCCTGAAGCTTCCTTAAGCCAGGATCAGCTGAAGCTGACCATAGAGGACACCCTGGAAACCGGCTCTCTGACCTTGAGAAAGGAGCTGACCGGGGAGGAGAAGATCGGTGATCCAAACGCGGAAAAGGAATTTTCCTTTACCATGACCTTAAAGCAGCCTGAAAGCTATGGCCGTCCGGCAGCAGCCTTTGCACTGGCGGAGGAGGCAGGAAAGCTTTATATCAAGGCCACACGGATTTCCACAGACAGCGCAGGAAACCAGACCGAAGCAGCCGTCCGTTATCTGGTGACGCCAGGAGCGGCAAATGGCATAGTGAAGGACATTAAGCTGCGGGCAGGAGAGAGCGTCCGCTTCGACGGAATTTATTATGGAACCACCTTCCACATCGCGGAGGATCAGAAGCTTCCCACCGGCTTCCAGTTCAGCGGAGGCAGCGTAAGCGGAGGCCAGAGTCCCAGCGTGAATGTGGCGAACGGGACGATTTACGGAAAGACCGTTAAGGGAGAAAACCAGGTGACAGCTGTAGCGGAGAACACCGTAAAGCTCACCAGCCTTCCCTTAGTAAAGACCTTTAACAGTGACATTCCTTCCATCCTTCCGGTATTCCATGTGTACGACATTACCGGACGGCAGGAGCCATTCCAGTCAGCAGACGACGCGCCTGGAACCGAAGACGCCACATGGGTTGACACCATCACCATCGAAGCCCAGGCAGACGGAACCTACACAGGTCGCTCCAGGGAAGTACTGATGCCGGGGCACACCTATCAGGTTGTGGAATATCTGGATCCCACCGCATCCTACTCCGATGCATATGAGGCTAAGGTTTCCGAACCAGTGAAGGTAACCGTAGATATGGAGAACCGGACCAATACCCTGGTGCTAACTCCAGGGGCTGTAGCCATTACCAATGAGCGCAGCCGGGGCTGGCTCACCATCAGCAAGAGACTGAATGACCACTATGGAGAGGAGCTGGGAGAGCAGAGAACCTTCTTCTACCGGGTATATCCGGTGGATGAGACCGGGGCAGAGGGCGAACCATTAACCCTTCCCGAGGATTATGCAGTACCTGGAGATCCTACCATAGGAACCATTGTAAATGGCGCAGATGCCCACTGGATATTCGTTCCCTTCGGAACCTACCGGGTGAAGGAGGTGGATGAAACGGGAGTTCCTTATGATGATAAGGAGAATCCTAATCCGGATTATCACATCTCTTATGTGGATCAGGATATGGTATTAAATCCGCCGAAAGATGTGTATCTGGATGCCAATCTATATACCGTGGGAAGCCAGATTATTAATACAGAAAAAGCCTTAGGACAGCTGACCCTCACCAAGCGGACCGACTGGGCCGAAGGCGGAAAGACGAAGTTCTTCTTCACTGTGAGAAATGAAAAAACCGGTGAGCTGGTTCCGGCTCCCGGGACTCAGGGAAAAACCTCCAGCTGGCTGGAGCGGCTTCTCGGCTCTGGCAGAGAAGAGGAGGAAGGCGAAAGCCTGCTGTGGATAATCACAGCGGACAAGACAGTGAACACCATGGACACGGTGGGAAGTCTGACTGCTACAGGGCTCCCCTACGGACGCTATCTGGTGACCGAGGTGGATGAGGAGGGCAATGCCCTTTCCCAGAGCTATCCCTATGATGTCTCTATGGAGGCCCAGGGAATGGATCCGGCCTATGGCCAGGGGTCCACAGAGGCAGGGACGGATTATCAGAATCCGGCCATGGCAGTCACAGTGACCAACCAGAGGAACCGGGGCTATTTACAGATCCGAAAGACCCTTCAGGATTATGCCGGGAATGGCTTCCAGGATAAGAGCCGGGAATTCTATTACACGGTATTAAATTCCAGAGGTGAGGCCGTAGACCTTCCGGAGGAATACCAGTACCGCAACATGGCTCACATCGGACGGATCACTGATGAGCAGCTTCATACCATATTTGTACCTTATGAGACCTACCGGGTATTGGAGACAGACCGGGATGGGAGGATCTATGACCAGGAGAATCCGAATCCGCTGTATGATGTAACAAATCCGGAGCCGGTGGTCCTGACACTGGAGAACGCGGACAGCGCGTCGGCGATGATCCTTAACCGGGAGAAGGCATTAGGAAGCCTGACCCTGGTAAAACGTTCCGACCGGGCATATGAAGGAAATGCCTTCTACTTCCAGGTGGAGAACAGCAAGGGAGAGAAGATCCCCATGCCGGATCCAGAGGGGAACCCCACCACAGAGCTGATCTGGAAGATCGAGGTAACCCAGTCTGTGTATGAGATGGCTGAGGTGGGAAGCCTTACTGTGAAGAATCTGCCCTACGACACCTATCAGGTGACGGAGGTGTCCAGCGATGGAACAGCATTATCCGAAGGCTTCCGTTACCAGGTATCCTACGAGACAAAGGCTCAGGGAGCGGTGAGGGACAGCCAGAGCGGCACTGCGGATATCATAAGCCCGGCAGTAACCGTGACGGTGACCAATACCAGAAAGCCCTACAGCGATAGTCCCGGCGGCGGAGGAAGCACCGGAGGCGGCGGAGGAAATCCCTCCAGAAGCAATCCGCCCACAAGCTTTATTCCAGATGCGGATGTGCCCTTAGGCGGAGCGGACGGCGGGGATGGAGATTCCCTGACGGAGATTCTGGATGAGGATGTGCCATTATACGGCCTTCCCAAGACAGGAGATACCTCTGCTTCTACTGCGGGAATCTTAGGACTGATGCTTATGTCCCTGTTAGGCGCAGCAGGCATCATGAAGAAGAGGAAGGAAGAGAAGTAAGGAAATAAAGAAGTAAAGAAAAAATAAGAAAAGAGGCATTCGTCAAACCAGGCGAATGCCCCTTTTCCTGTTCTGGCGGCGCATTGATTGCCAGATTCCTTGTTTTTTACAGGGAAATAATTCCCAGAACATTTGCTATGGAGCTGATGAGAATAATGGTAATGCAGATGGCAGCCAGGTATTTTAAGAAAAAGTAATACAGCTTTTTCCGCCGGAAGGGGGAGGACTGCTCCACCTCCCTGGCGATGGCGTCCAGGCCCACCACGCGGATAATCAGGATGCAGGTAGCCAGGGCAGCCAGAGGCATCATGATAGAGTTGGTCAGGAAGTCGAAAAAGTCCAGGAAGGACATGCCGAACAGAGTGACAAAGTCCCAGACCCCGTAGCCTAAGGCAGAGGCAGTTCCTGCTGTGGCCATCACCAGACACATCGCCAGGCAGCATTTCGGGCGGCTTAAGTGAAGCTCGTCCTCCAGGGAGGAAACACTGGCCTCCATCAGAGAGATAGCGCTGGTGAGAGCCGCGAATAAAAACATAAGGAAAAAGGCAATTCCTACCAGGGTGCCGGCTCCCATGCTGACGAATATTTTCGGAAGGGTGATAAAGGTAAGGGAGGGCCCGGCCTTTAATACACTCATATCCCCGCCGGAAAAGGCAAAAACCGCAGGGATGATCATCATTCCCGCCAAGACAGCGATGGCTGTATCAAAGATTTCCACCTGAGTGGTGGATTTTTCGATATCTACATCCTTTCCGATATAAGATCCGTAGGTGTAAAGCACACCCATGGCAATGGAGAGGGAGTAAAACATCTGCCCCATGGCGGCCACCACCGTCATCCATGAGAAGTCGTCAAAATTCGGAATCAAAAAATATTTCACACCCTCTAAGGCGCCGGGGCGGGTGATGGAGTAAATGGTCACAAACACAGCCAGAATAATCAAGATGGGCATCATGACTCTGGATACCCGCTCCACCCCGGATTTCACTCCCGCCAGGATTACGAAGAATACCAGGGCGGAGAAGAGGATAAACCAGAATTCTACCTGGGCGGAGGAGGCGATGAACTGGGAAAAGTGCCCATCCTCCGCCAGGCTCAGGGCATTCCCCCGCACATATTCAAAAAGATACTTCAGAACCCAGCCGCCGATGACGCAGTAATAAGGAACGATGAGCATGGGGACCACCGCATTGATCCAGCCGCCCAGATGGAAGGGAAGACTGGATCCAAAGGAGCGAAACGCGCCTATGGGGCTTTTTCCAGTCATGCGCCCCAGGGCAGTTTCCGACACGATCAGGACAAAGCCGAAGGTAACCATCAGGATCAGATAGACCAGCAAAAACATGCCGCCTCCATACTTTGCCGCCAGGTAAGGGAATCTCCAGATATTCCCCAGTCCCACGGCAGAGCCGGCCACTGCCAGGACATAGCCGATCCGTCCGGAAAATCTGCCTCGCAATTTGGCAGAATGATTTGTGTGGTTTGCAGGTGAAGCCTGATTCATAGTAATTCCTCCAATTTTCTATCATGTACTCTCGAAACCAATAAAATACCTTGATTACCTTCCTCCAATCAACACGGTCTTCCCAGAAAATGCAAATCCGTACTTACGTATCTTTTCCCTGGGAATGCCTTTCTCTACCAGCATAGTTTCATACCTCTGCCTGTCGATCTGGTCAAGCGCCTCCTTGACTGTGTCATACAGTTCCTTTTCCTCATCAATATCCTGCACCTTGAATTCCAGAATAATTCCATCGTCTTCCGCCCTTCTCGGCTCCAGCATCACATCATACCTCCCAAACCCACTTTCCCGGTTGGATGTCAGAATATATCTGTCAGTCAGTTCAACCATCAAGCCTAGTACAAATCCATGGTAGAAGCGTTCTGGTTCCTCCGCAGAAGGATTTTTCCCTGCATCAAAATAACTGAAGGTAGCTAAAGCGATCCGGTTCATATAAATATTCATAGCCTTGATATTTCCAAGAAGCAATGCTTTAATAAAGTCATTGTAGCCTGCAGATGCGGCAGCAAACCACTTCCGTACCATCTTTCGAAACATAGTCCGCACTTCAAAATTAGTAAGCTCCAGTTCATATGTCTCTTCCCATTCTCCAAAATCAGAGGTATATCCTTTCATACTTTTGACTTTCAGGTACCCGCTGGCAAGCAGCAAACTCCAGATGGCCTGGTCGCTATCATTTAACTGGTCATATACGATCTGCTCATCAATTTCCTCTGTAACAGTTTTTCCTTCCAGTAAACTTTCAAACGCAATTTTCAAATCTTTACTGCCTTCCTGCACTAACTTTCCTACCAGTCTGTTGGAGCTGGAATTAGCCCAGTAGGCTGACAGCCGTTTTTTATCCAGATAGTTTATGATGGACCAGGGATTATAGATATCCGTATGTCCTCCAAAAGTAAAGCCGTCATACCAATTCTTTACCTCCTGCTTTTTGTCAGAAAGCTTAAACTCGTCCAAGGCCGCAAAAACCTCAGGCTCTGTAAATCCAAAACAGTCCGCATATGCTTTGGAGGTTGTGGTTATGACTTCCAGATTATTAAGATCAGAAAAGACAGACTCCTTACTTACTCTTGTAATCCCGGTCATTATAGCCCGTTCCAGATAAGGATTCGTCTTGAATGTCGCGTTGAACATGCTTCTAATAAAAGATACCATTTCCTCCCAATACGAGTTTACGTAGGCTTCTTGCATAGGGGCGTCATATTCATCCAGCAGAATGATCGCTTTTTTTCCATAATACCGTGACAAAAGCATGGATAGCTGATGGATTGCCATGGTGGCTGTTGTGTCATTCATATCCTCTGACACTGATTCAAAAAAACGTTTACCCCTGTCTCCAAGCACATTACTGTCTGACAAAAATTCATATTCCGAATATAAATTAGACAACATTTGACAAATTTTTCTGCGCGCTCCCGCATAGTCGGGTTCTTTTATATTAGCGAAGGTAAGACTGATAACCGGGTATGTTCCCTGAAGTTTTCTGAACTTTTTATTATCCCATATCTGCAGCCCCTGAAATAAGTCATCTCTGCCTGCGTATCTGACAGAAAAAAAGGATTCTACCATGTTCATAGTCAAAGTTTTACCAAAGCGTCGGGGACGGGTTATCAGCGTTACTGTGTCCATTCTGTCCCACCATTCTTGAATAAATTTTGTCTTATCAATATAAAAACAATCTTCCCTGCGTACTACCTCAAAATTCTGATTCCCTATCCCTACAGTCCTTGCCATGATCCAAACGGTTCCTTTCTTGAGCGCTGGCGCTATACCATTCAGCGATACTTCACAATTGTTTTAAACGGTTAAATTCATTTGCTTCGTTTTTATAGATAATCTGTGGAAAAAGATACGATTTATTGGTTCTTGCTATATCACAATTATACAGAACAACGTCGGTCTTTACAATAAAATTCACATTAAATTTCCTCTTCGCTACGTTTAGCTTTATTTATAGAATTAATATCCCTTGACCTGAGGACAAGCTGCTGATGCCGAAAAAAGTAATTTGTACTGAGACAATTATATTTTATCGACCGATTTATTGTAAATAATCATCAAAATATGTTATAAAAATGGATTTAACATGATGCAATATTGATTTTTGAAATGGTTTATGGTATGCTAAAGGTAAAGAAAATTAGGATACAAAGAGTAGGAATTAAGATGTTCAGCGAAAGGCTGAAATAAGAGTTAGAATAAGATTTACATAAGGCGCTGGCATGAGTGATGGAAGATCGTTATGTAGGGCTTTTTTTGTTGTAAAATGGAGGTGGTAAAAAGACAAAAAAGGAAAGGGATGCATATGGTAAAGTGGGGAATAAGGTGTACTTTATGCCCCAGGAACCTATTTCGAGTATTTGTCTATTAAAATTCAGAAAAAATCAAAAAAAAGAGAACGATTGTCACAGTATTCTTCCTGATTTGTGTGGAATTTATGCAGTTACATCATAGAATTAGAAAAAATTGGAATTTGATTTTATGGTTATTTAAGTACGCTTTATGCCCCTTTTATTTTCCTTTTATAAGCGACAGGGATAGATAAAGGCTGGCAGACAGAGAAGGGAGGGAGCTTTATGACAGAAGCGATTCCGCCATGGAATGATTCCTGCTGCTTGACACATCACAAGTAGTGGGATGAAATGGCATAATGACCCGCGAAAATTTATCTTTGAATTAATATATTAGCAAACTAACGGAAACGTTAAGACGCAAAGCCATGGAGCTAAGGCCATGCCATAGGGCACGGCTACGCTTGCCAGGTTGCATTCTGGCAAACTGTCCGAAAGGGCAGGACGCAAAGTTAGGGGACTAAAGCGGCAACGCCGTCATGTCAGCCCGGCCGCCGGATCCTTTGCATCCGTGCAATTTCGCAAAGAAAGGAAGATCATGATGAGAAAAATGAATAATTTAACCAAACGCAGTTTCGCGGCGTTCCTTGCCATAGTGATGTGTGTTGGATCTCTCCATCTGACTGCCTTCGCGGCGGAAACTGACGGAGATGTTTCCAGCGGGTCTCAAGTAGAATCTACAAGCAGTAGTGATAATAGTAGCAGTGATAATTCCGGAAGCGATAGCAGCAGCGACAATTCTGGGAGTGACAGCAGCAGTGATAATTCTGGAAGTGATAGCAGCAGTGATAACTCCGGAAGTGATAGCAGCAGTGATAACTCCGGAAGTGATAGCAGCAGCGACAATTCTGGAAGTGATAGCAGCAGCGACAATTCTGGAAGCGATAGCAGCAGCGACAATTCTGGAAGCGATAGCAGCAGCGACAATTCTGGAAGTGATAGCAGCAGCGATAACTCTGGAAGTGACAGCAGCGATAACTCCGGAAGCGATAGCAGCAGCGACAATTCCGTAAGTGATAGCAGCAACGAAGCTGCCAGTGACAGCAGTGATGCAGTTGCAAGCGGCAGCAATGATGCGGCAGCAAACGACAGCAGCGATGCAGTTGTAAGCGACAGCAATGATGTAGCAGCAAGTGACAGCAGCAATGGTATTCAGGATAGTGCGGACACTTCTGAACTGGATGAGGCAGATGGTGCAGAGGCTGACAGCAGTACTGTGTCGGCAGATGCAGAGGCCAATACCAGCGAAGTGCCGGTTAATCCGTCTAATAGCGATTCCTCTGATTCTGACAGTGTACTGGCAAAGAGCAAGGATAGCAAGGACGCGGCGGTTCCTGCTGAGCCGGAAATCCAGATCGTAACCTTCGACGCAGGGGTCAAGGATAACAGCAATGACAGCACAGATACAGCTTCTTCCGATTTAGCAGAGGAATCTGCTGTGTTAGATGATTCTGCAGCTGTGGAATCTGCCAATGCAAGAAAGTTTGATTTGACCACGGATACCAAGCGTCCGGAAGCCTCTGATACAGTTACAGACGCCATGGGGACACCAGAGAATTGGGAAATTTTCTACGATAAGGATAACGATGTTTATAAGGTTACCTTTAAGATCGAAGGAGATGCCCAGGGTGATCAGGTAATTGATTTGACTAAGGCGTTGGAGCTGCTGGGACAGTATGCCAAGGCTGGCACAGAGGAATATGAGCAGAAGAAGGCAGAGCTGGAAGCAAAGAAGCCGGTAAAGCCGGCGGATCCGGTTATGCCCGAAGAGCCGGCTATGCCGGAGGCCCCCAGCGGACCGAAGAAGCCGGAAAACGCATTGCCTCCTGTACCCCAGGAGCCAGGGCTGTCTGAGGAAATGTCAAATGGTATGGATCTGGCCAATAAGGCCTTTACGGAACTGGCGATGTCTGACCCGAAAGCCAGCGTAGTGGAGAATGCTCTTGCAAAGCTGGAGGCGGAAGGCATTGACACCACCGATCCATACATTAAGAAATACGCGGATTATATGGTACAGCAGGCGGATGCAACCCAGTTTGCATCGGACTGGAACAACTGGGTTCAGAGCGGCAAGGATCCTTATGGCTATATTAACTATTTTGGGGATCTGGATACTGCCGTTTATTACGGCCTGGGAATTAAGAATTACAAGATTACCGATGGCAAGGTTGTGGTAACTCCGCCGAAGTATACAGTGGATAAAAACTCTCAGGAGTATAAAGACTATCTGACAGCGAAAAAAGCGTATGAGGAAAAGAAGGCAGAGTATGATAAAGCATATGCAGAATATCAGAAACAGCTGGCTGAATATGAAGAATCGCTGAAGGATGAGGAATCCGAAGCTTATAAGGAATATAAAAAATGGGTTGACGATTGCAATAAGCTGAGAGAAGACCATGACGCCAAAAGGAAAGAAATTCAGGCTGAATATGAGGCGAAGCTGGCTGAATATAAGGCTGGAATCGCTAACTACGAAGCCGAGTTAAAGAAACTTTATAAGGAATATGACCTTCGGGGCAACGCCAATGTGATGGAGCCCGGCGATTCCAAAAAGTTTGAGATTTATCTTACCAGCGACTCAAAGCACACCTACAAGTACCAGAGCGGCAGCTTTACCCTGGCTACCCAGAGTATGACTACCGTGGTAAAGGAGCTTAAGGAGCTTTGGGAGCAGGATCCGGATGCCTATAAGGAGCGCTATCAGCTTCCTGATGGAAGATGGATCATCGACCCGGAGAACCTGGATTATTCTGAATATACTGGTTTTGACGGACAGATTCTTCCTTTTGATTATATTGACAGAGCAGACTACCACGTTACCGTTCGCAGCAAGCCGATTCAGGATATGTTCCGCGCCCTGGGCATGGATAATCCGGACTATAAGTATGTAGACGGCAATGGCAATATCGACAGCTATCCCAGCTATTGGGAGTCCGATATGCGCAAGTTCCTGAGCAAGTACGGCAAGGACACAGTCGCTGAGAACCTGAACGCCTATCTGCTGGATTACTATAACTCAAAGGATGGCACAAACTATACCACCATCGATGAGCTGGTAAAGAATAATTCCGAAGCAAAGGCTGAGTTATCTATGACAACAACCTCCGGCAATAAGTGGTTTACCATCGGCGGAGAGAAATTTGTTGTGGATGCCCACCTGCAGACCGAGAAGTATGACACATTTTATAAGCAGCTGTTCTCCTTCGCCTTTGGCGATGAGGCAGACATAGACAAAATCCTGGGCGAGGGTAAGTTTAACGAAGGAACCAACCGCTGGGAATATGACAATAAGTCCTGGACCAATAATGGTTACCAGCAGGCGCTGTACTATTATATGGCTCACGAGGAAATCTGGGAAAGCACAGATCAGTACTTTGCACAGCTTTTGGATAAAGGCTTGTCTGCAGATCAGGCGACCTGGACCAGCCTCATGATGGCATTAAATATCGACGGCCAGCTGACTGGAAATGACTGGCAGAATTCCAAGTGGCCCTGGTACAATTCAATCAGCCTGGAGCAGATGGATATCGATTTTTCCCTTTCCAAGAAGGATGGAGAAACCGGCGAAGTGATCACGGATAGTGAGACAGAATTCCAGGTTTATTACATCGACAAGGTAAAGCAGGAAAATGGAGAAACCACAGATGTTAAAATGTACTGCACATTTGACAAGGCGACCAACAGCTATACCTTTGTTGCTACCCCCAGCACAGTCTGGACTGAGGATGGCAAGCTGAATATCAACTACGCTATGATGAAGGACATTGTGTACTATCTCCAGGAAATGACTGCTCCGGAAGGATATGAACTGGACACCAATGTATACATTGTCATGAGCGAAGAGGAGTATAATAAGCTTACCGACGAGGATAAGGCAAAGCTGGAGAGCTTTGATAAGTTCCTGGATCTGAAGAAATCAGAGGATGGCCTGTCAGTTTCAACTGATTTTATCAATATTAAAATCGTTACGACCCCAGATCCGGAGCCCACTCCCGATCCAGAGCCAACCCCTGATCCCGATCCAACACCCGATCCCGATCCGACCCCGGATCCCGATCCAACTCCCAATCCCCGTTCTCCCCGCGGCGAAGAGATTCCCGACGAGCCGACTCCATTATCCGGAACAGAAATCCCGGATGATGCGGTTCCGTTAGCGAATATCCCCGAGGAAACAGTGGAAATCTTTGGAGAAGAAGTACCATTATCAGGCCTTCCCCGCACTGGGGACAGCTCTCTTCCATGGCACATGATGACGGTTCTTTCCGGAATCGGCATGCTGCTTCTGATGATGAAGAGAAAAAATGAAGAGGCGTAAGCATTTTGCAAACGCAAAGCAGGCAGCCGGGAAACCGGCAGCCGAAGGAAAGGGAGCCTGTGGCGATTAGCCGCAGGCTTCTTTTGTGCGCCCGGCGGAGCACGTATCTGATTTTTTTAAAGTTTCGAAAACAAAGTTATTGCATAGTTTACGTTAAGCATGATATACTATTTCGTCAGGCATTCTGGCAGGCTCCTATGTCTATCGAACCGAAAAGGACACACTTAAAGGGGAGACCGCACCTCTTTTAAGTATAGGGGATGCGTATCCTAAAAAAATAATTGCCAGAACAAAACATCCGAAATACACATACGAGGGGACACCGATAGAAGGAGGGCAGGCTTACATGGAGACCGAAATCAATCGCCAGCTGCACTATCTATGGGACGGGGGCAGGTTCCTTATTCTGTTCCTGATTCTTTTTCCCTTTACCATATCGAAAATCCGAATCTGGATCCAATCGAAGCGCTGGAGGGGCTGTGCCGAGGGAAAGGTAGAGGAAGTGATCAAGCGGTATTACCGTCGGAGAAAGGAGCTGGTGGGTAAATGGTATGAATATCCGGTAATCAGCTATCAGGTGGGGGATACCACCTATAGGGAGGAATACCCCCATGCCCGGAAGGAGCTGGGATTTTATACCAGGCATAAACGTCTCCCCATCCGGTACAATGAACACAAGCCAGAGGAGTTTATTATCCAGGGGGAATACTCGGACTATGATGTCATCCAGTGGCTTCTGTACTTTCTTGTGATGCCCGCTTTCTGTATTGCCGCCGCCGGCTTCTTTGCCCATGATATGGTTTCCCTTTATCACAGTACACAGACACTGTATGATGAGGAAATCGGCCAGGATCTGGGGGACCCTTTTTCCCAATACAAATTTCTTCCGGATCTCTTTCGGAAGTTTGGCTACATAGACGGGCTGGAGAATCAGGTGGAGGCCACCGTCCGCAGGTTCCGGCAGAAGGCGGAGCTTTTGGAGGAGATGAAAAGAGAGGGAGACGGAAGGTATCAGGAGTATTGTATCCGGTATGAGCGGACGGCAGACAGAGCCTCCCGGCAGCTGGCGGATATCTATGCCGCAAGCCTTTCCCTGTGCTTTCCGGAATCAGAGCTGGAGGAGGAGAAGGAATTAATCTGGCAGTCGGTGTACTCAGACTATATGAGACAGATTTGCCCCCAGGCAGCGCCCGGGGAAGGGGTTTATACATTAAAGGAGCTGTCTTCGTTAATGGAGATTATGAGCCGGATGGTTGCGCCTTATTGGTGGCGCGGGCCGGAGGAATGCATGGGGCTGACTCTGGCCACATCCTATGCGGAGCTTCATTCGGCTGTGTCCAGGCTTTCCTGTAATCCCAGGATAAAGGAAAAGATAGAGGAGGGGATTCCGGCCTTTGTCCCCTACTTTATCCAGCAGGAAAATCAGGAGCTGGAAACCCAGCGAATGCACCATAACCAGGATGACGCTTATCCGCCCATAGACCGGGAGGCGGTTGATTCCGTCTATTCCTATACGGTAGAGCGGTATCTTTTTTCCGGCTCCTTCCAGACAGCTCTGTGGGAGGGAGCGGTGTATGCCCAGAGCCAGATCTTAAGCCGGCAGCAGGCGGATCCCTCTTTGGAGTCTCTGGCTCGCTATGAGGAGGAAGAGAATCCTCTTTTTGATTTTGATCCCCAGGGGGACCCCGATGCTTATTTTCACTCCGAAATATGGGGAGCGTTTTCCGATCCCCGGACACTTTTGCGGGAGTGGGAGATGTTTCAGTCTGAAAATGTTTGGGAAAGCAGTGGCATAAAAGAGGCGGAAGTGTTATGGAGGCTAGAAAATTTGGAGACAATGAAATTATCATAGAAAGATATTCTGCCGCAGATTGATGTGAAATAAGAAAAAAGTAGAAAAGAGGAAATGAATAAATGTCAATGCAAATATCAGAAAAGGACAAGGCTGTGAACCGATTATATGAATTACTTTCATTGCAGAAAAAAATCGAGCAACAATTTGGCGATTGTGATTATAACATTTTTGTTTTTGGAAGTTATCTGACTACGAACTATATAGAAGGAAAAAGTGACATTGACATTGCAATCTATGCAGAAGACTTCAAAGTTTATCAAAAACTTGCCTTATATTTAGAAGAATACTTTAACCAAAAGGGAATTAGCAGTGATATTTTTTATATAGACATAACAGTCGAAGCCCCTTTTTATTGTGCACCGTTAAAATCAAAAGTGCAGTTTACTGATTATTTTCCGGAAAAATTAGTGGATTTTCAAAGGAAGTGTCAGAATAAATTGGAAGAAACAAAAAGGAGAATGGCTGGATGAAGTTTAATGAAGATATCTTGAAGCAATTTAATCTCGAAGTAAATGAGGAAAAAGAACCAATAAATGTTATGAAAATTGGTGATATGCTGGGATTTATGAAGCAAAGCGCTGAAAGAATTATGGGTAAAAGTAAAAAATATAGAGAATCCATGGACGCAGAAATACAGGCAGATTGCCTTGATATTGTGACAGCAAGACTGAATGACTTTACGCAGGTATTCAAGGATTTGGTGATTTTTATGCGTAAGAAGGAAGGTACACATAAAGGCGGCACTTCTCTTAGATATTGTATGGCCAGTTATGAAACATTTGGTTTTGATGAAACAGAAGAGGAAAAAATGTTTTTGCGTGAGTTATTATTGAGAAATGAAATAACACATGATTATTTTAACCGTGAGATACATCAGCAGAAACTGATATGGCTTATGGAAAATTGTGCAGATGGGGCGGCCGATATATATAAAAATATTTATACCTATTATTCAACAAGAGGATTGCTGGATGAATATGCGGATCAGAACCGGTAATTTTTTGTAAAAAACAGAAAAAAAGCTTTTTCTTTGTCCTATTTTATGGTATAATTTTCCTAAACGCCGGGGAGGGGATATCCCTTCCAGCCGGCGGTTAAGGCCCTGAGGGCCGGAAAAAGGAGGATAAGATTATGAGGAAAAGACTTGCATTGCTTTTGGCCTGCTCCATGATGCTGGGGATGACTGCCTGCGGCGGAGGCGGCGGGGAGACCACGGCGGCGCCTGCCACCACGGCTGCCCAGGAGGAGACGAAGGCTCCGGAGGCAGAGAGCGCTGAGACCGAGGCAGAAGGCGGGGAGGAGACAAAGGCAGAGGCTGCCGGCGGCATGGACGCCCTGATCGAGGCGGCGAAGGCGGAGGGAGAGCTGACGGTATACGGCTCCTGTGAGGAGGAGTATTTATCCGCGGCCTGCAAGAATTTTGAGGAGCTTTACGGAATTAAGACGAAATTCCAGCGTCTTTCCACCTCAGAGGTTTACACGAAGATTTCCGAGGAGGCGGGAAAGCCTTCCGCGGATGTGTGGTTCGGCGGCACCACCGACCCCTATAATGAAGCGGTGGCCGATGGCCTTTTGATGGAGTATGAGGCGGAGAATGCCGCTAACCTAATCAGCGAGGATTATAAGGATCCCACCAACTGCTGGTACGGCATTTATAAGGGAATCCTGGGCTTTATGGTGAATACCGAGGAGCTGGAGCGCCTGGGGCTGGAAGCGCCTAAGACATGGGACGACCTGACCAAGGAAGAGTACCAGGGACTGATTATGCTGTCCAACCCGAACACAGCAGGTACGGCAAAGCTTGTGATTAACACCATGATTCAGATGAGAGGCCATGATGAGGCCATGGAGTACTTTAAGGCACTGGATAAGAATATTAACCAGTATACCAAGTCCGGCTCCGGCCCCTCCAAGATGGTAGGCCCCGGGGAGTGTGTCATCGGCATCGGCTTCCTCCATGACGGCATCTATCAGATCCTTCAGGGCTACGATAATATCCAGCTCATCGTGCCGGAGGACGGAACCTCCTTCGAGGTAGGCGCCACCGCCATCTTTAATGGCTGCGCCCATCCCAACGCGGCGAAGCTGTGGATCGAGTACGCCTTATCTCCCGACTGTGTGAACCACGCAAAGGAGGCTGGCTCCTATCAGTTCTTAGTCATCAGCAATGGAGAGCAGCCGGAGGAAGCTACCCGGTTTGGCCTGGATATGAATAATACCATTGACTATGATTTTGAGGACGCTAAGGAAAACAGCGCTAAGTATGTGGAGGACTTCTTCGCGGCTTTGGGAAGCTCTGCGGACAGCGCGGATTCCAGCCGCTTCAAGACAGAATAAGATTCAGGAGAATGCTGCGCGATGAGGCTGCTGCCCGGCGCAGCATTTTCTTAAAATGTCCCATAGGTTAGGGAAGGGGGAATGTTTATGGCCAAGAAGCAAAGCGCGGCCCTGGAGCGGAAGAAGTTTTTTTCGGATCCCATTTTAATCAGTATGATTGTAGTGCTTTTGGTATTTCTGGCGCTGTTTATCCTGTATCCGCTGCTCATGCTTTTGGTGGACAGCTTTTTAGAGGAGGGGCGCGTGACGCTGGCTGTTTTTCAGCGGGTGCTGAGCCTGGAGCGGTTTCAGAATGCCTTTCGGAATACCCTGGTTCTGGGAGTGATTACCGGCCTGGCGTCCACTGCCATCGGGCTTTTGTTTGCCTATGTGGAGGTGTATGTGAAGCTTCGGACAAGGCTGCTGGAAAAGCTGTTTTCCGTGGTATCCATGCTGCCGGTGGTTTCCCCGCCCTTTGTGCTGTCCTTGTCCATGATTATGCTCTTTGGGCGCAGCGGCATTATCACCCGGTCGCTGCTTAAGATCTACGACTCCAATGTTTACGGGCTGAAGGGCATCGCCATCGTGCAGACCCTCACCTTTTTCCCGGTGTGCTATCTGATGCTGAAGGGGCTTCTGAAGAATATCGACCCCTCTCTGGAGGAGGCTACCAGGGATATGGGGGCCACCCGCTGGAAGGTATTTACCAGCGTCACCTTCCCCCTGCTGCTGCCGGGCCTTGGGAACGCGTTCCTAGTGACCTTCATCGAGTCGGTGGCGGATTTTGCTAACCCCATGCTTATCGGAGGCTCCTATGATACCCTGGCCACCACCATCTATCTCCAGGTGACCGGGGCCTATGACTCCACCGGCGCCGCGGCCATGTCTGTGGTGCTGCTGTCCCTGACCGTGGTTCTGTTCCTGATCCAGAAGTATTATCTGGAGAAAAAGACGGCGGCCACCCTCACTGGAAAGGCATCCAGGCAGAGGATGCTCATCGAGGATAAAAGCGTGACCATACCCCTGACGGTATTCTGTACCCTGGTGGCTGCCTTTGTGGTGCTGATGTATGTGATGGTCCCCTTTGGCGCCCTCTTTACCCTGTGGGGCAGGGACTACAGCTTATCTCTGAAATGGTTCCAGTACATGCTGCGGACCAGCGGCTTAAAGGCCTTTCAGGACTCCTTTGTGCTGTCATTAATCGCCTCTCCTCTGACTGCCTTCTTATCCATGGTTATCGCCTATCTGGTGGTGAAGAAGCGGTTTAAGGGCAAGGGCTTTATCGAATTTGTGTCCATGCTGGCCATGGCGGTTCCCGGCACTGTGCTGGGCATCGGGTACATCCGGGGCTATGCCAATGGCTTGTTCCGCACCGGGGTGATGAGCGGGCTTTATGGAACCGGACTGATTCTGATTATCGTGTTTATTGTCCGCAGCCTTCCCACCGGAACCCGGAGCGGGATCTCCGCTCTCCGTCAGATCGACCGGTCCATCGAGGAGTCTGCTTATGATATGGGGGCCAACTCAGCCCGGGTATTTATGACCGTAACCCTGCCACTGATTAAGGATTCCTTCTTCAGCGGGCTGGTAACTGCCTTTGTGCGGAGCATCACCGCCATCTCAGCCATTATCCTTTTGGTGACGCCGGACTTCCTGCTGATCACCTGCCAGATTAATGAGCAGGCGGAAAAGGGGAACTACGGGGTGGCCTGCGCCTATGCCACGGTGCTGATTTTGATTACCTACGGGGCGGTGCTGATTATGAATACGCTGATCCAGTTCTTCGGGGTCAGCCGGAAGATACAGGTGAAGGGGGAGGAGTAAAGGAATGGAAAAAGAGAAAAAGGGCGTTCGCCTGGAACATATTTCAAAGATATATCAGGATCCAAAAACTAAGAAGGAGTTTTACGCGGTCCAGGATACTACCCTGGACATAGAGGCGGGAACCTTTGTCACCCTCCTGGGCCCCTCGGGCTGCGGGAAGACCACCACCCTGCGGATGATTGCCGGGTTTGAGAGCCCGGACGAGGGGGAGATCTACCTGGGGGGAGAGGCCATCAACAGCCTGACCCCAAATAAGCGGGATACAGCCATGGTATTCCAAAGCTATGCCCTGCTTCCCCACTATAATGTGTTTGACAATGTGGCCTACGGCTTGAAGATCCGCAAGCTGCCCAAGGAGGAGATCCGCCGGCGGGTGATGGACATCTTAAAGCTGGTGGAGATGGAGGGCATGGAAACCCGTATGACCAATCAGCTCTCCGGAGGCCAGCAGCAGCGGGTGGCCTTAGCCAGGGCCCTGGTGCTGGAGCCAGGGGTGCTTCTTTTCGATGAGCCCTTAAGCAATCTGGACGCGAAGCTTCGGGTATCCATGCGGACGGAGATCCGCAAGATTCAGCAAAAGGTGGGGATTACCGCCATCTACGTGACCCATGACCAGTCCGAGGCCATGAGTATTTCCGACAAGATTATCATCATGAGCAAGGGGAAGGTGGAGCAGATCGGCACCCCACGGGAGATTTATTATCATCCCAATTCCCGGTTTGTGGCGGACTTTATCGGGGAGGCGAATTTCCTCTCCGCCAAGGTGCTAAAGACCGAGGGGGAGACCGCCCGGATTCAGGTGGCAGGCCAGGAGCTTACGGTAAATAATTTTAGCGGGATTGGGGCCGGCGGGGAGGCGTCCCTGGTAATCCGGCCGGAGGTGGCGCTGCTGTCGGATCATGGATATCTGGCAGGGACGGTAACCCTTTCCACCTTTATGGGCGCCTATCAGTATTACCAGGTGCAGGTAGGTGATATGGAGATTCAGATTACCGACTATAATCCGGTGAACCGGAAGATTTATGAGGAGGGGGAGAAGGCCTTTTTAGACTTTGATCCCAGGGGTGTGTATATTTTGTAGTGAGGCAAAAAAGCCGTCATTTGACTGACCATAGATGCGTTTTATGTGGGTCAAATGGCGGCTTTGTGGATATCACCCAGCCGACGAAAAAGGTGGTATCCTGCGGAAGCTTTACAGCTGGCAGAGCAGGGCAGGGAGAATGGAAGCCGGTTTTTTTGCAGGATAATAGGCCGCATAGATAAGGACAACGGAAGTTCACAAACTTTTCACACTTTCCCCCTTGCATTCCCGCCTGGAATTGGATATAATGATACCCAATCAAATAGCTAACTAACTATTAACTACCTGACTATTAAAGCCAAAGCATGATAAAGAGTGCTCATAAAAAGGAATGGGGAGCGCACTCCCGGGAAAAGGAGGGATTCTATGTGCAAAGCGCCGAAGGAGCCGGATACCTGGGCTCACCGGGCGGTGAAGCTGTTTATCCAGGCCGGCCGGATGCAGCGGTCTTATATCGAGAGCCAGGTCCGCCAGACCGGAGTTTACCGCAGCCAGCATCAGATTCTGATGTACATCGCCGCAAATCCAGAGGCGTCTCAGAAGGATATTGCCAGGATGCACCAGGTTTCCACGGCAACCATCGCCGTGACCTTAAAGAAGCTGGAAAAGGCCGGGTACATCCGCCGGGCTGCGGACGCGGAGGATAACCGGTATAACCGGATGCAGGTGACGGATAAGGGGGAGGATGTGGTGCGCCAAAGCTGCCAGATCTTCCAGCAGATTGAGGAGAAGATGTTTTCCGGATTTGAGGAGGAGGATTTTCGGCGCTTTGAGGAGCTGATGCAGCGGATCTGCGGAAACCTTCAGACATGAATGTGAATGATGCGGTCTGCGTCTGCGCCATAGTATGGAAGGTTCATGCCGGGCTTCAGGCCTGTCTGCCAGACGCACAATCACGATCAACGACCATTGAGCGCTCTCGGAAACTCCCTTGCACCCATCTTTGTGGCTGATTTTCCGCCAGAAGCACTCAAATTTAATCAACGTACGTTCCACGTACGCCTCATAAATTTGTGCACTTCTGACAAAAAATCATCTCACAAATCTGGGCACAAAGAGTTTCCGAGAGTGCTCCATTAAGAAAGGAAGGAATTGGATTTGAAGCGATATAAAAAATACATTCGGCCCTACCTGGCCGCTTTTATCCTGGGGCCGGTTCTGATGATTACGGAGGTCCTTGGGGAGATTATGCTTCCCAAGATGATGTCCTTAATCATTAACCACGGGGTGGCAGCCCGGGACAATGGCTATATTCTCATGATGGGAGCCGGGATGGTGGCAACTGCCATGGTGATGGCCCTGGGCGGGATCGGCGGCGCCTATTTCAGCGCGAAGGCATCCATCAGCTTTACCAGCGATCTCCGCCAGGATTTATTTGACAAGGTGCAGAGGTTTTCCTTTAAAAATGTAGATGACTTTTCCACCGGCTCCCTGGTGACCCGGCTGACTAATGATATCCAGCAGATCCAGAATGTGGTGATGATGGGGCTCAGGATGATGTTCCGTGCGCCGGGGATGCTCATCGGCGCGCTGATTATGGCTTTTTTGATGAACGCCAAGCTGGCGCTGGTGATCCTGGTGGTGATCCCTTTGCTTACCCTGGCCATCGCGGTGATTCTCTGGACGGCGTACCCCCGGTTTGAGGCCATGCAGAAGGCCATCGACCGGCTGAATAACGGCATCCAGGAGGCCCTGACCAATGTGCGGGTGATTAAATCCTTTGTCCGGGAGGGCCATGAGGAGGCGAAATTTAAGGAGGCCAATACCGGCTTAAAGGATGCAGGGATGCGGGCCTTAAATGTGGTGATTACTACCATGCCGGTGATGATGCTTGCTATGAATGTGACCACTCTGGCAGTGGTCTGGTACGGGGGGAATCTCATCATCGCAGGGAAGATGCAGGTGGGGGATCTGACGGCCTTTACCACTTATATTGTGCAGATTTTGATGTCCTTAATGATGCTTTCCATGGTATTTTTACAGAGCTCCAGAGCCATGGCCTGTGTGAAGCGGGTGAATGAGATCCTGGATGTTTCCATCGATTTAACTGATGATGGGGCAGGGTATCCCCACAGGCAGGTGGAGCAGGGACAGGTGGAGTTTCAGGATGTGTGCTTTTCCTACAACGGAGGGGAGGACAGCTTAGTGCTGGAGCATCTTTCCTTTACCGCAAGGCCCGGGGAGACCATCGGCATTATCGGCGCCACAGGAAGCGGGAAAACCTCCCTGGTGCAGCTGATTCCCAGGCTTTATGATGCTACCTCCGGGCGGGTGCTGGTGGATGGGATTGATGTGCGGGATTATTCCCTGGAGCATCTGCGAAACGGCGTGGGCATGGTGCTCCAGAAGAATGTGCTGTTTTCCGGAAGCATTGAGGAGAATCTGCGCTGGGGGGACGAGGAGGCTTCCATGGAGGAGCTCCGGGCAGCGGCGGACAGCGCCCAGGCAGACGGGTTTGTCACAGCCTTCCCCAAGGGGTATGACAGCGAGATGGGCCAGGGCGGAGCCAATGTATCCGGCGGCCAGAAGCAGCGTCTCTGCATTGCCAGGGCCCTTTTGAAGAAGCCGAAAATCTTGATTTTAGATGACAGCACCAGCGCGGTGGACACGGCCACAGAGGCGAAGATCCGGGAATGCTTCCGCACCTCCTTAAAGGATACCACAAAGTTTATTATCGCCCAGCGCATCGGCTCTGTGGAGGACGCGGATCAGATTATGGTGCTGGATGAGGGCCGTATCGCTGCCATGGGAACCCATGAGGAGCTGTTGGAACATTGCCAGGCATACCAGGAGATTTACTATTCCCAGAGAGAGCGGGAGAAGGAGGTGGGCGCATGATGGACAGGGAGAAGAGAAGGCAGAGCCTGATGCGCAGATATGGAAGCCGGGCGGCTGCAGCGGGCCCGGGCGGACGCGGCCCGGGTGGCTCCGGCGGACATGGCCCTGGTGGTCCGGGCGGTCACGGCCCCGGCGGTCCGGGCGGTCATGGTTCCGGTGGTCCGGGAGGGTTTGGCGGCCACGGCCCTGGCGGCAGAAGAGGGACAGGGATGGGGCCGAAGCGGATGCCCAAGGATGCGAAGCAGACCGTAAGGAGGCTTCTCGGATATCTGAATGAGGATAAGGGGAAGCTGATGCTGGCATTTCTCTGTGTGATTGTGAACACCATCGCCACCCTGGCAGGCTCCTATATGCTCCGCCCCATTATTAATACCTACATTGCCCCGGTGGATGGCAGCCGGGGAGACGCAGCCGGCCTGGCAAGAGGGCTGGGGGTGATGGCGCTGGTCTATCTTCTGGGGGTGATTACTAATTATTTTCAGGCCAAGGTGATGCTGACGGTGGCCCAGAATGCTCTCCAGAAGCTTCGGGAGGACTTATTTATTAAGCTTCAGTCTCTGCCGGTGCGGTACTATGATACCAACAGCAACGGGGACATCATGAGCCGCTTCACCAATGACGTGGACACCATCGGAAATATGCTGAGCAGCACCCTGGTGCAGCTGTTTTCCGGAGCCTTAAGCCTGGTGGGAACCTTCCTTTTAATGGTATATACTAATCTTTATCTGACGGTGATCACCCTGGTGATGATTCCTCTGATGATGAAGGCCGGGGGCGCTGTGGCCAGGAGGAGCCAGAAGTATTTCTCCGCCCAGCAATACTCCCTGGGAGCATTAAACGGCTATATCGAGGAGACCATCACCGGGCAGAAGGTGGTGAAGGTATTCTGCCATGAGGAGGTGGCCAGAGAGGAGTTTTCCATCCTGAATGGCGAGCTGAGGGAGAATCAAATCCGGGCCCAGTTTTTCGGAGGCATCATGGGGCCGGTGATGGGGAATTTAAGTCAGGTGAATTATTCCCTGACAGCCTGTATCGGCGGCCTTTTATGTGTGGTAAAGGGCTTTGACGTGGGAGGACTGACAGTATTTTTAAACTTTTCCCGCCAGTTTTCCCGGCCGATTAATGAAATCTCCATGCAGATATCCAATGTATTTTCCGCTCTGGCCGGCGCGGAGCGGGTATTCCATGTGATGGATGAGGCGCCGGAGCCGGCGGATGAGGCGGATGCCAGAGTGCTGGAGCCCATGGAAGGCCATGTGGTTTTTGAGGATGTGACCTTTGGCTATGTGCCGGAGAAGACCATCTTAAAGCACATCAGCCTCTATGCCAAGCCGGGGCAGAAGATTGCCTTTGTAGGCTCCACGGGAGCCGGGAAGACTACCATCACAAATCTGCTGAACCGGTTTTATGATATTCAGTCCGGAAGGATCACCATCGACGGGGTGGATATCCGAAGGCTCAGCCGGGAAAGCCTGCGGAAGAATATTGCCATGGTCCTTCAGGACACCCATCTCTTTACCGGGACGGTCCGGGAGAACATCCGCTACGGCCGGCTGGATGCCACTGATGAAGAGGTAATCCAGGCAGCCAAAACCGCCTCGGCCCATTCCTTTATTATGCGGCTGCCTCAGGGGTATGATACCATGCTGGAGGGAGACGGGGCGAACCTAAGCCAGGGCCAGCGGCAGCTGTTAAATATCGCCAGGGCTGCTATCTCTAAGGCTCCCATCCTGATTCTGGATGAGGCCACCAGCTCTGTGGATACCCGCACGGAAAAGCATATCGAGCACGGCATGGACCGGCTGATGGCAAACCGGACTACCTTTGTCATCGCCCACCGCTTGTCTACGGTGCGCAATGCCAATGCCATCATGGTTCTGGAGAACGGGGAGATTATCGAGCGTGGGGATCATGAGGAGCTGGTGGCCCATAAGGGGAGGTATTATCAGCTTCACACCGGGCTTTCTGAGTTGGATTAATTGTTTTTGCTAATATATATTTATAAGTATATCAAATAATACAGGCTCCTGAATGGAAGAAAACTGGGAAAAAATGAATAAAAATTTCACAAGCCAGTAGGGCCTGCCTGTGAGATAAAGAGCAGAATGGAATGTAAATAAATGTAAATATTTATCAAGATGGATCCGGTCAATTTTCTGAAAAATCTTAGAGGATTGCCGGGAAAACAATCACCAGTGCATATTGTATACAAAGAAACTGGAAGAAAGAAGAAAAATCCGATGGAATCAAGGGATTGATTTTGTCGGATTTTTTGTCGCTTATGTACAAATTTTAATACAAAGAAAAAAGGAAGTTTGTCTTGTTTTGTCAAAAAAACAATCTGCGAATAATCAGGTTTTAAATTGTATATATTTTAACAAAAAATAAGAAAGTTTTCCTTCCCCTTAAGGGTAAAAAATGGACGAAATGGGACAAATCAATGTAAATCCATGGGGAAAATTGATTTGTATACAAGGCAATTTTATGTTATACTGTAAGACATGACAGGATTGGTCAGCGCTGCTGTGGGGCTTTTTTGCGGCCGGCAGACAGGGCGCTCAGGTCAGCAGTCCGGTCAGGAATGAGAAAAATGTTTATAGAAAGAGGGTTTGGTTAGATGGGTTTGGCTACATTTAAAGGCGGCATACATCCGTATGAAGGAAAAGAGCTGTCAGAGAACAAGCCGGTTCAGGAACTGCTTCCAAAGGGCGAGCTGGTATTCCCGATGTCCCAGCATATCGGCGCGCCGGCAAGGCCTCTGGTGAAAAAGGGCGACCGCGTGTTAGTGGGCCAGATGATTGGCGAGGCAGGCGGTTTTATCTCTGCCAATGTGATCTGCTCTGTGTCCGGGACAGTCAAGGCAGTGGAGCCCAGGCTGGTGGTAAGCGGCCAGATGGTGATGAGCATCATCGTGGAGAACGACGGGCTGTATGAGACCATCCCCCATTTTGGGGAGGATCGGGACTACACAAAGCTTTCCAAGGAAGAGATTCGCAACATTGTAAAAGAGGCCGGCATCGTGGGCCTGGGCGGGGCAGGCTTCCCCACCCATGTGAAGCTGACGCCCAAGGATGAATCAAAGATCGATTACATCCTGGTAAATGGCGCGGAGTGTGAGCCCTATCTTACCTCCGACTACCGGATGATGTTAGAGGAGCCGGAGCGGATCGTAGGAGGCTTAAAGGTAATCCTGTCCTTATTTGACAATGCAAAGGGCGTCATCGGCATTGAGAATAATAAGCCGGAGGGCATTAAGAAGCTTCAGGAGCTGGTAAAGGATGAGCCCAGGATCGAGGTGAGGGAGCTCCTTACCAAGTATCCGCAGGGGGGTGAGCGTTCCTTAATCTATGCCATCACCGGAAGAAGCGTGAATTCCTCCATGCTTCCCGCGGACGCAGGCTGTATCGTGGATAATATCGACACGGTCATCGCCATCTATAATGCGGTGTGTAAGCAGACGCCTCTGATCCGCAAGATCATCACGGTAACCGGCGATGCCATCGCGGATCCCAGGAACTTCAGCGTAAAGCTGGGAACCAATTATCAGGAGCTTTTAGAGGCTGCAGGCGGCTTTAAGGAGGAACCGGAAAAGATCATTTCCGGCGGCCCCATGATGGGCATGGCTTTATTTTCCATGGATGTGCCGGTGGCCAAGACCTCTTCTGCACTTACCTGCTTTACCAAGGATATGGTGGCGGCCAGCGAGCCTACCCCATGTATCCGGTGCGGCCGCTGCGTGGCGGCATGCCCCAGCCATATCGTACCGCCTATGATGATGAAGGCGGCCTTAAAGAATGACTGCGAAGGCTTCGAGAAGGTAAACGGTATGGAATGTATGGAGTGCGGCAGCTGTACCTATGTCTGTCCCGCAAAGCGTCCTCTTACCCAGGCCTTTAAGGATATGAGAAAACAGGTTGCAGCCAACCGCAGAAAAAAAGCGTAGGAGGGATTTGAACATGAGTCGATTATTAAACGTATCATCTTCCCCTCACGTTAGGGACACGGTGACAACGAACAGTATTATGTACGATGTGCTGATTGCCATGCTTCCGGCAGCAGCCTTCGGTGTATTCCAGTTTGGACTGCACGCCCTGCTAGTGATTCTCATCACCATGGCGGCCTGCGCCCTCAGCGAGTACATATATGAGTATGCGATGAAAAAGCCTATTACCATCGCGGACGGCAGCGCCCTGGTGACAGGTATGATCCTGGCGTTAAATATGCCGGCGGATATCCCCCTGTGGATTCCTGTATTAGGCGGCGTCTTCGCCATTATTGTGGTAAAGCAGCTGTACGGCGGCTTAGGCCAGAACTTTATGAACCCGGCTCTGGCAGGACGGTGCTTCCTGCTGATCTCCTTTGCAGGCAAGATGTCCAGCTTCACCTTAGACGGCTGGAGCGGCGCGACTCCTCTGGCCCAGTTAAAGTCCGGCCAGGCAGTAGATGTGGCGGCTATGTTTGTGGGACGGATCCCCGGGACCATCGGCGAGGTTTCTGTGATTGCCCTGTTAGTAGGCGCAGCCTATATGGTGGCTAAGAAAGTGATTTCCCTGCGGATTCCAGTGACCTACATCCTGACCACAGCGATCTTCGTATTTATCTTCGGACAGCAGGATCTGAGCTTTGTGATGGCTCACATCTGCGGCGGCGGTTTGATCTTCGGCGCCTTCTTCATGGCCACAGACTATGTGACCAGCCCCATTACGCCTAATGGACAGATTGTCTTCGGCGTGCTTCTTGGAATTTTAACCGGATTATTCCGTTTATTCGGCGGCTCCGCAGAAGGTGTTTCTTATGCGATCATCATCAGCAATATGCTGGTTCCGCTGATTGAGAAATTTACCCTTCCCACAGCATTTGGAAAGGAGGGCAAGAAATCATGAGTAAAGGTGGATTTATGAAGGACGCCCTGATTCTGTGCGCTATTACCTTAGTGGCCGGCGCATGTCTGGGCGGTGTGTATGAGATGACAAAGGGCCCCATTGAGGAGGCAAACCTGGCGGCAAAGGCAGAGGCCTACCGGGCCGTGCTTCCCAGCGCGGACTCCTTTGAGAGCGACGATTTGACCGAGGTGATGGCTTCCGCAAATGGCGAGATCGCAGGCATGGGCCTGGGGAACGTCACCGTAGACGAAGCGGTGACCGGCGTGGACGGCTCCGGCTCCTTAGTGGGCTATGTGGTGACCTCCACCTCTAACGACGGCTACGGCGGCGCTATTACCGTGTCTGTGGGCATCCAGGCAGACGGCACCGTAAGCGGCATTGAGTTCTTAACCCTGGCGGAGACCGCCGGACTCGGCATGAATGCCCAGCAGCCGGAGTGGAAGGCCCAGTATGCAGGAAAGAACGTAGAGTCCTTTACGGTTACGAAAAATGGCGCCTCTGCAGACAATGAGATCAATGCCATCAGCGGCGCAACCATTACCAGCAATGCAGTTACCGGTGCAGTGAATGCGGCTTTATATTTCGCAAATAACTGCATGGCACAGTAGGAGGTGGGAAGCTATGAATAAATGTGCAGAACGTTTATACAACGGTATTATTAAAGAAAACCCGACCTTCGTCCTGATGCTGGGCATGTGCCCGACCTTGGCGGTAACCACCACAGCCATCAATGGTGTGGGCATGGGACTATCCACCACGGCGGTTCTGGTTTTCTCCAACTTGATTATTTCCGCTCTGCGGAAGATTATCCCGGACAGAGTTCGTATTCCGGCGTATATAGTGATCGTGGCATCACTGGTTACCATCGTTCAGCTGCTTCTGCAGGCCTATATTCCAAGCCTGTATGAGTCTCTGGGAATTTATATCCCCCTGATCGTGGTAAACTGTATTATCCTTGGCCGTGCAGAGGCCTATGCGGCAAAGAACGGCGTTGTGGAGTCTGCCTTTGACGGCATCGGCATGGGACTTGGTTTTACCGTAGGCTTGACCTGTATCGCCATCTTCCGCGAGATCTTAGGAGGCGGCGCGGTATTCGGGATGGAGTTTATCCCGGAGGATTTCCGGATCACCATCTTCGGCCTGGCCCCCGGCGCATTCTTCGTGCTGGCAGGTCTTACCGCTCTGCAGAATAAGTTTAAAGCTCCTTCTGCAACCAATGGCTCTGCTCCCAAGTCCTCCCTGGCATGCGGCGGCAACTGCGCCAGCTGTAACGGCTTAGCCTGTGCATCCAACCACTCTACATTGGAAGAGATCCGCAGGAAGGAAGAGGAGAAGGCAGCCCAGGCGAAAAAGGAGGCAGCCTTAAAGGCAGCAGCCGCAAAGAAGGAAGCAGAAGCAAAGAAGGCCGCCCAGGCAGCTGCAGCAGCCGACGCGGCCGGGACAGAGAAAGCTGGAGAATAGGAGGACAGGGTAGATGAAAGAATTGATTTTAATTATCGTGGGATCTGCTCTGGTGAATAACATCATCCTGAGCCAGTTCCAGGGTCTTTGCCCCTTCCTTGGTGTATCCAAGAAGGTAGATACCTCCATCGGTATGGGCGGGGCTGTTATCTTTGTTATTACATTAGCATGTATTGCTACGAACCTGGTATATTCCCTGGTGCTGGTGCCTCTGCACCTGGAGTACCTGCAGACCATCGCCTTCATCCTGGTAATCGCGGCGTTGGTTCAGTTCGTGGAGATGTTCTTAAAGAAGAATGTACCCTCCCTGTACCAGGCACTGGGCGTATTCCTGCCTCTGATTACCACCAACTGTGCTGTATTAGGCGCAGCTCTGACCAATGTGCAGAAGGGCTACAATTTCATTTTCAGCGTGGCCAATGGTGTGGGTACGGCAGTGGGCTTTACCATCGCCATTGTATTACTGGCAAGCATCCGCGAGAGCATTGAGGATAATGATATCCCATTTAATTTCCAGGGGTCTCCAATCGTTTTGATTACCTCCGGTCTGATGGCGATTGCGTTCTTAGGCTTCTCAGGGCTGATTTAATTAGGGAGGAAGATGAATATGACAGGTTTGCTTTTAGCGGCGGTCATCATCGGTGCGATCGGTATCATTATCGGTGTGCTCCTTGGGATTGCCAGTGAAGCGTTTAAGGTAGAAGTAGATGAAAAGGAAATCCTGGTCCGCGCCGAGCTGCCCGGCAATAACTGCGGCGGCTGCGGCTTCCCGGGATGTGACGGACTGGCTGCTGCCATCGCCGCCGGCACGGCTCCGGTAAACGGATGTCCCGTAGGCGGCCCGGCTGTGGCGGATAAGATTGCCGCCATCATGGGTGTGGAGAGCGGCAGCTCCGATAAGAAGGTGGCCTTTGTAAAGTGTAAGGGCACCTGCGACAAGACGAGAGTGCAGTATAATTATTACGGCATCGATGACTGCAGCAAGGTGGCCGTGGTTCCCGGGGCAGGGGAGAAGGCCTGCGCCTACGGGTGTATGGGCTACGGCAGCTGCGTAAAGGCCTGCCAGTTTGACGCCATCCATGTGGTGGACGGCGTGGCTGTGGTGGATAAGGAGAAGTGCGTGGCTTGCGGTAAGTGCGTAGCGGCCTGTCCTAACCGCCTGATCGAGCTGGTGCCCTATAAGGCGGAGCATCTGGTGCAGTGTTCCTCCCATGATAAGGGCAAGGACGTAAAGGCCAAATGTGACAATGGCTGTATCGGCTGTACCCTCTGCACCAAGCAGTGCGAGGCAGGCGCCATCCACATGGATAATAATGTGGCGGTGATTGATTACAATCTGTGCACCAACTGCGGGAAGTGTGCGGCGAAGTGTCCGTCTAAGGTGATTTTGTAGGGTAGAGAGAAAAAATACAGGTACTGCCTGGTCCTTCGATTAGAGGATCGGGCAGTACCTTTTTATATTATGCTTGCGATTATTATAATTTGGAGTATAATATAAACGGAGCACTTTCGGAAAAACTCTTGCTTGGGCACGAAGAGTTTCCGAAAGTGCTCAAATAAAAAAGCGAGGTGAAGAATGTGGAACGGTTCGTAGATCGTGAGGCAGAGATGGAAACCCTGCAAAGTGAATACCAGCGAAGGGGCAGCGCCCTTGTGGTGCTGTATGGACGGCGCAGAGTAGGCAAGACTACGCTGATCTCCCAGTTTATCAGGGATAAAAAAGCTTTGTTCTTTTTAGCCAGTGAGGAATCGGAGGTACAAAACCGGCTGGCCTTTAAGGATAAGGCAGCGGAGTTTATCAATAGTGATCTGCTGCGAAATGCGGATGTGAAAAGCTGGGATGTGATCTTCCGGGCGATTATAGAGACACCCTTTGAAAGCAAGCCTGTGATCGTCATAGATGAGTTTCAGTATATTGGAAAATCAAATCCGGCCTTCCCGTCTGTATTCCAGAGAATTTGGGAAGAAAATCTGAAGCACTGCCCGGTCATGGTGATTTTGTGCGGTTCCCTCATCTCCATGATGGAGTCCCAGACACTGGCCTATCATAGCCCGCTGTACGGACGGCACACGGCCCAGATCCGGCTGACGCAGATTCCTTTCCGGCATTATGCAGAGTTTTTTCCCCATAAAAACCGCCGTGAACGGATCGAGATGTACGCAATTACCGGCGGCGTTCCTAAATATATCCAGCTGTTTACCGAGAGCAAAGACATCTACACTGCCATTGAGCGCAATGTGCTCAACCGCTCCGGCTATCTGTACGACGAGCCTAATTTCCTGCTTAAGCAGGAGGTATCGGAGATTGGCAGCTATTTTTCCATCATAAAAGCGATTGCCGCAGGCAACAGCAGACTGTCAGCCATCGCGTCCATACTGGAGGTAAAAGCAACCGGGCTGACGAAATACCTGAAAACACTGATAGATTTGGATCTTGTGGAGCGGGAGGTTCCTGTCACAGAGGAAAACCCGGAGACAAGTAAAAAGGGACTTTATAAGATTAAGGATAATTATATTCGCTTTTGGTTTGCTTTTGTGTATCCAAACCGCAGCTTCATCGAGAGCGGCAACAGCCGTATCGTTATGAGCAAAATTCAAAAAAGCCTTGTCAGCGCTCATACAGCCTATGTATATGAGGATGTGTGCCGGGAACGGATGTGGGATTTGAATGCCGAAGACTGCTGGCCATTCCACTTTTCAAAAATCGGCCGCTGGTGGGATGCACATGAGGAGATTGACATCGCCGCCGTCGACCCAGATGGACATAACCTTATCCTTGGTGAGTGTAAGTTTTGGCAGGAGCCGGTGGACATAGGCGTTCTGCGCAGCCTGGAAGCAAAGGCCTCCTTTGTGGATTGGAAAAAGCATGACCGCCATGTGTGGTATGTGCTGTTTGGTGTAGCTGGGTTTACAGAGGAATTAAGGCAGCTTGCCAAAACCCGGGATGATCTGCTGCTGTGTGAGGAACCGGGATAGCTATAGGAAGGGGTGCAGAGTATTTTAATTTGGTTAAATAATAACTGAACGACTACAACAAACCCATGGCCAGGGCAGTACACTGGTTATTCGGGTTGCCATGGAGAAAAGCCGTCCATCCGGACGGCTTACAAGGAATGGAGCAGACGCATTCCAATACGAACTTCGTTCGTAAGCGTCTGCGCAGACAAGTCATCCTGGCGGATGACTCACAAGTAATGGAGCATACGGGACTCGAACCCGTGGCCTCCACACTGCCAGTGTGGCGCGCTCCCAGCTGCGCTAATGCCCCAAACAAAAATAGTATAGCATAAAAAGTTACATTTGTAAATGAGAAATTAAAAAATATACAGCAAATATACAGCAAAAAATATACAGCTCCCGCCAGGCGGACAAAAATGTCCGCCTGAATCCTTATGCCAGCGGTGGATTTTGGTATAGCTTTCGCTCTACCTGCTTCCGCTCAAATGCAATTTCAGCCAGGACAGCGGTAGCCCCTTCTTTTTCTGCAACACGTTCCAGCCGCTCTAATAAAGACAGCTGATCAAATAAATAACCATTATATTCTTTTTCATTTGTTGGCATCATGTCACCTCCCGCTCAGATTAATGCAATGGTAGTAATTAATAGTATACCAAAAAGCTGGAATCATGTAAATGAGAATAAAATTCTTTGCAAACTTTCTTTATCTGTAGTAAAATAAACCCAGCTTACCCCGGCAGATGGCAGACAAATGGAATCTCCTGGAGGGGTTTGAGCGAAGGTGAATGTGGCGGAGGATAAGACAGATGAAGCATATTTATCAATGTTGTATTTTTGATTTAGACGGAACGATTATTAATACCATCCATGCGCTGACCTATACCACGAATCTGGTTATGGCCCGGTTTGGCCTGGGCCCGCTGACAGAGGATCAGATGAAGAAAATCGTGGGTGACGGGTATCAAAAGCAGATGGAGCGCAGCCTTTTGGCCTGCGGAGACAAGGCACTTACACATTTGGAGGAATCCTTTCCGATTTATCAGGCGTTGTTCCGGGAGAACTGTCTGTACCAGCTGGAGCCCTACGAAGGGATGAGGCAGATGCTGGACACCATGAAGGCGTCCGGGATGAAGCTGGCAGTGCTGACCAATAAGCCTCATGACCGGGGCGTGGAGAATGTAGAGGCGGTTTATGGAAAGGGATACTTTGATTACATTCTGGGAGAGAAGGAGGGAATTCCGAAAAAACCGGATCCAGCCGGAGCTTTTCTGGTGATGAAGGCCCTGGGCATGAAGCCAGAGGAGTGCCTGTACATGGGGGATACGAATACAGATATGCGCACCGCGGCAAATGCAGGGCTGGATGCAGTGGGAGCGGCATGGGGATTTCGGGGAAGGGAGGAGCTGGAGGCATTCCATCCCAAGTATCTGGCAGAGCATCCGCTGGATGTGGTGAGGATGCTGCAGTTATAAAAAGTTTTGCTGTTTATTCCCTCGAGCAATGAGCCAAGTGTGGCGCTAAGTGCTCTGTGGGTATGCACGAGCATTTGGCGAATGCCGCAAGGTTCCATTTAAGGAAACTGTAAGACACTGTAAGGGGAATGGCCTTGCATTTTTTCGCAAAACCCGTATAATAGGCTCATGGTAAGAGCGTCTGCAGGATTGCTGCTTACTGGCGCTCTCCTGAAGAGTGTGCTGCCGGTACATTGGCAAAGCTTTAAAAGCCTGTATCAGGCGGATTTTCGGACAGAGCACTCGGACATGAGAATGGAGGACATTATGAAAGGTTTTTTTGAAAAAGTGAAGGCTAAGCTGGGCGCGCTTCTCTGGGTCGCTCTGGCGGCTCTTTTGATGGTGCTGAATTTCGGCGTGAAAATCGCCCGGGCGGAGGCGATCATCCCCACAGAGCAGGTGATTACCTCCACAGTGATTCAGGGAGATCAGGTACAGATAACCGGGGTGAATGTGGGCGGCCTTTCGGCCAATGACGGCCAGTTTTACCTCTTTGAGCTGCAGCCCTGGGAGGATGGCATCGGCCTGCGGATCGACTATGCAGCTACGGCATCGAAGGGGGCGGAGTTTTCCTTTTCCCTTCCCTTGAACCAGAATACATCCGCCAGCCGCCTGTACTCGAAGTTTGTCACTGCAGTGTGGGACGGGGAGAAATATGTGGCAGTGAGCCAGCCCTCCTATATTACGAATCCGGAAGCAGTGGCAAAGAATCAGAACCCCTTTAAGGCCCCATTAACAAAGAAGGGCCTGCTCATCGAGCCGTCCATGCTGGATGATGCCTTTAATCTGGGCGTGAAGCATGTGATTGTGAATTTCCCCTTCCAGTTTATCCTGGGATCCGGGATCGACTATGAGTATGAGGGGAAGACCTACCACTTTAATAAAGCTTTGCTGGACGAGTACGATAAGGTGGTCCGGAATATGACCGCCAAGGATCTGTCAGTAACCGCCGTGATCTTAAACAGCTGGAATCCAGCCACCCCGGATCTCTACTATCCTGGGGTACAGCAGCAGGCAGGGGTGAACTATTACATGTTCAACGCCTCCACCCAGGCCGGCTTCGAGGATATCAAGGCCATCGCCTCCTTCCTGGCGGAGCACTACAGCGGCATCGGGAACGGTAAGGTTTCCAACTGGATCATCGGCAATGAGATTAATAATCAGGAGTGGAATTATATCGGCCCTATGGCCCTGGAGCAATATGTGGCAGAATATGAGCGGGCCTTCCGTGTATTCTACACAGCCATTAAAAGCACCAGTGCTAATGACCGGGTGTACTTCTCCACAGACTTCTACTGGAATTATAATGGCAATGGCACCACCAAATATGGGGCTAAGGAGATTGTGGACAGCTTTAATGCCAGGATCCAGGCGGGAGGACAGATCGACTGGAATCTGGCCTATCACCCCTATTCCTTCCCTATGACAGAGCCGGAGTTCTGGGATGACGAGGCTACCGGGCTGGTGAACTGGACGGATCAGTCGCCGATTATTAATATCAGCAATCTGGGTGTGCTGACAGATTATTTCCAGAAGCCAGAGCTGCTAACCGCCTCCGGTCAGGTGCGGCACATCATCCTGTCGGAGCAGGGCTTTACTTCTGTCAGCGGCACCAGAGGCAGCTGCGAGGATCTTCAGGCGGCGGCCATCGCCTATGCCTATTATATTGCAGACAGCAACCCTTACATCGACGCATTTATTATGAGCCGCCAGGTGGACGCACCCTCAGAGGCCAGGCTTTCCGCCTGCTTCGGACTGTATCAATGCGATATGAACCAGGAGGCCAGTGTGGCCACCAGGATGAAGAAGAGCTACGAGGTGTACCGGAATATTGACAAGAGTGCAAAGACGCTGGAGGCTACAAGGTTTGCCAAGGAGCTTTTAGGGATTGACCACTGGTACGATGTAATTCCGGATTTTCGCTGGAGAGGGCTGGAGAAGCGGACGCAGAATTAGACATCCGCGGGCTCTTTGTGATCGCGAAAGTCTGGGGAAGCGCTGGCTGAGTGTGTGTCGCAGCCCGGTAGGATTCGCTGGCTGAGTGTGTGTCGCAGCCCGGTAGGATTCGCTGGCAAGTGTGTGTCGTTACCCGTTAGGGATCCCGAGTTTTCAGGGTATCGGTGCAGGCGCATATTCGCCGGGAAGCTACGCGCCCCAGCAGCCGGGTCCCAACGTCACCGCGCTCTCGCTCCGCCGAAAGCGTAGCGGTGC
>CATOJE010000016.1 GCA_951800145.1 uncultured Lachnospiraceae bacterium | reverse complement strand
TTTTCTTTTTGAAATTCCTTTGAAACTCCTTATTGCATTACGAGGCTATTATACTTCCTATAATTGAAATTATCGGGAGCGGAGAAGTACTTAGATTGCGTCTACGCCAAACATTAATTTAAGTAAGATTTTTCCGAATAGTTCAACTGTTCGAAGCTACTGTATTGACGGCATATGCATGAAATGATAAAATTATAATTAGAAATTTCACATCTAAAGAATTATATGGAAAAAAGCAATTTAAAGATTTAAAAGTACACATTGACATCCACGATTAAGGATGATGAAAAACAGAAATTTGTTCTTGCAGATATCTTGTCATTTTCAGATAAGGTAATTAATGAAGATATGAGACAACACATTGGAAGGATGATTAGTATGACAAAAATCGGAAATGCTTTGATCGAAAAAGGTTTTCAAAAAGGCATTGAAGAGGGCATCGAACGTGGAACCATGGACGCAAAAAAGTCAGCTGCCATAAAAATGTTTGAATTAGGGGATTCCATCGAAAAAATCGCAGCAGTTCTAACGATATCCAGCGAAATGGTGCAAAAGTGGCTAATTGCAGCTAAAGTACAAGACATAGCTATTGCCGATAAGTGAAAAACCCTTCTCCGAAAAGTAGATACAAATGCTTCTTTGACAGATTTTGATTAGGCAGCCCCTCTTGGAGTATAAAGAAGTGGCTCTTAGGGAAAAATACCCAGAACCACTTCCTACCTATCTATAAGGTATCCAAAAGACGGATTCCTATAACATCACAAAGGAATCAACATCTTCGTTTTAGCTTATTCTACTATAGAATACTTCTCAATCAAACATTCATGTCTTTTGCTACGTTTATTATAGTTAATTCCCACAAGCAAAACCTCATTCGTATTATTTATTCTATGGATATACTGGCGCTCTTTTATTTGTAAAATAGCATCCTTGCAGGAACCTCCAATCTTTAATTCTAAAAGAATGGCTGGATTATTTTTCTTTTTAGGAATGAATAAATAATCACAGTACCCCTTACCACTTTTCGCTTCCCGCTCAATTGTATAGTCTTTCCTTGCATATAAATAGCAAAGTGTGATAACACAGGATAAGGAATTTTCATCATTATATGTTAAAAATGGTATCTCACGGTCATGCACAGACTCTAAAATAGAAGCAACCATCTCTTCCTTTTGAGCAAGAGTAGCTTCCAGCATTTCGCGGGACTGATCCACGATTTCTTTTATACTGCCCATGCTATTTCGTGATAAAACATGTTGATACTTTTCCATTAATTCATAATTAGGAATGCTTAAATATCCATTACGATAAGATAGAAAGCCATAGACAACCATCGCTGATAAGATTTCATCTCTAGTATTTAACTGTAAATTCGAGGCGCTATAGCCATGCAGTTGTGCTTCAACTGGAATGCCGGATACCATTTTTACAATATCTTCCCGTACTTCCTCGATATTATGTTCAATGCAGTCTGCAATTTCATTCATCGGGCCCGTTTCTGTCCAATAATTTAAACAGACACCATCACTTAGCGCGCAGTTAACGGAGCGAGGATTAAATAGGCTTTTTCCATCATGCGTCTGATAACCGTCATACCAATATTTTAACTCATGGAAGCCGATACTGGTATGAACACTACATAATTCTTTCACCTCATCTTCCAGCAATCCGAAGAAGTTTTCGTAAACATAGTCGTTCATAAAATTATATTCATGAAACATATTTAATTCAGAACCGCTGGAATATTTGGCGATAGGAAGTACCCCTGTCATATATGCCAGATCTACGTAGGGCTGGTCTTTCAGCAAACCTTTTAAAAATTTGAGAAACTGGCGGATTTCTGAGTCTCCCATAAACTTTTCATGAAATGCAGAGTCCCATTCATCCAAAATAAAAATAAAGGATTCACCGGTATCCAGTAGCATTCGACTAATCATGGGGTATTCTTTCCCTTTTAACTGAGGGTAATAAGTGGTTAAATCCTGTCGGAGCTCTGCCAAGATATTTTCAATATAGTCTCGGTAGCTATTGCATAAATCAGGCATCCTGCTAAAATCGATATAAATTACATTATGACGGTTTAAATGCTCTGAATAAGCTTCATTCTGTGAAATCTTAAGCTGACAGAATAACTGATGGCTGTTAAAGCCTTTTGTATAGTAGGCTCCAAGCATATTGGCATTTATAGTCTTTCCAAAGCGGCGCGGGCGGGTGATGCATACATAGCACTCGTCTGTTCCAATCAGTGTATTCAAAGGAGCGATCAAAAGACTTTTATCAACATATATTTTGCGGCGCAGAGTTTTTTGATAATTGAGGAGTGGAATATTTGTATTTAAATGATACATGTTTACCTCCCAAGCCAGTTCTTTATTGTAGTATAGCCTACTTTTTACAAATCTGCAATGGGAGGACATACAAAAATATCTCCAGCCATAGAAATATAGCTGGAGATATAAAACATTTGTTTTATTTTGCGGTTTCGTCCGCTGATTGGCAATTAGAAACTAATATTACGACAATTAGTTTACAGCAACTCCATTAATCTGAGTTACGATGTAATTAGAAACAGTTACCTTGTCACCATTAACATCTGTTACAGTACCATTCTGCTTGATCTTACCATTTCCGTTGATTAATACTCTGGATCCGGCAGGAACAAGAACCTTACCATTGTCATCTTTCTTAGTAAGGGCAGCTCCTAAAGTAACCTGATCGTACGCACTGCCATCACCATAGCTGGTAATCAGCTGTCCATTCGGACCAAATACAGAACCGCTGATGATTACGTTCTTGTATGCTCTACCATCTTTGCTGAAGTAATAGGTCTTGTCTTCACCATGAACATCAATGGTAACTCTCTTATTAGTAACCATCTGGCCCTCTACAGAGCTGTGGCTATCATCAATTGTGAAGTAGTAGTAGCCGTAATCCATTGGAACTACAGAAGTACCCTTGTGAACGCCGGTTAATTCATATAAACCAGTCAGCATAATACCATCTTCATTGAACAGATAGGTCTTATTCTTGATTGATTTAGCTGCAGCATCACCATCATGATTTGCATCGGTCGAAGCTACTGTGTCATCCTGACGAATTGCAGTTCCAGGTGTCTGATAGCCAGTCATGCTGCTATTATCAACAGCCTTGAAAGGTAAGCCCTTGCTATTTAACCAGAACCAGTACTGATCATCATCATAGTCTTCGTAATTAGTCTTCGGATATGCAAATACCCAGTTCTTATCACGTCCGCCATTATCCTCTACATAATATGCAGCCTGATTCTTGGTGGAAGTACCTGTGTTATTGGTCCAGCTAGGTGTTGCAGTAGAAGCAGTTGCATTGTAAGTCCACAAATCCTGCATGAAACCGTTGGAATCAAAGATATAGGTCTTGCCGCCGATTACTTCAGTACCATTGGTCTTTGCACGACCCTGAGTATCGAACCAGAACCACTGCTCGCTCTCATAGGGATCGCCGTCGTCTTCATACTCGAAAATTTCCTCGTCCTCTACGTTCAGATACTGCCAGCCAGTTCTTGCCCAGCCCTCGTTCTCGTCGCCTAACCAGTAAATCTTCTCATTTTCGCCGCTCTTGGACCATTTCTGCCAGCCGCTTAACATTACGCCTTCGTTATTGAAGATGAAGTAATCTGTTTTGCCTTCATTGCCATAAGGTAATTTCTTGATTACGCCATTACCGTTGCTATTAAAGCCATGAGCCTTGCCCTTGCCATCAAAGAAGTACCATACAGTACTTACATCGTCATCGTCTAATAAATCATCATTATCCATGGAAACCCAGGCATTGGTTACTTTAACGCCGTTCTCGTCTACATAGTACAGGTCATCACTATACTCTACGCGACGATCCTTAGCCATGTAGCCATCCTCGTCTAAGTAATACCACTGTCCATTGGACTTCTTCCAGGTATCAGAAACTCTCTCGCCATTCCGGTCCAGATAAACCCACTCGCCATCTTCCTGATCCCAATGAGGGGTAGCAGCGAAGGAGGTCATGGAAGCACCGATCGCTAACAGAGCAGCTGCAGAAAGAACTGCAACTAATTTTGTCTGCTTTCTCATAATGAATGCACTCTCCTTTTTTCTTTTTGAAATTCCTTTGAAACTCCTTATTGCATTACGAGGCTATTATACTTCCTATAATTGAAATTATCGTGACTTTTAGGGGGGATTGGGAGAAATAGGGAATGGATGCAGATATCCTTGCGAAATTAATTTTGCTATGGTATACTTTACGAAAAGTATGAGCAGCAGTATTCCAACCGAACCCTTGAAGATATGGTAAAAAATTACAGGAGAGAACGAATGGAACAAAATGTAAATCCAGCAACAAAAAATATAGATGCTTTTTCAGAGAACTGCCGGAAGGTATATTCCGGTATTATTAGTGTGGGTGTGTTATGCGTGCTTGTTGTATTTCCATTATACTACAAGGATTATTATTTTGATATACTGGAAGCAAAATATCGTTTTTATTATCGGACGATGTTATTATTACTGGCTACGGTTCTGCTGGTGACGCTTGCTTTTGTAGTGGTTGACTTTCTGGAGTTCAAGCTGCAGCACACAAAGACCTTTTTTCATAAATTTTCCAAGAATGAAATTCGGAGGACGATCTCGGCAAAGGATTGGTTCCTGGCAGCGTTTCTTATTGCTCTTTTGATTTCCACATTCCAGTCAGACTTTTTTTATGAATCCTTTTGGGGAAATGAGGGGAGGTTTACCGGCCTCTTTCTTCATTTGATTTATATTTTTACCTTTTGGGTGGTTTGCCATCTGTATCGTTTTAAACCATGGCATGGATCGCTTTTTTTAGTTTCCGGGATGCTGCTTCTTTTGTTTGGCATTACGGATTATTTTAAGATGGATATTCTGGGCTTTAAGGAGAATATTTCCAAGAATGATATTTTTGATTTTACTTCTACGCTAGGGAACATTAATACCTATGTTACGTATGTGGGAATTGTGTTTGGATGTACAAGTACGCTGTTTGCGACAGAGAAAAAGGGTTGGAAGGCAGGGATCTATTACCTGGCTTATATGGTTTCAGTAGTTGCCCTGATTATGGGTAATAGTGATAATGCGGTGTTTGCCATAGGAGTTGTGTTTGGCTTTTTGCCTTTTTGTGCGTTTCGGACAAGAGAGGGAGTCCGGCGCTATCTTTTGCTTGTGGCTGGATTTGCCCTGGGAACGCAGCTGACTGGCTGGGTGAATACATCTATGGCAGGCCAGGTGCTGGAGCTTCGCGGATTTGTGGCTGTAATTGCAAAGCTTAAGGTGCTCTGGATGGTAGCCTTTGTTTTATTCCTTGTAGTGCTGCTTTTTTATGTGGCGGAGTTTTTGAACAGGAATAAGGAGAAGGCGAACCAAGAAAGGGATTTGGGAACACGGTACGTGAAGCTGTGGGCTGTGTTTTTAATGCTTTGTGTGGCGGCAATCTTGTTCATGCTGTATGATGTAAACATTCGGGGAAACGGGCAGAGATATGGGGCGCTGCAGGCATATCTAAGATTTTCAGATGAGTGGGGAACCTTCCGGGGGATGATTTGGCGGATCAGCCTTCAGTCCTTTAGGGATCAGCCCCTGGGACATAAGATCTGGGGACATGGCCTGGATACCTTTGGACTAATGACCCGGTTCTACCGGGAGGAGACCGGCCGGATCAGCGGTCAGGTGTTTGACAGTGCCCATAATGAATATTTGCAGTACCTCCTTACCATTGGGCTCGTAGGGTTTATAACATATGTTGGTTTTTTAGCATCAACCTTGATCGAAATTTTGAAAAAAAGTCAGCATCGTGGCTGGGGTCTTGCCATCGTATTCGGGGCAGGCTGCTATCTGGCTCAGGCGGTAATTACGATCAATCTGCCGATCGTAACCCCCGTACTGTGGATGCTAATGGCAGTAGGTGCAGCCGACTGCCACAAATGGCAATCGCCGTTAAACTGAAATATCTTACAGGAAATTCCAATATTAATAAAATATTAAATGTTTTCCAGATCTTTTCCCCACCCCGAAAGTTGCGAAAAAAGTCGGTAAATGGTATAATGTCCACGAAAGCCAAAAGCAGTGCGGAAAAAGTCGAACAACTATTTTCGTCATGCTAGCATGTAAGAAAATAGTTGTTCGACTTTTTCCATAGGGCCGCAAGGCCCGTGAGCAGGGGGCCGCGAAGCGGTTCCCTGCGCGCACTGCGCAAGCAGCCTTTGCGCAGGAATCCCCACGTGAAAAGAAAGCACGAAAATTTTCGTCATGCTAGCATGTAAGAAAATAGTTGTTCGACTTTTTCCATAGGGCCGCAAGGCCCGTGAGCAGGGGGCCGCGAAGCGGTTCCCTGCGCGCACTGCGCAAGCAGCCTTTGCGCAGGAATCCCCACGTGAAAAGAAAGCACGAAAATTTTCGTCATGCTAGCATGTAAGAAAATAGTTGTTCGACTTTTTCCATAGGGCCGCAAGGCCCGTGAGCAGGGGCCCGCAAAGCGGTTCCCTGCGCGCACTGCGCAAGCAGCCTTCGCGCAGGAAGCCTCACGCGAAAAGTCACCCCAACACCCCCACAGAAAGAAATAACCGACTATGATAGATAATGGCTATTCCGTCTTAATGTCAGTATACCAGAAGGAGCACCCGGAGTACTTCCGGGCAGCGCTAGACAGCATCCGGAGGCAGACTCTGCCGGCAGGAGAGATCATCCTGGTCTGTGACGGCCCTCTCACAAAAGAGCTGGATCAAATAATAGAGGAATTTTATTCTGCCTTCTCCAATATGCAGGTGATCCGCCTTCCGGAGAATCATGGCCTGGGCTATGCTCTGGCAAAGGGGCTGTCTCATTGCAGCTTTGATCTGGTGGCGCGGATGGACACCGATGATATCGCTGTCCGGGACCGATGCGAGGCACAGGCGGCCTTCCTGCAGGAGCATCCGGATATCGATGTACTCAGCGGCACATTGGAAGAATTCGAGGGGGAAGCAGTGACACCAGAGGAGGCTGCCGGGCAGGTGCTGTCCCGCAAGGAGCTGCCGATTTCTCACGAGGCAATTTCGGATTACATGAAGTACCGGAATCCTGTGAATCACCCCTGTGTCATGTTTCGAAAAAGCCAGGTGGAGGCAGCGGGAGACTATCAGCCATGCGCCTTTTTTGAGGATTATGATTTGTGGGCCAGAATGCTCCGAAACCACAGCCGGTTTGCGAATCTTTCCCATAACCTTCTGTACATGCGTGTGAATCACATGCATTCCAGGCGCGGGGGACTGGGCTATGCAAAAGCGATTACCGCATTTCAATTCAGACTGTACCGGTATGGGGTGATACGCCTTCCCCAGCTCTTTTATGGGGTTGCCCTCCGGGTGACCGTGAGCATTCTGCCCAATTGGGCCAGAAAACGAATTTATGACGCGAAATTAAGGAAGCATTGAGGATGAAAGAGATTACAAATAACAGCAGCTTTGAACAGTATAAACGGATGGTAAAATTTGCTGGTTCTGCGGTGATTGTTTTGGTGGAACTGGCTGTTTATTTTTATGCCTGGATGAACTGGTATAATACCCATATGACCATTGCCTTTTTCCGCCGGGGGAATTGGCTGATTGCAGGAGAATATTTTGTGCTGCTGCTTTTTTTTCACCGGATGTACGGCGGGCTGAAGGTGGGGATCTACCGGTATTGGAACCTGGTGTATTCCCATATGGTTTCCATAGTAGGGATTAATATATTCTTTTATGTCCAGGTGGTCTTGTTTGATAAAAAAATGCATAACCCAGCAGGAATGCTGGTGGTGACCTTGGTGGATCTGGTTCTGGTGATGATCTGGGCAGCCGTCTTCCGGAGATTTTACCGGTTTTTATTTCCCAGAAAACGGCTTCTTCTGGTGCACAGCGAGATGCCTATGTTCCAGCTGATGAACCGGATCGATACCAGGGAGGATAAATATGAGATCGCAAAAACTGTATCGATTAATAAAGGGATCGAGAAAATCGTGGAGGAGTCCAGGGACTATGACGGAGTGATCATCGGAGACATTCCCGCAGGCTCCCGAAATAAGCTGATGAAGCGGTGCTATGCGCTGAATATTCGGAGCTACACCGTGCCGAAGATCAGCGATATTTTGCTTCGCACCTCCATCGAGCTGAATATTTTTGACGCGCCTTTGTATCTGTCCCGAAATTATGACGGGCTGGCGTGGGATCAGCGGTGTGTAAAGCGGCTGGTGGATGTGGTAATTTCCGGGCTTATGCTGATTGCAACCAGTCCTTTTTTCCTGCTGATTGCAGCAGCCATTAAATGTACGGACCACGGGCCGGTGTTTTTCATGCAGCAGCGGCTGACGATTCACGGTCAAGTATTTTCCATTTATAAGTTCCGCACAATGGTGGTGGATGCGGAGAAAAAATGCGGGCCGGTGAAGGCCGGGGACCGTGACCCAAGGATTCTTCCAGTAGGGCGCTTCCTGCGCGCCACCCGCCTTGATGAGCTGCCTCAGCTGATTAATATCCTAAAGGGTGATATGAGCCTGGTGGGGCCCAGGCCGGAGCGGCCGGAGCTGGCGGAGATCATCACAAGGAATATTCCAGAATTTGAATACCGGTTAAAGGTAAAGGCAGGACTGACTGGCTATGCGCAGATTTATGGGAAATACTGTACTACCAGCTATGATAAGCTAAAGCTGGACTTGACCTACATCCGGAATTATTCCATCTGGATGGATCTTAAGCTGATTCTCATGACGCCCAAAATCCTGTTTATGAAGGAGTCTACAGAAGGATTTGAGGAAGGGAAGTGGGAGGATCCGGCTTTGAAGGAACGGGAGTAGGAGAATGGAAGAGAAGATTTTGTCGGTGGTTGTGCCGATGTATCATGTAGAGCGCTATATTAAACAGTGCCTGGAGTCTTTTTTAGTTCCGGAGGTAATGGAAAAGCTGGAGATCCTGGCGATCGACGACGGGGGGAAGGACCGCTCCGCCGAGATAGCGCAGTTTTATGAGGAGCATTACCCGGGAACCTACCGGGTGATTCATAAGGAAAATGGCGGACATGGTTCCACCATTAACCGCGGACTCCAGGAGGCCTCAGGAAGATATTTCCGGGTAGTGGACGGAGATGACTGGGTGGATCCGGAGGGGCTTCTTCACTTTGTCCGCCACTTGGAAGAGACCGAGGCGGATATGGTGCTGTCCAATTATTACTGGGTGGATCATGCATCTGGGAGACAGAAGGCAGAGGTGGAGGAGATCTGCCCCGGGATTCCTTATGGGGTGACCTGTGCATTTGAAGAGGTGGCAGAGAGGATTTTTATGAAAATGCATGCCATCACCTATAAGACATCGGTGATTCGGGATCAGCCGGAGCGGCTGGACGAGCATTGCTTTTATGTGGACACAGAATACATGCTGTTTCCCCTGCCTTATGTGAAATATGTTTCCGCGATTCCTGACTTTGTATATCAGTACCGAATCGGCCTGCCGGGGCAGAGCATGAGCGCGGAAAAGCTTCAGAAGCAATGCAGCCAGCATGAGCGGGTATTAAACCGGCTTTTGGAGTTTTATCAGCATCACAGAGAGGAGCCATGCACTGGCGTGCTGGAGAAGACATTGGCGAGGATTGCCACCAGCCAATATAAGATTTATTTGATGCTCCCGGGAAACCATAAGGAGAGGATGCTTGAGCTGGAGAATCGTCTGAGGGTGGACTTTCCGGCGGTGTATGGGCAGGTGACGAATCCGGCGGTGCTCTTTCTGCGAAGGACAGGCTATGCTCCCTTTGGCCTGGTAAGCCGGATGACCAGAAGGCGGTTCCGGTAAAGAATTTACAGCCGATAGCGGCTGAGAATCAGGATGAACCCATACAGGATGAAGAAGCCGCCAGAGGTAATACACAAGGTGAGAAGGCTTCCGGTCTGGAGCATCTGATGCAGCAGCACTAAAAGTATGGAGGCCGGGATAAGGGCCGCCAGGATTTTCTTCAGCTGCAGAGCACCGCAAAAGGCAGGGAGCTGTGCACGGATGAACCAGAGCTGCACCAGGAGCACGGTGATCTCTGCTACCAGTGTTCCCATAGCGGCACCTGCCGAACGGTACTGGGGAATCAGGAGGGCATTTAAAATAACATCCACAGCAGCGCCGGCGCAGGTGGAATAGACCACCAGATGCTCCTTCCCTAAAGGCACCAGCATCTGGATCCCGATCACATTGGTCAGGCCGATGAGAAAGACGGTGGGAAGGATGATTTTTACTGCACCGGCAGCAGAGAGATAGGCGTGTCCAAAGATAAAGGAGATACACTCCTCTGCCATGAGGATAAAGTAGAGACACAAGGGGAGGGCGGTCAGGGCCACAAAGCTGAAAGACTTTTTAATCAGGTGATGGAACTGGGACTGCTGATCTGTTTTCACATAGTAGGAAATGCGGGGCAGCAGGACCGTGCCCAGGGATGTGGCAAAAATAACCATTAGATTTTTGATTTTTACTGCGGCGTCGTAGTATCCAACCTCCTGGCTATCCGTCATCATACGGAGCATCACCACATCCAGATTCGTATAAATGGTAGTGGCCACTGAGAGGGCAAACAGCACAAAAACCGGCTTTAGATGCCGGGTAAACTGGTAGCCCTTGCAGGGTGTAAAGGAGATATATTTTCTGGCATAGAAAAAGTTTAATCCATTTGCGCCAACATTGGCAAAGACGGTGATTGCCCCGTAGACGGCCAGATCCTCTTTGGTGTGTACCAGGAGAAAGGTCAGGAGAATCGCTGCCAGGTTAAAGACCAGAGAGCGGACGGCCATAGCCCGGTACTGCTCCAGCGCTTTATAAAGCCATTCCACTCCAAGGAGATTGAGGATCATGGTGGTGCTGCAAATCAGGAGCAGCAGGCTTTCCTGGCGGAAGGATGGGATAAGGATAAGGGAGGAAAAAAATACCAGATATACGACTGCGGTCATTACTACATTGATGAGAAAAATTTCCTGGGCAGTTCTGGTCAGCTCCTCAGGATGATCCTGCACCTGGGCACAAGCGCGGATTCCGTAGGTGGGAATCCCCAGCCGTGCTATAAGGGCAAAATAAGAGGTGATTGACACAGCAAATGCAATGCGGCCAGTCCCTTCCGGCAGAAGGATCCGGGAAACATAGGGAGAGGTGACCACTGAAAAGAGAAATGCAGATGCGGTGAGTATGATATTCATAACAAAGTTTAACTTGATAGAAGCATTTTTTTGCATGTTGATTCGCCTTTCGTGAAAGGATAAGTATTAGTATAGCATAAGACGGATGAAAAATAAAGGAGGCGCTGCCGTGAAGAATTTAAAATCAATTTATTTTAATAATCTGATCCAGGATTTTTGGAAAAAAAGGAAGATCATCCTGTGCTTTATGGTGGTTTGCGCAGCACTATTTGCATTTCTTAGTGTAAAGCGGGCGCAGACCGTGCGGGAACTGACACAGGAGCAAATCGAAGAGATTGAAGAATATCACGAGAAAATCGAGGAATATGATAAGACGATTGCTGATGCAGAAAAAAGCCTGGAGCTGGTGAATCAGCAGATAGATGAGCTTCAGAAGTATGTGGATCAGTCCATTTACATGAAGCTGGACGGCCAGAATATCCAGACAGCTGCGGTCCAGTATGGGGTTACCACAGAGGCGAATGTGGGAAATATCTTAAATGCGCTGGTTCTTTATATTAACGAAGGCGGGCTGAAGGAAGCGCTTTCGGAGGAATACCCGGATCTGGCGGTGGAGAGCTGGAGAGAGGTGATCGCTCCCTCCATTACAGCGAATCTTTTAAATATTACAATTATCCATTATGATGAGGAGCAGCTAAAGCAAATTTTTGAGCTGGTGAAAACCAGAGTAAAGGAGCAGGTTCCGGAGATTGCCAAGGTGGAGGGAGGCTTTTCACTGGATGAAATCGACTCCAGCATTTACACTAAGGCAGATGTAGGGGTTACAAATAATCAGAATAATCATTTGAATAATTTGAAAGGCTATATAAGCAATCGGGTTGATCTGGAAAATAAGCTGATTTCCCAGCAGAATAATAAGAAAAACTATATTGAAAAAAGTGAACCAGAGGTGATGGAAGCCAGGCAGATCCATCCGGTGATGCAGACCATTGCCTATATCATCGTGGGAATGCTTTTTGGTATCATTCTCCCGGCATTGATCTTTATCTTGAATTATATTTTAAGCGACCGTATCCGGTCAAAGGAGGATCTGCGGAATGCAAATCTGAATGTGATTGGAAGCTATCATGAGAAAAAGGGCTATGCGCCTGCTCTGGAGCGAAGCATGATGGATCTGGAAATCCTTGCCAGGAATCGGCAGCTTTCTTCGATCTTCTTAAATGTAATGGGGGAGGATGAGATCAATAAAAAGGTAGCCGCCGATTATGCCGAAGCCATAGGAAGGGCTGGCTTTCAGGCGGAAACAGGATTTCACGTATATGAAGAGGCAGAGGAGCTGAAAAAGATGGCGGACAGCAAGGCCTGTGTGCTGTTTGCCCAGGTGGGGAAAAATACCTATGCCCAGCTGGAGCAGCAGCTGCGTCTGTGCGAACGCTTTCAGGTAAGGGTATTAGGCTGTGTAATCATTGGGTGACTGGGGGAACAGAATGGGAAAAATAAACGATTATTTTCGTAATCCGCAGATGGGGGAACAGCTTTTTTTCGCAGGATATATTCTGTTTTTGTGGAGAAGCGTGTGGGTGACCACCATGTTTCCCCTGTCAGGGCTTATGACGATGGTTTGTGTGCCTTTGGCAGCCCTGTTTCTTGGCCTGAAAATCCTCCTTTATGACCATTATCCGGTAAAACAGTTTTTGCTGCTGGCGTCAGCGCTTTTGTGTGTTTGTCTTGTTTTTCTATCCAGCGGGTCGATCAATCCCTTTTTTTGGATGCTTTTGGTAGCAGCCAGCCGGGATGTGAAATTCGAAAAGATCTTAAAGGTATATCTGGCAGTAAATATCGCGGTGATTTTTTTGGCGTTCTGCGCTGCCGGGCTGGATGTAATTGAGAATCTCCAGTACGAAACAGAAAAGAGAGGAACCAGGAATTCTTTCGGGATTATTTATCCCACAGACTTTGGAGCGCATATTTTTTTCCTGTTTTTGGTCTTTTTCTACTTAAAGGGAGAGGCGCTTCGATGGTATCATTATGTGATTACCATGGCTGCAGCGGGGCTGGTATATTATTTCTGCAATGCCAGGCTGGACTCTGGCTGTACCTTAATTTTAGCAATTCTATTTGCTGTGGGAAATGGAATCACCCATGCAAGGTCAGTGAGCATGCGGCTTAAGATGGGGTGGGAATGGCTGTGGCGAAAGGCGGGAATGTGGGTGATGGCATTGCTTGCCGCCTTTTCCGTTTTGATGACTGTAATGTATCAGGCGGACAATGCTGTCTGGCAGGAGCTGGACAAAATTATTTCCTCTCGTCTTCGCCTGGGGCATGATGGCATCGAGGAATATGGATGGACCCTTTTTGGACAGGCCATTAAGATGGTGGGAAATGGCGGCTCTACCACACTCCCCTCGGATTACTCTTTTATAGATTGCTCTTATATGTATATGCTTCTGCGCCACGGAGTTGGATTTCTTGTGCTGATGGTGGTGATCTTTACCATCTGCTGCTATAAGAACCGGCATGACCTGTATTTTTTATATGCGGTAGCCCTGGTTTCAGTGAATTGTGTGATTGCACACCACATCATACAGGTGGAGTATAACCCCTTTGCCCTGGCTCTGCTGGCCCAGTGTGTGCGAAGACCCGAGGGCGCGTGGAGCCTGGGGCAGCTTAGGTGGAGACGGAGTGGAAGAAATTGTGTTACTGTTCAAAGGTAGCATCCCGCGAGGCGTTCACTGTGAGTGAAAGTCACAGTGAACGAAATTGTGGCACGTACTTTCGAAAAAATTAAAAAAATCTTAATGCAAAAAATGTTCGATATGTTATAATAGACAAAGACTGTATCATGGAGAGAAAGACATGTATCAAAAGAGAAAGACCATTGAGAAGGGCATGATCATGTTGATCGACGCGGCCTGTCTGGTGATCAGCCTGATTACAGCCTTCCAATTAAGATTTCGTACTTTTATGGGGATAGCCCGGGCGGGGGAGCAGATCTGGCTGATACCCCTGACCCTGGTAATTTTGGTGATGGCGAATATGATGTTTGAGTTTAGCCATCACTTTTTTCGTCAGGGCTATCTTCAAAACCTGGCGAATGTGATAAAGGAACAGATCATAGTGTCGGTCAGCCTGGTGGTTGTGCTTTATCTGATGCATCGCTCTACCACCTTATCCCGACTGGTCTTCAGCTATTTTATTCTGGTGAACACCATTGTTACATATGCCGCCCATCTGCTCTTAAAACAGTACATGATTAAAGTATATCGAAAGAGTAAATACAGTAACCGTATGCTGCTGGTTGCCACCCAGGATCAGGTTCACAGTGCTATAGACAATATTCTCAGCTTTAATGAGTGGAATCGGAATCTGACCGGGATTATGCTTTTAGACCTGGATGCAGAGGGGCAGATGATCCATGGGGTCCCGGTGATAGCAAACAGGGATACCTTTATGGATTATGTTATTCACCACGAGATTGATGAGATTTTTATCATGGACGCAGAGCGGATGCATTATGATCTGTTAAAGCCCTGGGTGCAGGAGCTGGAGCAAATGGGAATTATCGTGGATGTGAATATCGACATCTTCGACTTAGAGGTTCATGGAAGAAAGACATTAAACCGGGTAGGAAAATATGCGGTGGTCACCTTTGCCAGGAATCTTTTTTCGACCAGGCAGATGATAGCAAAGCGGATGCTGGATGTAGTTGGAAGCCTGGTGGGGATGGTTCTCCTTGGGATTGCAACGATCTTTGTGGCACCGGCCATTAAGCTGGAATCTCCGGGACCTGTGTTTTTTGGTCAGACAAGAGTGGGGAAGAATGGAAGAAAGTTTACCTTTTATAAATTCCGCTCCATGTATCAGGACGCAGAAGCGCGGAAAAAGGAATTGATGGCACAAAATGAAGTGCAGGGCCTGATGTTTAAGATGGAGGATGATCCGCGGATTACAAGGGTGGGGAGGTTTATACGGAAAACCAGCATTGATGAGCTTCCTCAGTTTTGGAATGTGTTGAGAGGAGATATGAGCCTTGTGGGAACACGCCCTCCGACAACGGACGAGTTTGAACAGTACGAGGCAAAGCACAAGTGCCGGCTGAGTATGACGCCGGGGCTGACCGGCCTTTGGCAGATTAGTGGCCGGAGTGATATAAAGGATTTTGATGAGGTCGTAAAGCTGGACATGCAGTATATCGATAACTGGACGATTTTAAAGGATATTGAGATACTGATGCTCACCGTGTTTGTTGTGTTAACCAGGAAGGGTTCCCGATAAAAAGAAATGGAGACAGATCAGATGAATTATGAGAATGGGTATGAATATGAGCAGGAAATTGATTTAAAGGAATTGTTTTTTTCGATTTTATACCGGTGGCGGCCGATTATTTTCGTTGCTGTGGTGTTTGGGCTGCTTTTAGGCGGCTATAAGGTTGCCAGAGGTCTCTACTCCCAGCAGAATGCGGAGGCTGTGGCGGAAAGCCGCGAGCAGTATGAGCTGGACATGGCGGCCTATGAGAGAAATATAGCATCCTATACGCAGGATATCGAGACGCTGCAAAAGTCCATCGAGAATCAGGAAATATATAATGAGGATTCTGTCCTTATGAAAATTGATCCTTATCATAAGCCCAGGGCGTCCGCGGATCTGCTGGTGAAGCTGGATGAGACGGAATGGGCGAAGTATCCTGATGGTCTGGCTGCAGATCCCACAGACAGCCTGGTGCGGATGTATGCCTCTAATTTAGTACAGCAGCTGGACTGGAGTGGGCTGGAGAAGCAGACCGGATCCGAGGCGCTTTACTTAAAAGAGCTGGTCAGCGTGGGAACGGATTACAGCAGTAATATGATCACTCTGGAAGCGATTTACCAGGATGAGGAAACCGCAGAATTGATTTTGGATGAGATTATCAGCCAAATGGAGGACCGGTACAGGGAATATTCCTCTATGGCAGGGGCTCATACCATCCGTGTGGTAAATCAAAACGTAGGAACGATTACGGATACAGGGCTTGAGGACAGGCAGACGCAGATCCGCGACCGGGTTGCTGCCTATCAGAAGAATTTAGAGGATAAGAAAAATGCTCTGAAGGAGCTGGAGGAACCGACCCTCCCGGCAGAGCTTTCCAAGAAAAAGGTAGCAAAGGAAGGGATTAAATTCGCCCTGATCGGCGGCGTGGGAGGCGCTTTCCTTGTAGCGTTTTATTTCTGTATGATTTATGTGCTGAGTGGCAAGGTTCATACGGATGAGGAGCTGAAGGATCGGTTCGGTATTAAAATATTAGGTGTGTTTTCTCTGCCAGTTAAGACCGGCGCCTTTTCTTCTATAGACCGCTGGCTGGAGCGGCTGGAGGGGAAGGCTGTGCGTCCTGGGGACCAGGAGGTATTAGAGCGAATCGGGCTGAATATCAGAAACTATGCCGGATCTGCGAAAAAGGTATTGATTACAGGGACGGTTATGGAGGACAGGCTGGAGGAGCTGGCTGGCCTTTTATCGGAGCTTCTGCCGGATATTCAGCTGATTCCGGGTGGAGATATGAATCAGGATCCAGATACATTGCGCCTGCTGGCGGAGAGTGAGGCTGTGGTTCTGGTAGAGGAGAGGGAGGTCTCTAAGTACCAGAAGATTCAGAAGGAAAAGGAAGCCATTGATGCTTTAAAGAAGCCGGTGCTGGGGTGTGTGATATTGTAAAGAGCAGTGACAGGAGGCAGCGTATCTGTGTGAGATGGGCTGCCTTTTTGCTTGTATTTTCCCATTCATCCCCAATTCCGGGTATGCTTTTACCCCATATTCCCGACTTATAGATATTGTGGGAAGAGACTCCATATAGTATGATAAAATGATAAGCAGCGTTCAGAAAGTATACGGTGATTTGAACTATGGAGGGATCAAATGAAAAAGAGTGGTAAGAGAAACGGAAAGCGCCAAGGCGGATTTACCCTGGTGGAGCTGATTGTTGTGATGGCGATTATGGCACTGCTGGCGGGAATTGCGATTCCCACCTACCTGGGATATATTAAAAAGGCCAGGGAGCAGCAAAATCTTCTGGATGCCAGGCAGCTTCGGATCGCAGTGACTACAATGCTGTTAGAGCAGAGCATGTCCGGTGGGGAGCTTGAGGACAATGATGTGTATGCCAGCACATTTTGGATGAAGCTGGGCGATGAGGATCACCCCTTTCATGGGATATATCCCAGCCGGTGGGATCCGGAGGGAACGATTTCCGAGATAAGAGTAGATGAGGAGTTTAATTTGACCAGCATTGTTTATCAGGGGCCGGATGGCACCAGAGAGATTTGGAAAATTGAGGATGCAGAGGGCGGAATTAAGGTGGAAATTCAGACAGAGTAGAGGGCCGGTCAGGAAAAATCGCTCAACAGAAAACGACAAGGGTTTCTTTGGAAAAAGAAAAGGAGATGTACCAGAGATGGTATTTTGATTTTAAGCAGACAGCATATTTAGTGATGATTTTCCGGATATATAGGTAAGATTTTGGGAAAATTTAGCTGGTTCTGTCGAATGGCGCGGTAGAATCCCCTTTTCAAACCGCCCAAAAAGCTTTATCATGTCTCCATGAGAAGGAAGGAGGATACTGAAGCGTGGAACAAGAACTGCAGATGTTACTGAGGGAAAACCAGCAGCTGAAGAAGGATAATGAAGCGATGCTCAACATCATCGCACAAATGAAGATTACATTAAACCGTCTGATCAGCCAGTATATGACCTATTCGGAAGAGGCGCTGGAGAAGTAGGGAGTAGAAAGACGTTGCTATTGGCATGTGCAGAAAGTGCCAGTAGCAACGTCTTTTTAGGTTGATGACCGCTCTTTCTGTATCATCTCCCAGATGGTTTGGTGCATCCAGGTTACCGTTTCGTTTAGCTTTTTGTTCTCTTCCTCAAGCTCATTGATTTTCGCACTTAAGATAGCAATGGTTTCCCTGTGGTTTGCAGCCTTGTGGGCAGCAGTGATGCGGGTTACTACGGATGGGCAGTTCCGCAGAATCTCACGGGACAGCAGTTCATCCCTTTCTTCGCAGTCTAAGTCCATAAATTTCTGGTAGGGAAGCTCCAGCAGCTTCATCTTTTCAGCACATTTCGGACAGACAGCGTTTTTAGGAAGCTGATAGTAGGCGTAGTAGCCACATTTCAAACAATAATATACTGACAGCTCTCTCATGAAAATAAGCCTCCTTTAGCATACTTCGTTGTTAACCTATATAACGAAGCTAATGGAAAAGTGTGACAAAAAATAGGGAAGAGAAAGATAAAAAAAGGGGGCCAAAAGGAGAGGTTTCCCCTTTTGACCCGATTTTGAACGGATTGAGATGGAAAAAAGAGATTTACAAGTAATTACTTCTGAATTACCCCATTTACATCCACGGTCCATACACTGCCATTTTCGTCCGTGATATCCTTAAAGCCGTTGCCCAGCTCCGGTTTCACAGAGGATTTGGAGAAGGATGGCGCTTTCTGGATGGTGCCGGAGGTATTTACCAGGTAGGAAACCCCGTCAAATTCCACTGGGGCGAAGCGCACATCTGTGGATGCAGCCTGACGCAGGCCGTAGTAGTAGATGACATTATCGCGGATTCCATGGAAGCCCTGGCCCTTCTGCTCGCCATCAGCGTGGAAATACCAGGTTTCATTTTCGCCGGTATCCTCATTGAAGATGGTCTGCTTACCAGTTTTCATGCTGCCGTCTGTGCCAAAGTAAGCATTGGCAGTTTCGCCGTTTTCCAGAGTAATGATCTGTTTGCCGGTCTGCAGCTCGCCCTTTTCATTAAAGGCGTATTTTTTTGAGTCGATATAGAAGGTCTGGATCCCGGTTTCAGCGGCTACAGGCTTTCCGCTGCGGAAGTAGAAGCGGTGAAGCTCGCCTTCCTCGCTGATGCCCTTTGCTCCTTCGATCTCAAGCCATCCGGAGGCGCGCTTTCCATCCTCTCCATAGTACTGGTAGCCGTGGATGGTGCCTTCTCTGGGTGCAACCTGAGTGCTGCCGGTAAGATCTGCTTCCTGGGTGAGTTCTGCTCCGCCTTCAGCCCCGTTTTCCTCGGCTGCTTCGGTTTGCTCTGCTGCTTCCTGTGTCTGAAGGGGAAGCTTGTACCATCCGGTCTGCATGCGTCCATCCTCAAAGGTATAGTAGCTGCCGTCGATCTTCCGGTCAACCTGGTTTTCTACCATGCGGCCGTTATTGTCGAAGAAGTACCAGAAGCTGGACTCATCCGGATCATCGTTCTCCTCCTCTAAAGAGATCCAGCCAGTCTTGCGGGCGCCGTCATTTTCCTCTCCCAGATAGTAGGTGCTGTCGTCAATTCTTTGCTTTCCGGTGAGCATCCGGCCTTCCGAGTCGAAGTAATACCACTTGTTTTCGATCTTGTGCCATTTGGATTTTACGGAGCGGCCGTCTCTTCCGAAATAGTACCAGTAGTTTTCGGGGGCGTCGGGGGAGTCCACATCATCCTCGTTCTCAAAGGAAACCCACTGATTTGCTACCCGTTTTCCCTCCTCATTCACATAGTACTCGTCATTTATCATCATCTCTGTGGCAATTTCGCCTTCTTCATCTAAAAAGTACATATCATTTTCTTTTTTCTTCCAGGTATCGGTTACATAGTAGCCGTCGCTGTCAAGATAACGCCAGGTCCCGTTCTCATCTACCCATCCAGTGTCTGCTGCAAAAACATTTGCCGCCGGCGCTGCGGGAAAGAGGGAAGGGGTTGCGGCGGTAATCATTGCCGCGGTAGATAATACAGCCATCATTGCGATTGGTCTTTTCATAATATAGTCTCTCCTTTTTTGTTTGATTGGGTCTGTGCCCAAATTCCATGGTTGCATTACGGTTGTGATTATAACCTGTGTCAAAACAGATTTCTAGTGTAGGTTACTGCCAGAACTGGAAGGGCTTGCAGGATCGGCAGGAAGGAGGGGGTGGCCCGTGATTTTTTCAACGTAAGAAAATCTTTGGTATGATTTTTCCATAAAATATGGTAAACTGTACAAAGAGAGCGCCAGCGGACAGGAGGAAGAGAGCAATGCGCGTGAAAGTATCGAATTATATCGCAGGAAAATTGGTAGAGGCGGGCATCCGGCATGTGTTTTCCGTGACCGGGGGTGGGGCGATGCACCTAAATGACGGCCTGGGCCATCAGGAGGGACTGGACTGTATCTATAATCATCACGAGCAGGCCTGCGCCATGGCGGCAGAGAGCTATGCCAGGATTCACAACCGGATCGCGGCGGTCTGTGTCACCACCGGCCCTGGCGGGACCAATGCCATTACCGGAGTGGTGGGGGGCTGGCTGGATTCCATCCCTATGCTGATCCTGTCAGGACAGGTACGCTATGATACCACGGCCAGATGGTCCGGGGTGGGAATACGGGCCATGGGAGACCAGGAATTTGACATTTGCCAGGCAGTCGCCTGCATGACAAAATATTGTGAGATGGTGATTGATCCAAAGCGGATCCGATTCTGTCTGGAGAAGGCGCTGTATCTGGCCCAGTCCGGCCGACCGGGTCCCTGCTGGCTGGATATCCCCCTGGACATCCAGGGGGCCTTTGTGGAGACAGAGGAGCTGGATGGGTTTGACCCGGAGGACTACGAGGCCGGAGGAACTGGCTGGAGTGGAGTGGGGGCCAGGATTCCGGAGGATGAGGCAGGGAAGGGAGAGAAGCGGCAGACGCTTCCAGGTCCTGTCAGCCGGGAACAGGTTCTGTTTATCCTGGAGAAAATCCAGGCTTCGAAGCGGCCGGTATTTTATACCGGAAATGGGATTCGGATTGCCGGGGCCCACGCTATCTTTTTGGAGGTGGCAGAGCGCCTGGGGATTCCAGCGGTGACCGGCTGGAACAATCAGGACGTGATCTGGGACGAGCACCCTCTTTATGCCGGCCGGCCGGGGAATATGGGAGACCGCCCGGGGAATTTTGCAGTTCAGAACAGTGATTTGATTTTTTCCGTGGGAAGCAGGCTGAGCATCCGCCAGGTGGGATATAATTATAAAACATGGGCCAGAGAGGCCTATGTGATTGTCAATGATGTGGATCCGGAGGAATTAAAGAAGCCTTCGGTTCATGCGGATCTCCGGATTCACGCGGACGCGAAGGAATTTCTCTCGACCCTGCTTTCTGTGCTGGAGCAGGAGCAGCAGGCGGGAAGGCTTCCCAATCCTTTATTCGGAGGCGGGGAGGGGCTTCCTGGAAAAACATGGCTGGAAACCTGCCAGATGTGGCGGCAGCGGTATCCGGTGATTCTTCCCAGGCATCTTGCAGAGGAGGATGGACAGGCGGCGAATGTCTACGCAGTGGTAAAGGCCTTAAGCAGCCGCCTTTCCGAGGGACAGATCACAGTAGTGGGCAATGGATCCGCCTGTGTGGCAGGAGGCCATGGCTATATCATAAAGAAGGGGCAGCGCTTTATCTCTAATTCAGCCATTGCCTCCATGGGCTACGATCTCCCGGCAGCCATCGGCGCCTATATGGCGGCTTCCGGTGAGGACATTATCCTTTTGACCGGGGATGGAAGCATCCAGATGAATCTTCAGGAGCTGCAAACCATTATCCATCACCAGATGGGGATTAAGATTTTTGTGATCAATAATGGGGGCTACCATTCCATCCGCCAGAGTCAGAGGAACTTTTTTGGAGAGCCTCTGGTGGGGGTGGGAATTGACAGCGGTGTGAAGGGACCGGACTTAAGCTTTCCTTCTCTGGAAAAATTAGCCTGCGCCTACGGCTACCCATATCTTAGGGCCAAGCAAAATTGTGAGCTGGGGGAAGTGGTGGAGAGAAGTCTTCACATCCAGGGACCGGTGATCTGCGAATTTTTTGTGACCACAGATCAGCCCTTTGAGCCGAAATCCTCTGCCAAGAGGATGGCGGATGGAACCATCACCTCTCCGCCGCTGGAGGATCTGGCGCCATTTCTTCCGGAAGAGGAGATGGAGGAAAATATGATAATTCCCAGGATCCGGGATGATGGCCAGGAGGGATAGGATGAAGATTGTGATAACTGGATCCACCAGCTTTATCGGAGCCGCCTTTACCAGGCTGCTTTTAGAAATGGGGCATCAGGTGTATGCAATGGTGCGCCCTGACTCGGCAAACCAGGGATTACTGCCCCATCCGGCAGAGGGGCTTACCCGGATAGAGCTGAGTTTGGAGGATGTGGGACAGCTCCCGGAACGGATCGGAGGGGACTGCGACTGTTTTGTCCATTTGGGATGGGATGGATCCGGCAGTGCCAACCGGACAAAGCAGGCTCTGCAGCAGGGAAATATCAGGTATACCATGGCAGCCCTGGAGTCTGCCAGGCGCCTGAGATGCCGCCGCTTTTTATTCAGCGGCTCCCAGGCAGAGTATGGCCGGTGCACAGAGCTTATGAAGGAGGAACAGGCGCTGTTCCCTCAGTCAGAATATGGAAGGGCCAAGGCGGCATGCTATCAGCTGGCACATGAACGATGCCGCACATGGCGGGAGCAGGGGATATGGGATATGGAATATCTCCATGTACGGATTTTCAGCATTTACGGGCCAGGAGATCATCCGTGGACACTGGTGAATACCTGCCTGGACACCTTTCTGTCCGGCGGACATATGGATTTAAGCGACTGTACCCAGTATTGGAATTTTTTATATCTGGACGATTGCGTCCGGGGGCTGGCAGCGCTTCTTTTCCACGAGGGAAGGCTGGGCGGGAGCGGGATTTATAATATTGCCGCCGGCCCTTCTCAGACCAGGCCTCTGAAGGAATATGTGGAAGCCATGCATCAGCTGTGCAAGGGACGGGGCAGCTATACCTACGGAAAACGGAAAAATAATGCAGAGGGAGCGGTGAATCTGATTCCGGACATATCAAAGCTGAGGCAGGATACGGGATGGGAGCCGCAGATTTCCTTTGAGGAAGGAATACGCCGCATCATCAGCAAGAAGCAAAGGGAATGAATTAAGACAAGTGGGAGTGACATGAGGATGAAAACAATCAGTGTTGTAGTGCCCTGCTATAACGAAGCGGAAAATGTAGAGGCAATGGCGGATGCCGTCAGGGAGATATTTCAGAGGGAGCTGCCAGAGTACCGGTATGAGATTATTTTTATAGACAATGACTCATCGGACGGAACCAGGGATATTATCCGGCGGCTGTGCAGTGAGGACAGAGGGATTAAGGGAATTTTAAATGCGAAAAATTTCGGACAGTTTAATTCCCCCTATTACGGGATGCTTCAGAGTACCGGGGACTGCACGATTTTGCTTGCCGCCGACTTTCAGGATCCAGTAGAGATGATTCCCAGGTTTGTACTGGAATGGGAGTATGGGTATAAGATTGTAATCGGGATTAAGAATTCCAGCCAGGAGAATAAATTCATGTATTGGCTGCGGGGCTGCTATTATAAGATGATCAAAATGCTTTCGGATGTAGAGCAAATTGAACAGTTTACCGGATTTGGTTTATATGATGCAGAGTTTGTTCAGGTATTGCGGGAATTAGATGATCCCACTCCATTCCTCCGGGGAATCGTGGCGGAGCTGGGATTTCGGAGAAAGGAAATTCCCTATCAGCAGCCCAGGCGCCGGGCAGGGAAGACCAGTAATAATTTTTACCGGCTGTATGACGCAGCCATGCTGAGCATCACATCCTATACAAAGGCCGGCCTGCGCCTGGCCACGATTTTTGGAAGCATCTGCGCGGCGGCAAGTATGGTGGTGGCTCTGATTTATCTGGTGATGAAGCTCCGCTACTGGGATCGGTTTGTGGCAGGCATGGCTCCTATGCTGATCGGCATGTGCTTTTTAGGCTCTGTGCAGATTTTTTTCATCGGCATGGTAGGAGAATATATCTTGAGTATCAATCAGCGCATTATGCGGCGGCCGCTGGTGGTTGAGGAAGAGCGGATTAACTTTGATCGTCCAGCAGGGGGAAGAAAGAAGGGCCGCGGCCCCAGGACAGGCGGCCAGGATGCTGGAAAGGGAAGACAGGAGGGTCGGCCAGAAGGCAGAGACTCTGGAAATGGCAGGCCGGACAGCCAGAATTTCGGAAAGGGAAATGGGGATGGCCAGGACCCTGGAAGGAGAGGGGAGGAGGATTCCCCGGGAAATCGGACCCTTGAGCCGGGGGAGTCAGATGAGAACCTGGCGGACAAGCCCCGCCGCAGACGGCGCCGCAGGCGGAAAAAGCCGGAGAACAGAGAGGATGAGCAGTGATCTATGAAGTATAAAATTGATGTGGTTCGGATTCGGGAAAATTCAATTACCTTAAATGGCTGGGTTCTTGGAAAGAATCCGGAGTCAAAGGCGGAGTTTTCTGTAGAAGATGAAAAGCATCATCCAATTGACTTCCAGTATGTGCCTACCAGACGCGATGATGTGAGTCAGATATATTTTAAGAGGGTGATTGACCGGGACTTTGGCTTTGATATCCGCTTTCCCTATGAGAGGGGAAAGGATTACTACCTGGTGATCGGCTGTGAAGACAGGAAAACCAGGATTAAGTATAATGAGGAGTTAATTGAAAAGCGTTCCAGCGTAGCCTACAAGCGGCTGCAGAAAATCAAGGATCTGATGAACATGGAGACGGTCCGGGTGGCGGCAGACTTCTGGAAGGAGAATGGAACCAGGGCGCTGATTCTGAAATCCAGGCATAAGCTTCAGGGTCTGGATAATGATTATGACTATGGAGAATGGTATGAGCTGACCCGCCCGTCACAGGAGGAGCTGGATCGGCAGAGGGGCGCTTTCTTTGAATACGAACCGAAATTTTCCATTGTGGTGCCAGCTTATAAGACGCCGGAGCGCTACCTGAAGGAGCTCTTAGAGTCCATCCGCAGCCAGACCTATGAGAACTGGGAGGTCTGCATCGCGGATGGAAGCCCGAGAGGGGAGGGGACTGAGCGGATCCTGCGCCGGTTTGCAGAGCAGGATACCCGGTTTAAATATGTGATTTTAGGGGAAAATAAAGGTATTTCCGGAAATACCAATGCAGCCATGGACATGGCCAGAGGGGACTTTATTGTCCTGGCAGACCACGATGATACCTTGACCGAGGATGCCCTTTATGAGTGTGCCAAGGCGATCAATCAGGATCCCCTTGTAGATGCCCTTTACTCCGATGAAGATAAGCTGGACATGGATGGCCAGGCCTTGTTTGATCCTCATTTTAAGCCGGACTTTAATGAAGATCTGCTCACCAGCGTAAATTATATCTGCCATCTTTTTGTGGTGAAGAGGGAGCTGGCAGCGGCTGTGGGAGGATTTGATGCCGCCTTTGATGGAGCGCAGGATTATGATTTTATTTTCCGGTGCACGGAAAAAGCCAGGAGGATCGGCCATATCCCCAAGGTACTGTATCACTGGCGGTGCCACATGAATTCCACGGCCAGCAACCCGGAAAGTAAGCTGTACGCCTTTGAGGCAGGGGCCAGGGCGATCAAGGCCCATTTCCAGCGGATGCAAATCCCGGTGGACTCAGTGGACAAGGGCGTGGATTTCGGCATTTATCACATCCGCTTCCATTTGGAGGAGGAGCCTCTGGTATCGGTGATTATTCCCAATAAGGATCATACCCCGGATCTGGAGCTTTGCCTTGCCTCTCTCTGTGACCAGGGAAAGTATAAAAATCTGGAGGTTATTGTGGTTGAGAATAACAGCACTGACCCGGAGACATTCCTTTACTACGAAAGGCTGCAGAAGAAGCGGAGCTATGTGAAGGTGGTGACATGGGAAAAGGGCTTTAACTTCTCCGCCATTAATAATTTCGGTGTGAAGCACTCCAAGGGAGAGTACCTGCTGTTTTTGAACAATGATGTTCAGGTGATCGAGCCGGATTTAATTCGGGAGATGCTGGGTTATGCCATTCGCCCGGATGTGGGGGCGGTGGGGGCCAGGCTTTTATACCAGGATGATACCATCCAGCACGCAGGTGTGGTGATTGGCTTTGGAGGAATCGCAGGACATACCTTTATCGGATTGCATCAGGCGGAGAACAGTTATTTCCACAGGGCCATGTGCGCTCAGGATTACAGTGCAGTGACGGCGGCATGTATGATGAGCAAAAGAAGCCTGTTTGATCAGGTGGGGGGATTCCGAGAGGAACTGGCGGTGGCCTTTAATGACATCGACTATTGTCTGAAGCTTCGGAAGCTGGAGAAAAAGATTGTGTATAATCCCTATGCGCTTTTGTATCATTATGAATCAAAATCCAGGGGACTGGAGGACACGCCGGAGAAGGTGGAGCGGTTTAACCGGGAGGTGGCCCGGTTTATCGGGTATTGGCCGGACATCGTAATCGGAGGCGACCCTTATTATAATCCGAACCTGACGCTCAGGAAGTCGAACTTCGCTCTCCGGGATCTTTTAAAGGAAAAAATCGGAGAGCCATATAATCTGGAGGTGTATCTGCCCTACATGGATCCAGCAGTGAGGGAGCAGGTTTCCAGACAATACCAGGCGGCAAAAAAGGGCTGACAGGCAGGCTATACTGCCAAAAAGCAGGGCTGCCATAGGATTAAGGAGGAAAGTCAGATGGGGAAGAACGCCGAAGAAAAGAAGGTTACCATTATTATTCCTAATTATAATGGTCTGGCCTATTTGGAAGAGTGCTTCCGGGCGCTGGAATGTCAGACCTGCCAGGATTTTGAGGTGCTGGTGGTGGAGAATGGCTCTGAGGACGGAAGCAGGGAGTGGCTGCGGGAGAAAAAGATCCCCACATTGTTTTTTTCAGAAAATCTGGGGTTTTCCGGCGGGGTGAACGCCGGAATTAAAAAAAGCCGTACCCCCTATGTGATTTTGCTGAATAATGATACCAAGGTGGACAAAAACTATGTAAAAGAAATGCTCCGGGCCATTGAACGGTCACCCCGGATCTTTTCTGTCAGCAGCAAGATGGTCCAACTGTATCACCCGGAGCTGATGGACGATGCAGGAGACATGTATTGCCTTCTGGGATGGGCTTACCAGCGCGGTGTGGGGAGAAGCTCCAGAGGCTATAACCGCCCCTGCCGGATTTTCTCTGCCTGTGCAGGTGCGGCGATTTACCGGCGCCAGGTATTTGAGGAAATCGGATATTTTGACACCATGCATTTCGCTTATCTGGAGGATCTGGATGTGGGCTACCGGGCCAGGCTGGCAGGGTATGATAATATCTACTGCCCCACTGCCCTGGTTTACCATGTGGGCAGCGGCACCAGCGGTTCAAAGTATAATTCCTTTAAGGTAAGGCTGGCAGCAAGAAATAATATTTATCTCAATTATAAAAATATGCCCCTACCCCAGCTGCTTTTGAATCTTCCGGGGATTTTAGTGGGAACCGGATTAAAGTATGGGTTTTTCTGCAAGCTGGGCTTTGGAAGGGACTACCTGCAGGGGCTTTTTGAAGGCATTGCCACCATGGGAAAATGTACGCGGGTTTCCTTTGGAAGGGAAAAATGGAAGTACTGCCTGGCGGTGGAGTGGGAGCTTTTGGCCGCGACCTTTCTGTATGTGTACGAGTTTTCCCGGCGGCAAATAGGGAAATTACGAAAATAGAGAAATATTCTGGCCTATTTTAAAGAAATCATGTATAATGGGTGGATAAAAATCTAAGGTGATGTACTATGATAAAAAATAACCAGAAATCATTAAACCGGACCCATGTGGTGCTGGACGCACTGATGGTGGTATGCTCCTATACCCTTGCCTGGTATCTGATCATCGAAAGCGGCATATTCCTGGAGGCTGGCACAGGAGTATTGGCGCCTCGTGTATATTTTATTCCACTTTTTGTTATCATACCATTATATTTGTTTTTATATGGGATATTCCAGCTTTACACGCCGAAGCGGGTGATGCGCAGGCGGGTGGAGTTTGCGAATATCTTTAAAGCAAATACCATTGGGCTGCTGATTTTTACACTGGTGCTGTACCTGGGGGGGAAAAACCCATTCTTCTACAATTTTTCCCGCCGGATGGTAATTGCCTTTTTTCTGATCAATGTGACCCTGGGAACGCTGGAGCGGTATTTTATCCGTCAGGCCCTCCATTCTGTGCGGTCTAAGGGATATAATCAGAAGCACATCCTGCTAATAGGCTACAGCCGTGCGGCGGAAGGATTTATTGATCGGGTTTTAGCAAATCCGGAGTGGGGATATCATATTCAGGGGATCTTAGATGACCATCATCCGCTGGGCTTTCAGTATCACAGCGTGCCGGTATTAGGGGAGACCCAGGAGCTTTTGGGATTTCTGGAGAGAAATACGCTGGATGAAATTGCGGTTACTCTGGGATTAAAGGAGTATGAGAAGCTGGAGCGGATCGTGGCAGCCTGTGAGAAAAGCGGGGTTCACACCAAGTTTATCCCGGATTATAATAACATGATTCCCACCAGGCCTTATACAGAGGATCTTCAGGGGCTTCCGGTTATTAATATCCGCCATGTACCATTAAATGACCAGCTGAATGCTACAATGAAGCGGATGATGGATATCGCCGGGGCGCTGGTGGCGATTCTGGTATTTTCACCGGTGATGGTCTTGACCGCGGTCCTGGTGAAGACTACCTCCAGAGGCCCAGTTATCTACAGCCAGGAGCGGGTGGGGCTTCATAACCGGCCCTTTAAGATGTATAAGTTCCGCTCGATGGCGGTTCAGGCGGCCTCCTCAGAGAAAAGTAAATGGACAACCCCGGGAGATCCGAGAGTGACCTCCATCGGAAAGATCATCCGCAAGACCAGCATCGATGAGATGCCTCAGTTTTTTAATATTTTAAAGGGCGATATGAGCCTGGTGGGGCCCAGGCCGGAGCGTCCGTTTTTTGTGGAGCGGTTTAAGGAAGAGATCCCCCGCTATATGGTAAAGCATCAGGTGCGTCCGGGGCTTACCGGATGGGCCCAGGTGAATGGCTATCGGGGAGACACTTCGATTACCAAGCGAATTGAACATGATTTATATTACATTGAAAACTGGAGCCTGGGATTTGATTTTAAAATTTTGTTTTTGACGATTTTTAAGGGCTTTATTAATAAAAATGCTTATTAGTGACGAGGAAATGCCATGGGGAATGAGTTAGAGAAGGGGACATCGAGAGCGAAGTCGGCTAAAAGCCGGCGGTCAGACCAGATGGTTTATCTGGGACCGCAGCTCATCGTTCCGAAGGGGACGAAGGCCGGGCCGGGGAAGCCTAAGAAGCGCTCTAAGACACGCCGCCGGATTATCACGATGATTATCGCAGAATGCTTTGCCCTGCTGTTTATTTTCAGCTATGGATTTTTTGCCAGAAGGTGGAATATGATTCAGCGGATGGACGACTGGGTGCCGGAGGAAGTGGAGAACCCTAATTTTTCTGTGGACCTTCCCCAATATGAAAAGCAAAAGGGCCACTGGGGGATCTATATCTTCGGGGTAGACAGCCGGGGAACCAATGTGGGCAAGGGAACCAATGCAGATGTGAATATGATCTGCGACATTAATCATGACACCGGGGAGATCCGGCTGGTGAGCGTATTTCGGGATTCCTATCTGGTGGTGAATGACAATGACAGCTATAATAAGATCAATCAGGCCTATTTCACCGGAGGACCCAGCAATGCGGCTAAGATGCTGAACAAAAATTTGGATTTAAATGTAGGCGATTTTGTAACCTTTAACTGGAAGGCAGTGGCGGACGGGATTAATCTTCTGGGCGGCATTGATATGGAGATCAGCAAGGCGGAATTCTACTACATTAATTCCTTTATTACAGAGACGGTGGAGGCTACAGGGGTCTACTCCACTCATTTAAAGCATGCGGGTATGAATCACCTGGACGGGGTTCAGGCAGTGGCTTATGGCCGCCTTCGTCTGATGGATACGGATTTCGCCAGGACAGAACGACAGAGAAAGGTGATCCAGGCCGCCTTTGAGAAGGCAAAGACAGCAGATCTGGCCACGCTGAACCAGCTTACCCTGGTGCTGTTTCCCCAGGTAGCGACCAGTGTGGATATGCAGGATATCTTAAGCCTGGTGGGAGATATGGGGAAATACTATATCGGAGAAACCGGCGGCTTTCCCTTTGCCAGAGGTGATGCGAATATGGGAAAGAAGGGAGCCTGTGTGATTCCCCAGACGCTGGAAAGCAATGTAAAGGAGCTTCATCAATTCCTTTACGGGGAGGAAAACTATACTCCCAGCGATACGGTGCTCCAGATCAGCTCCCGGATTTCCAGTGAAACTGGTATGTACAGCGAAGGGGTGTCAGTCGGGCATGTATCCACTGCAAACGGTGTGGTGCCCAGTGCAACCAAGGCGGCACAAGCCTCAAGGGAGGAGCGGGAGGAGGAGCCTGAGACCAAAGAGGAGGATGAGGAGAGCCGGGATGAGTCTGAGGGAGAAACGGAAAGGGAGGAATCAGAGGAGGAGAGGGAGAGCCGGCCTTCTGAGACCAGGCCTTCCGCTACCGCTCCCACAGAGCGCTATCCGGAGGGACTTTCGCCGGCGGACCGGAATGATAATGTCCCGGTAGAAGAGCCGACGGCTTCCGATCCCATCAGCCATCCTTCCTTGGCGCCTTCCCTTCCAGAGGAATCCGGACCTCACAGCCCTACGGCAGAAAGGCGGCCGGACGAAACCATGCCGGAAAATCCTGGAGGAGAGAGGGGACCTGGCGGCGCCACCACGCTGCATCCGGCAGAAAGCCCTGAGCAGCAGCCGGGAGGTGTTATCCCCTCTCCATCCCAAAGCGTGCAGAGCACCGCTCCTGCAGGGCCAGGGGCCGGAGATTTTCAGCCTGGAGGCGATATTTTAACCGTTCCGGAAGGGCCGGGAGGATTTTGATTTTAAGATTCCTTTATTCTTTTATCACAATTCCATCACAATTCTCGATTACAATCGTTTTTGTAAACAGGAGGAAGAAAGTAAACCATCTTAAAGTAATCGAAAGGAGAATGTGGTTATGTATCAGGAAGATTATGAAAATGACAGACCGGAAAATACGGATAATCGAATGAATCAAGATGCCGGACAGCCGGAGAAGACTATAGAGCCGGAGAGGGAGACCTCTGGAAATGATAGAAGCATGCAGGGGGAGACGGATGGCAGATACGGGAGCAGCCAGCCTGGGATGAGCGGCAATTATGGAAGCAGCCAGCCGGGAATGAGCGGTAATTATGGAAGCAGCCAGTCAGGGACAGACAGCAGCTATGGAAATAGCCGGTCAGGAGGGCTGTACGGTCGCTATGGAAGTAATCAGCCGGGGACAAACGGCAGCTATGGAAATGGACAGTATGGCGCAAACAGCAGCTATGGAGGCCATCAGCCTGGCCCCCATTACGCGCCATGGCAGAGGCCGCAGCAGGCTCATGGCTTCTCTGGCCAGGAGGCTGGCAGGAGGAAGAGCTCCCACCCGATTTTAAAAAAGACCGCAGGAATTACCGCAGCAGCCCTGCTCTTTGGAGTAGTAGCCGGCGGGACAATGGTGGGAATAAACCGTGTATCCCAGCTTTTCCAGAACAGCGGCAGGGAGGCAGCAGTGGAGTCCACCATTGCCCAGGCAGAGACGCTTCCCCGGCCAGCTCAGCCGGAAACAGCGGCAGGAAGCGGGATCACGGCAGTGCCGGCGATTACCAATGATGTTTCTGCCATTGTGGAGAAGGCTATGCCTTCAGTGGTAGCCATTAACAGCGTCACAGAGTATCAGACCAGAGACTGGTTCGGCATTCCTCAGGTTTATGAGGGGCGGGGCAGCGGATCCGGCATCATTGTAGGGGAAAGTGAGGAGGAGCTTCTGATCGTTACTAATAATCACGTAGTAAACGGGGCGAAGACCCTGGGCGTTGTTTTTGTGGATAATGAGGTGGTAGAGGCTAATGTAAAGGGAACCGATTCTGCCAATGATCTGGCGGTCATCGCCGTGGATGCGAGCCAGATCCCCCAGGAAACGAAGGATAAGATTGCTGTGGCTACTCTTGGAAATTCCGATTCCCTGAAGGTGGGCCAGGGGGTGATTGCCATCGGCAATGCTCTGGGCTATGGCCAGTCAGTAACTGTGGGCTATGTCAGCGCTCTGGACAGAGAGGTGCAAACAGAGCAGCAGACCACCAGGAATCTTCTTCAGACAGATGCTGCCATTAACCCTGGAAACAGCGGCGGCGCACTGTTGAATATGCAGGGAGAAGTGGTGGGAATCAACTCTGCCAAGTACTCCTCCACAGAGGTGGAGGGAATGGGCTATGCCATCCCCATCTCCAAGGTTCAGGATATTATAGATAATCTGATGACGAAAAAGACCAGAATTCAGGTGGAAAATGGAAAGCAGGGGTATTTAGGGATTCAGGCACAGAATATCGATTCACAGGCGTCGGTTCTCTATGGTATGCCTCAAGGCGTGTTTGTTTATAAAATTCTGGAGGACGGTGCTGCCGCTGCCTCTGATTTAAAGGAAAAGGACATTATCACAAAGTTTGACGGCCAGTCCATCCAGACGAAGGAGGAGCTGACAGAGATGCTGTCCTACTATGCAGGCGGAGATACGGTTGAGCTGACGGTGCAGTCCCTGGTGGATGGACAGTATGTGGAGCGGCAGGTACAGGTTACCTTAGGAGTCCGCCAGGCAGAGGAAGTGGAAGAACAGTAGGCTCATGTAAAACAGAGATTCAGCAGAGAAGGTACTAAGCGAAAGGCCAGTACCTTCTTTTGCTATTCTTCTTTTTCCTGTACTTGAATAACCGGACAGCCTATGTTACACTTAGAAGGATGCAGAAACATCCATGAATTAAGGGGACGAAGAGGGAGAGGACATTGGAAGATAAGGAGAAATCACTCAAAATAGAAGAGGATGGCAGAGACAGCCAGGAGGAGGACAAGGATTACGAGAAGGTCTGCTACATCTGCCGGAGGCCGGAGAGTAAGGCAGGCAGCATGGTGTCGATGCCGGGAAAAATTTACCTGTGCCACGACTGTATGCAGAAGGCATTTGATGCATTAAACCAAAATGGAATGGATCTGGGACAGATCCCGAATATGCCCTTTATGAATTTGAATATCGGGGATTTGTCGAATTTTATGCGGCCGGATATGGCGATTCCCAAAAAGCAGAAGATTAAGAAAAAGAAAGAGAAAGAGGAGCAAAGGAGCTATACCATTCAGGATATTCCGGCGCCCCATCAGATCAAGCACCGCCTGGATGAGTATGTGGTGGGACAGGAGCAGGCGAAGAAGGTGATGTCTGTGGCTGTGTATAACCACTATAAAAGGGCTCTTTTGGGAAATCGGGACGAATCAGACGAGATTACCATAGAAAAGTCGAATATCCTGATGGTGGGCCCTACAGGAAGCGGAAAGACCTATCTGGTAAAAACGTTGGCAAGGCTTTTAGACGTACCTCTGGCGATTGCAGATGCCACCTCCCTGACGGAGGCCGGATACATTGGAGATGATATCGAGAGTGTGGTAAGCAAGCTCCTGGCAGCAGCAGATAATGATGTGGAGAAGGCAGAGCGGGGAATCATCTTTATCGATGAGATCGACAAGATTGCGAAAAAGCAGCAGACCAATACCAGGGACGTGAGCGGGGAGTCGGTTCAGCAGGAGCTGCTAAAGCTTCTGGAGGGAAGTATCGTGGAGGTGCCGGTGGGATCAAACCAGAAGAACGCCATGACTCCTATGGCTACGGTCAATACGGATCACATTTTGTTTATCTGCGGCGGCGCATTCCCGGATTTAGAGGAGATTATCCGGGAGCGGCTGAAAAGAAAATCCTCCATGGGCTTTGGGGGAGAGCTAAAGGATACCTTTGATCAGGATAAGCAGCTTTTGACCAAGGTGGAGAATGCAGATCTGCGGAAATTCGGGATGATTCCGGAATTTTTAGGACGGCTTCCAGTGACGGTTGCCCTGGAGCGGCCGGATAAGGAGTTTATGATGAAGGTCCTTTCCCAGCCCAAGAATGCTATATTAAAGCAGTATGAAAAGCTCCTTGCTTATGATGAGGTGAAGCTGGAGTTTGACCAGGCAGCTCTGGAATGGATTGCAGAGGAGGCCTTAAAGAAGGATACAGGAGCCAGGGCGTTGCGGGCGATTCTTGAAGATTTTATGCTGGATATTATGTATGAGATCCCTAAGGACCCTAATATCGGCGCAGTGATTATCACAAGGCCCTACCTGGAAAAGCGGGGAGGGCCGAGGATTGAGATGAGAGGCGCCGCGGTGACGGCAGAGCATGCCTATTCCCGAAGCTGAAGAAAGGATTGATAAAGGTCCAGCGTGCCATAACCAAATTCCCGGTTTGGATATTGGTAGGCTGGATTTCTGTTTGCACCGCGGATGAGATAGCCGCGGATGGAGGCATTATTCATAGAAGGATCCTTTCCGGCAACTACCCCCCAGGATAGCAGGTTGGCAATGGCCCCGGCAGTGATGGCGGCAGACACGGAGGAGCCGGTTCGCCGGGTCATGGGAATATCCTTTCCATAGCTGCCCTGAATGTGGGGAAGGGCAGGACCGGGAATATCCACGCCAGGGGCGGCGATATCCGGCTTTACCTGGCTATTAATAGTAAAGCCGCGGCTGGAATGGAGATAGATGCTGCCATCCCTGTGGTCATAGGCGCTGATGGTCATGGGGAGAATCACATTCCCGGGATTGGTGATGGTGGTGTCCGGGTTGGGCTTTAAAAAGATGGTGTCCGGGGAGGCGAAGCCCTCTACCGGCAGCCACATATGGTACTGTCCTCTCAGATACAGGGAGTTATATACCCGGATGCGCCATACCCCGGCAGTGGGATTTTCAAAGCGGAAAAAGATCAGCTGCCGTCCGGAGCCTGCTTCATTGGCCAGGTAGCTGACGGTGATCTTAGTTGGCTCCAGGAGGAAGCTGATATGGGAGTCATGGCCCAGGGACATGGGAATGCGTTCCACGGTTTCGCCGCTGGGAGACACAAAGCCCACGGTGTAGAGATCCAGGACATCGGACCAAAATTCCGTCACAAAGCCCCGCTCTCCAGGGGCAACCCGGATTTCCACATCCTCCCAGGCCTGATTTTCCGGGATGGTCCCGAAGTAATGGTGGGAAAGGCCGGCTTCATTTCCACCGGCGATGACACTGGCCATGCCGATATGCTGGCTGGCGGACTGAAGGGTATAGCCCAGAGGGGAGGTGCCCTCGTGGCTGCCCCAGTTGGTTCCCATGGAAATACAGATTACCAGAGGCATGTTTTTCTCACGGGAAAGGAGCTGCAGGTATTTTATGCCCATCATAATATCGTTTTCCTGGTAGGCGACAGCATCCTGGCGAATCAGGTAGAAATCCCGAAGGTATTGTTTGGCCGGCTTTAGCTTTACGATCCCCAGCATGGCATTAGGGGCGGCACCGGTAAAGTCGCCGGAGGGAGAAGCGCCTCCGGCGGCTACGCCGGCCAGAAAGGTTCCGTGGCCATTCGTATCTGTGGATGGAACCATATCCAGGGGATTATCCGACCGAAGCGCTGTATTGATCTGTTCCTCCGTATAAGCAGTACCATACTGGATGCCAGAGTAGCGGGAGGAGACAGGGGGATTCACTCCGGGGGGGATGGCATCCCCATCCTCCGGCAGGGTCTGATCCCAGATCCCCAGGATGCGGGTGCTGCCGTCCGGCTTGCGAAACAGAGGATTCAGATAGTCGATCCCAGTATCAATCAGACCTACGAGAACTCCTTCCCCCTGGTTTCCCAGGGCGGGCTGGCGGAATACTGATAAAATTCCGGAGGATTCCAGGCTGGAGGAATCCAGGAGTGTATAGAGCTTGGGGATAGAATAGTAATCATAATCCACTAAATTGATGTCCGGGATGGACTGCAGGGGAATATAGATGATGGCAAACTCTCTGGAAGAAGGGGCATCGTAGCAGAGGACGTCGCTCTCCAGCTGAGGAAGACGGCGGGCTACACTTCCCTGGCGGTAGATAAAATCAGCAACCGTTTCACTTGCAGGGTTTATGGGGCAAGTGGACATGAGATAGTTCCTCCGGTAAATTCTTATTTAATTAATATATGTAGGATTCAGGCAAAAATTACCTTTACGAGCAGGAAGAAAGCGGGTAAAATATAAGAAAAGAAGAAATTGGAATCACTAAGAAAGGAAGAGGAATATAGCCATGTTGACACCTGTTTTATTCATTGCACTGATCGCAGGAACGGATCTATGCATCAAGGAAGAGATCGAGGCCAGGGACAGCAGCGAGTTCCCGAGGGAATTAAAGGGCAGCAAGGGTATGATAACCCTTCATAAAAGCCATAATACCGGCTTTCCCTTTGAGGTATTAAAAAGCAGGCCGGAGCTGGTCCGGACAGTTCCTATGGTGGTGATGTCCGGCCTGGCCGGTATTTTAGGCTTTTTGACGCCAAAGAAGGGCTACTGGGTGGAGAAGACTGTGCTGGTTCTGACCTTAGGAGGAGCGCTGAGCAATTTATATGACCGGATAACCAGAAGGTATGTGGTGGACTATTTTAGCGTGAATGTGGGCTGCCTGAAAAAAATCATATTTAACCTGGGGGATATTGCCATTTTTGCCGGAGCCGGGCTGGCTGTATTTGGCCAGGTATTTCGTGAGCTCTTCGGCGGGAAGCAGAGGAGAAAAGGGCGAAAGTAACAGAGGTCACAGGTAGCAGGGCTGTGAACGGTAACTTTTGCTTGACAGAAGAACCAGAGTATAGTACAATCATTTGTAAAATTTTATGAAAAAGGAGTGTTTTTTTATGGATCCGTCTGGTGACGCGGTCATACAGCTGATTGTTTTATTTGTGCTACTATTATTATCTGCGTTCTTTTCTTCGGCAGAGACAGCCCTTACTACTGTGAATAAAATCCGCATGCGCACCCTGGCAGAGAATGGTCATAAGCGGGCGCAGACGGTAATTAAGATTATCGAAGATCAGGGTAAGATGCTGAGTGCCATCTTAATCGGAAACAATGTGGTGAATCTGTCCGCATCCTCTCTCTCTACGGTGCTGGCGACAGATCTTTTCGGGAGTAAGGCGGTGGGGCTTGCCACTGGTATTCTGACCCTGCTGATTTTAGTGTTTGGGGAAATTACACCGAAAACCATTTCTACCATATCCTCAGAATCGATTTCTCTCAATTATGCGCCGTTTATTTACACTCTGATGAATCTTTTGACACCGGTGATCTTTCTGGTGAATCAGCTTTCCATGGGTGTGCTGAAGCTTTTCCGGATCGACCCGAATAAAAAGCAGGAATCCATCACAGAGGATGAGCTGCGGACCATCGTGGAGGTTAGCCACGAGGAGGGGGTCATCCAGATGGAAGAGAAGAAGATGATCACCAATGTATTTGATTTCGGGGATAACCTGGCCAAGGATATTATGATTCCCAGGATCGATATGACTCTGGTGAATGTAAATGCCACCTATGATGAGCTGCTGGCAATTTTCAGGCAGGAGAAGTATACCCGGATCCCGGTGTTTGAGGAGTCCACGGATAATGTGATTGGGATTATTAATGTAAAGGATCTCCTTCTTCTGGACAGTAAGGAGGGATTCAGCATCCGTGATTTTCTCCGTCAGCCCTTATATACCTATGAGTTTAAGAAGGCAGCTGAGCTGATGGTGGAGATGCGGAAAACTTTGAATAATATTGTCATTGTGCTGGATGAGTACGGAGCCACCGCCGGATTAATTACCCTGGAGGATATGCTGGAAGAGATCGTAGGGGAAATCCGGGATGAGTACGATGAGGATGAAGAAGAGAATGTGGTGGAGCTGGAGCCGGGGGAATACCGGGTGGATGCTTCCATGAAGCTGGGAGATCTGAACGAGCGGTTAGAGCTCAGGCTGGAGTCGGAGGATTATGATTCCCTGGGCGGTCTGGTGATCGGGCTTTTAGACCATCTTCCTGAGGAAGGGGAGGAGGTCACTCATGAGGGACTCCGCATGGTGGTAGAGCGTATGGATAAGAACCGGATCGAGACCATTCACCTGTATCTGCCGGAGCGGGAGGAAAAGCCTTCTGATCCGGAGGAAGGCGAGGGAAGAGGAATCGCTGTATAAGGAACGATGGGGCAGACAGAGGGGAAAGCCTTCTGTCTGCCTTATTCATGACAGCAGAATCCCCGGCCATTTAGCTGACCATCCCTCCCAGGGTGGCACAGGCAGCACAGATGGAGAGGATCGTGGTTAATGCTTTTGTATCACTGCCTAAGTTTTTGTGGAGGAGAAAGGACATCACAGCCAGAAGAAGGAAGTAGAGCAGGCCGGATAAAAGCCCCCAGAAAAATCTGCGGCTGCGGATGGCCTTTCCGGCAAGCACTCCTCCGAAGAAGCAGCTGATTCCATAAATTCCATATACAGCCGCCGCCACTCTGGAGGGAGAAAGCTTCATCTGAAACAGTGCAAAGGCAAGAACGGTTAAAAGCAGTGCGCTGATTAGATAGGAGATTAGCAGGGAGCGGGTTAAAACTTTCATGGTTCGCATGGCATATTTTCCTCTTTTTTTGATTATAGTCCAGTGTATGCCGGGAAAATGCCGGATATGAAGGCTTTTCCCAGCTTAAAAGAACTTGCGAACTATCTTCACATATGATATAATCTCAAGGAACTTTAAGAAAACAGGAGGCGTAGCAAGATGAAGCACGTTAAAACTTTAAATTCCAATACGTTAAAGGACACCATGAAAAAGGGCGGATGCGGCGAGTGCCAGACCTCCTGCCAGTCTGCCTGCAAGACTTCTTGTACTGTAGGAAATCAGAGCTGTGAGAATAACAGCCGATAGTTCCTTCATTACATATGAAAAGGAAGGTTGCCGGGCACAATCCTGTGGGGATGTGAACAGCAGAGGAAAATGAATCGGTTCGAGTATCACCCCTACGGTCACCCGGATTGTAGGGGCATTTTCCGTGTCTGAGTAAGGTTTACCATAAATGCTTGCAGCCAGGCACATAAAGGCTTTATAGAAAGATGAGGGAATTTTGTGATTCACCAATATAAAAATAATGGCTATAATATTATCCTGGACGTAAACAGCGGCTCAGTCCATGTGGCAGATGACATCTTATATGATGCGGTGGAGATTCTGTCACAATGTGTGCCGGATAAAAGAGAGCCGGAGGAGCTTCCCGGGGAGGCCAGGGAGGCAGTGGAGCAAGGGCTTTCCGGAAAGTACCCGATGGCGCAGATCCAGGAGGTACTGGAGGATATCCAGGAGCTGATTAATCATGAGCAGCTGTTTGTGGAGGACAGCTACCAGAGCTTTGTCACGGATTTTAAGAACCGGAGGACTGTGGTAAAGGCACTTTGCCTTCACATAGCCCACGACTGTAATCTGGCCTGCCGTTACTGCTTTGCCGAGGAGGGAGAGTATCACGGCCGCCGGGCGCTGATGAGCTTTGAGGTGGGGAAAAAGGCACTGGACTTTTTGATAGCGAATTCCGGAGGCCGCAGGAACCTGGAGGTGGATTTCTTCGGCGGCGAGCCGCTGATGAACTGGGACGTGGTGAAGCAGCTGGTGGCTTATGGAAGGGAGCAGGAAAAGCTTCATGATAAGAGGTTTCGCTTTACCCTGACCACCAATGGAGTCCTTCTCAATGATGAGGTGATGGAGTTCTGCAACCGGGAGATGTCCAATGTTGTTTTAAGTCTGGACGGAAGGAAGGAAGTGAACGACAGGATGCGTCCCTTCCGGGGAGGACAGGGCAGCTATGATCGGATTGTACCCAAGTTCCAGCGTTTTGCAGAGAGCCGGGGAGAAAAGGACTATTATGTCAGGGGAACCTTTACCCGCTATAATCTGGACTTTGCCCAGGATGTGCTCCATTTTGCTGACCTTGGGTTTACAAAGATGTCCATGGAGCCGGTGGTTGCCCCGGATGAGGAGGAGTATTCCATCCGGGAGGAGGATCTTCCTGGGATTTTTCAGCAGTATGATACGCTGGCAGCTGAGTATATTAAAAGGAAGAAGGAGAACCGGGGCTTTCAGTTTTTCCACTTTATGATTGACTTAAAGGCAGGGCCGTGTGTGGCAAAGCGTATGTCTGGCTGCGGCTCTGGCACGGAATATCTGGCGGTTACTCCATGGGGGGATCTTTATCCCTGCCATCAATTTGTGGGGCAGGAGGAATTTCTCCTGGGGAATGTGGACACAGGCGTGACCAATTTCTCCATCCGGGATTCGTTTAAATCCTGCAATGTCTATGCCAAGGAGAAGTGCAGGGACTGCTTTGCAAGGTTTTACTGCAGCGGAGGCTGCGCGGCCAATTCTTATCATTTCCATGGCTCCATTACAGATACCTATGAGGTGGGCTGTGCGATGCAGAAAAAGCGGATCGAATGCGCCATCATGATTCAGGCGGCTCTGGCAGATATGTGAGAGGCTTGCGGGAAAAGGCGTGTTATCTATAAAATTGCGATTAATATTAAGAAAAAGGAGAAACAGAGATGAAAAGCGACAAAAGTAAAGGGCTCCTGGGCCTGCTGGTGATTCTCGCAGCGGTTGCTCTGTTCGGCTGGTTTGGCTATACCAGCATGAGCGACATAAAGCTGGGATTGGATCTGGATGGGGGTGTCAGCATCACCTATCAGGCAGTGGATGCGAATCCTACAGCAGAGCAGATGTCAGACACCATTTATAAGCTGCAGCAGAGAGTTCAAAGCTACAGTATGGAAGGAATGGAGGCGGAGGTTTATCAGGAGGGCTCTGACCGGATCAACATCGACATTCCTGGTGTTTCAGACGCCAATGCGATTCTGGAGGAACTGGGAAAGCCAGGCTCCCTGCTTTTTATGGATGAGAGCTATAATGTATTAATGACCGGGGATATGGTATCCTCCGCTAAGGCCGGCATGCGTGAAGGAAACGGTGTCAGGGCTCAGGAGTATGTAGTTCAGCTTACCCTGAATGATGAGGGCTCCCAGACCTTTGCTGAAATTACGGAGGCCAATCTGGGCAAGCGGATTGCCATCGTCTATGATAACCAGGTGGTCTCTGCCCCCACGGTTCAGTCCGTGATCACAGGAGGACAGTGTGAGATCACCGGCATCGAGACCTTCGAGGCGGCAGAAAATATCGCAGCCACCATCCGAATCGGCTCCCTGTCCTTAGAGCTCCAGGAGCTCCGCTCTAATGTGGTAGGAGCGAAGCTGGGCCAGGAGGCTATCCAGACCAGCTTAAAGGCAGGGGCTGTAGGCTTTGGGATCGTGGTGGTATTCATGATTGCAGTGTATTTGATTCCCGGACTTGCCGCATCTATCGCCCTGGCCTTGTATGTGGGCCTGGTGCTGGTGCTTTTGTCCGCCTTTGAGATCACCCTTACTCTGCCAGGTGTAGCAGGTATTATCCTCTCCATCGGTATGGCAGTGGATGCTAATGTAATCATTTTTACCCGTATCAAAGAAGAGATCGGCTTAGGGAAGACCGTGAAATCCGGAATTAAGAGCGGCTTTCAGAAGGCGCTGTCCGCAATCATCGACGGTAATGTGACTACCCTGATTGCAGCGGTGGTGCTGTATTGGAGAGGATCCGGCACCGTAAAGGGCTTTGCCGCCACTTTGGCATTAGGTATTATCCTTTCTATGTTTACAGCATTGGTGATTACCAAGTTTACCCTGAATGCTCTCTTTGACCTGGGATTCCAGGATGTGAAATTCTACGGAATCCGGAAGGAAAAGCCGGCAGTTAATTTCCTGGGAAGAAAGAAGCTGTGGTTTGCGGTATCGGTGGTGATGATTGTGGCTGGCTTCGCCTTTATGGGACGGAACCATGCTTCTAACGGCACAGTATTAAATTACAGCCTGGACTTTATGGGAGGGACCTCCACCAATGTTACCTTTAAGGAGGATATGTCTCTGGAGGACATCTCCAGCCAGGTGGTGCCGGTGGTAGAGTCTGTTACTAAGGATGCCGGAATCCAGACCCAGAAGGTAGCGGGCACTAATGAAGTGATCATTAAGACAAGAACCTTGTCTGTGGAAGAACGGCAGGCTTTAAATGACGCCTTGACCCAGGACTTTGGCGTGGATGAGGCAGAGATCACAGCAGAGAGCATTTCGGCAGTGGTCAGCAGCGAGATGAAGAAGGATGCAGTGATCGCTGTGGTGATCGCCACCATCTGTATGCTGGTGTATATCTGGTTCCGGTTCAGCGATGTGCGGTTTGCCACCAGTGCGGTGCTGGCTCTGGTTCACGATGTCTTAGTGGTGATTACCTTCTATGCGGCTTTGCGCTGGTCTGTGGGGTCCACCTTTATTGCCTGTATGCTGACCATCGTTGGCTATTCTATTAATGCCACCATCGTTATCTTTGACCGGATCCGGGAGAATTTAAAGGAGATGGGCGGCCGGGCAGAGCTGGCGGAGGTGGTGAACGCCAGCATTACCCAGACCTTAACCAGAAGCATTAATACGTCTCTGACCACCTTTATTATGGTATTTGCACTTTTCATCCTGGGAGTTTCCTCCATCCGCGAGTTTGCCCTGCCGTTGATGACTGGTATCGTGTGCGGTACCTATTCTTCGGTGTGCATTACCGGCGCGTTATGGTATGTGATGACGGTTTCCAAGCGGAAGAAAGAGGTGCAGGAAAAGGCAGAGGCGAAGGCTGCGGCGAAGGAAGCCAAGGCTCAGAAGAAGGGAAAGAAACAGGAGTAATATGGAGTACCGCATATTAGCAAGGGACGGACGGGCCAAGCGGGCTGAGATGAAGACAGTCCACGGCACGGTCCAGACGCCTTTATTTATGAATGTGGGAACCGTGGCTGCCATCAAGGGCGCTGTTTCCACCGATGACCTGAAGGCTATCGGCACGCAAGTGGAGCTTTCCAATACCTACCATCTTCATGTGCGGACGGGAGACCGGCTGATCAAGGAGTTTGGCGGCCTTCATAAGTTTATGAATTGGGATCGGCCGATTTTAACAGATTCCGGCGGCTTCCAGGTGTTTTCGCTGTCCGGGCTGAGGAAGATCCGGGAAGAGGGCGTGATCTTCCAGTCCCACATCGATGGACACAGAATCTTTATGGGGCCGGAGGAGAGCATGCAGATTCAGTCTAATCTTGGCTCCACCATTGCCATGGCCTTTGACGAGTGTCCCCCCAGCCGTGGAGATTATGACTACATTAAAAACAGCGTGGACCGCACCACCCGGTGGCTGGAGCGGTGCAAGGCTGAGATGAGACGGTTAAATCATCTGGAGGACACCATTAATAAGGAGCAGCTTTTATTCGGGATTAATCAGGGCGGTGTGGTGGAGGAGATCCGCATCCGCCATGCCCGGGAGATTGCCGCCATGGATCTGGACGGATACGCTGTGGGCGGCCTGGCTGTAGGGGAAACCCATCAGGAGATGTACCGGATTCTGGATGTGACGGTGCCTTATCTGCCGGAGGAGAAGCCTACCTATCTGATGGGAGTGGGGACGCCGGTGAATATCCTGGAGGCAGTAGACCGCGGGGTTGACTTCTTTGACTGTGTTTATCCCTCCAGAAATGGCCGCCACGGCCATGTATACACGAACCAGGGCAGGAGAAATTTGTTTAACCAAAGGTATGAGCTGGATCCACGTCCCATTGAGGAGGGATGCCAGTGTCCGGCCTGCCGTTCCTACAGCCGCGCCTATATCCGCCACCTGCTAAAGGCGAAGGAGATGCTGGGAATGCGATTATGCGTCTTGCATAATTTATATTTTTATAATACAATGATGGAAGAGATCCGCTGTGCTATCCAGGAGCACCGCTATCAGCAGTATAAGGCGGCGAAGATCGCCGGTATGCTGGCAGGAGATAAGGCGTAAGCCCCCGGTAAAGTAAACAAGCGGATGTAAGGAAAGTAAGGAGGAACTATATGAACGCATTTGGAGGGCCCATGGGGCTGATTCTTTATTTCATATTTCTGTTTGGATTGATGTATTTTATCGCATTCCGTCCTCAGAAAAAGGAAAAAAAGAGGCATGAGGAGTTAATGGCGAGTATTGCAGTGGGCGATACGGTGCTGACCAGCAGCGGATTCTACGGAGTGATTATCGATATGACCGACGATACGGTGATCGTAGAGTTTGGAAGCAATAAAAACTGCCGGATTCCTATGCAGAAGCAGGCGATTGTACAGGTGGAGAAGCCGGAATAAGAGGATAAAGGAGCTGTGCGGCGCAGATGGTTGCGGTGCATGGCTCCTTTTGGATGTTACTGTTTACATGGGGGAAGGCGGCAAGGAGAATGAAGGATGATTAAAAATATTGTGTTTGACATGGGAAAGGTGCTGGTGGACTATGTGGCGGACAAATCGTGCCGTCATTTTATGACAGATGAGGAGGAGATCCGGGAGGTATGTACCAGCGTTTTCATCTCGCCGGAATGGGTGTTTCTGGATATGGGGCTGATGTCAGAGGAGGAAGCCCTGGCCAGGATGCAGGCCCGGCTTACGACTGACCACGCCAGGGAGATGGCTGCCTTAAGCTTCTGGCACTGGCATGAATATAATATGTGGCCCCTGGAGGGAATGGGGGAGCTGGTGAAAAGGTTAAAGGAAAGAGGATATGGAATTTATCTCTGCTCTAATGCTTCCGTCCGTTTGCTGGAGTGCTACCAAAGGGTGATTCCCGGCATTACATATTTTGACGGTGTTTTATTTTCAGCCCAGGAAAAATGCATGAAGCCGCAGAAGGAGATCTATGAGCGGCTGTTTCAGAAGTTTTCCCTGACACCGGAGGAGTGCTTTTTTATCGATGATCAGCCTATGAATATCCAGGGGGCCGAATCGTGTGGGATGAAGGGCTATATCTATGATGGAGATCAGGAAAAGCTGGAAAAACGATTAGAAGAGGTGTTGAGGGAAGGATAGAATAAGTCGCGGCGGAGGTTCTATGGGGGAAGAGCGGTTTCGGAATAAAGTGACCTGGTTTACCTTTTTTTACAGTATTCTCGTTGTATGGGTTCACTCCTATAATGGTGAGCTATTTCTTGGAAGGACCAGACAGGGGCAGCTTCTGACGAATTTTGAGCGCTTTTTTGGGGACACGGTGGGGCAGATTGCTGTGCCGGGGTTTTTCATGATTTCGGCATACCTGTTTTATCGGAACTTTTACTGGGGCGCCCTGTGGAGCAAGTGGAAATCCAGGGTGCAAAGCATTCTGATCCCTTATGTGCTGTGGAATTTGATTTATTATGCCGGCTATGCTTTGGGGAGCCGCCTGCCGTTTATTACCCAGGTGATGGGGAAGGGGGTAATTCCCTTTCATCTGGAAAGTATTGCGGACGCAGTGCTTCACTCCCGCTATCTCTATGTGTTCTGGTATTTGCAGCAGCTGATTCTGCTTCTGGTCTTGGCGCCGGTGCTGTATTTGCTGTTAAAGCGGGTTTGGACGGGCGTGATCTTTTTAGCAGCGGTATTTGCCGCAGTGTGGATGGCAGCGGATTTCCCCTGCCTGAATGAAGATGCTTTATTCTATTATGGAATGGGAGCTTTCCTGGCTCTTCACGGCCGGTATCTGGAGCAGGGCTTTAATCGGAAGAGAGGACTGGCCGGCCTGGGAATTCTGGGGGCAGGTTTGATGAACCTGTATTTTACAAAAAGGTTTTTCCGGCCGGGAACTACGGTACTCTACCGCCTGCTGGCTCCCATAGGGCTTTGGATGATGATTGACGAAAGGCGTTTGAGGAATCCAAGGCCGTGGATGGAGTGCAACTTCTTTCTGTATGCGGTGCACTTTGCTCTGGTACGCCTGGTGAATAAGACAGTGGCTATGGCCGCACCGCCGGTTTTCTGGATTCCCATGGCGCTTTATCTGGTTATGCCAGGGCTGATGACGGCTATCAGCTATGGGATGTCTGTGGGATTAAAACGATTCCTGCCGTGGTTTTGGCGCGTACTGAATGGCGGCAGGTAGTGTACGCCAGGAATCCCTTGTGCCCAGGTACAAAGAGGCTCCGGGAGTACATTGAAGATAAAAAGGAGGCATAAATTGTCTGAGATTATATTGGAACTGGATGGAATAAAGAAGCGCTTTGATGAGACGGATGTGTTAAAGGGGATCCGCCTGTCCATCGAAAAGGGAGAGTTTATTACCTTCCTGGGCGCATCTGGCTGCGGAAAGACGACTACGCTGCGGATTATCGCAGGGCTGGAGCAGCCAGATGCGGGACGGGTCCGCTTAAATGGCCAGGATGTGACGGATTTGGAGCCGAACAAGAGGAATGTGAATACCGTATTCCAAAATTATGCTTTGTTTCCCCACATGGATGTGTATTCGAATGTGGCCTATGGCCTGAAGATAAAAAAGGTAGATAAAAGAGAGATAGCCAGGCGGGTAGAGGAGATGCTGGAGCTGGTGCAGCTTTCTGGCTATGAGAAGCGGATGCCCTCTGAGCTTTCCGGCGGCCAGCGGCAGCGGGTGGCCATCGCCAGGGCGGTGATTAATAATCCCCAGGTTCTTCTTCTGGATGAGCCTTTAGGCGCCCTGGATCTGCAGCTGCGGCGCCAGATGCAGGTGGAGCTGAAGCGGATCCAAAAGTCCCTGGGGATCACCTTTATCTATATCACTCACGATCAGGAGGAGGCGCTGAATATGTCAGACCGGATCGTGGTGATGCGGGAGGGGAAATTTGAACAGATCGGCACACCCAATCAGGTATATTACCATCCCAGAACCAGCTATGTGGCCCGGTTTGTGGGAACTGCGAATATTATCACTGGCTGTCTGAAGGAGATGAAAGATAATTTAGCCAGGATCACGGTGGGGGATAAGGGTGAGGCCTTTGCCCTGGCGACCCATCGGCAGGCTTCCCTCTTAAAGCCTGGACAGGAGGTTCATATAGCAGTGCGGGGCGAGAGCATGACGCTTTTGCGGGAGCCGGGGCGAGGCCTTCGCCTTTCGGTGACAGAAAAAAGCTTTGCCGGGGGAATGCTTCGGATCAGCCTGGACGGCGGGGAGCTAGGAGAGCTGGTGTCCAGCCGCCAGGGGATCGACAGCCCCTTTGGCCCAGGGGATCTGGTAACTGTTTTCTGGGAGCCAGAGCATGGAGTCTTTGTAGATTTGGAGGAAGAGGATGAAAAGACGCAGTAGAACCATGGATCGGGCAAAGGCAAGCTGCTGGACCAAGAGGGCCCGGGAGGGCCGCTGGTGGATGACCGTGATACCTCTTTACGGCTTTACCATCCTTTTTGTAGCGCTGCCCATCCTGTATTTGATTGTCTTAAGCTTTTTGACCAGGGCGCAGACCTGGGGGGTGGTAAATCAGCTTACTCTGGAGAACTATGCCAGGATTGTCAAGCCGGTTTACTTAAATACCTTTAAGGAATCCTTCCAGCTGGCGATTCTGACTACTATTACCACCCTGGCTGTAGGATACCCCTTCGGATACTTTATGGCAAGGCTGCCTAAAAAGAGAAAGACCATGATGATGCTTCTGGTGGTGATTCCCTTCTGGACCAGCGCCCTGATGCGGATGTATGGCTGGATCATAATCTTCCGGAGTAATGGAATCTTAGACAAGCTTCTGATGTGGCTTGGAGTGACGGAGAAGCCGCTGAAGCTTCTTTATTCTTACCCGGCAGTTTTGGTGGGAATGATTTATTCCCTGCTGCCCTTTATGATCCTTTCGGTCTACTCCAGCACAGATAAAATGGACTGGAGCCTGGTGGAGGCGGCCAGAGACTTAGGAGCTACCAGACTGGAGGCCTTTTTAACGGTTACAGTAAAAATGACACTGCCGGGTATTCTGTCCGGTATCGTTTTAGTCTTTATTCCATCTATGGGACTGTTCTTTATCGCAGATATTTTAGGCGGCGGAAAGGTGATGCTGGTGGGGAACCTGATACAAAACCAGCTGCAGAGCGGACGTGACTGGCCCTTTGCCGCAGCGCTGTCAGTGATGTTAATGATCTTTACCTCCATTATGATATGGCTTTACCGGAGGCTGTCGGGAGTGAAGGACTTGGAGGGACTGCTATGAAAAAGAAAAGGCTTCGATTCGCTTCAATATACCAGGCAGCTCTGCTGCTTCTTATGTATCTGCCCATTGTGGTGGTAGTGGTTTATTCCTTTCATGCATCCAAGAGCACCATCCGCTGGCAGGGCTGGAGCCTGGACTGGTATAGAAAGCTTGCCGGGAACCGGGGGCTTTTGGAGGCGCTGAAAAACAGCCTGATTCTGGCTGGGCTAAGCAGCGGGGCGGCGGGAGTGATCGGCACCCTGGGCGCGGTGGGAATGGCGAGAGTGAGCTGGAGGAGCAAGGGGGCGGTAGAATATATTTCTACTCTGCCGATTATGATTCCGGAGATCATCCTGGGAATGGTATTTATGGCCTTTTTTGCTGCGGTGGGCCTGCCCTTTGGCATGGTTACTCTGGTTCTTGGCCATACCTCCTTCTGCATCCCATATGTGTTCATGATGGTAAAGTCCAGCCTGGTGGGATTAGACAAGTCTCTGGGAGAGGCGGCGAAGGATCTGGGGGCCTCGGAGATCCGGGTATTTTTTGATATCACGCTGCCCTTGATTATGCCGGCGGTGCTTTCCGGCATGCTTCTGGCCTTTGCCATGTCTCTGGATGATGTGGTGATCAGTATTTTTGTCACAGGGGCCAGAACCAATACCCTTCCCATCCGGATTTACACCCAGCTGAAGTCCGGGGTTACGCCGGAGATCAATGCCCTTTGTACCATTATGCTGGCAGTGACCTTCGTTATGGTGGGGCTATCCCGGATGCTGGGGAAGAAGGCGCCTATAAATTAGTAGACAGAATCGTATTTTTTGATTAGAATAAAGGGGTGGGAAGGATGCTGATCAAAATTCCCGCAAGTGCGACAGTAAAGTAAACGGAGGAGAGGACAATTATGAGAAAGACATGGAAAAAGAGTGCAGCTCTTACAGCGGCAGCACTGCTGGCGGCAAGCCTTTCCGGATGCGGCGGAAGCGGTCAAAATGACGGGACAAAGGCGCCGGAGACAGCGGCAACAGAGGCGAATCAGGAGGCGGCAGAGAGCCCGGAGACCGAAGAGGCAAAACAGGACAAAGCAGAAGAGAAGCCCTCCGGCGGTGGGGAGCTAAACATCTATACCTGGGCAGAATACGTCCCCCAGAGTGTGATCGACCGCTTTGAGGAGGAGACCGGCATCCGGGTAAATTATACCAATTTTGAGGCCAATGAGGAGATGCTGGCAAAGCTGGAGACCAGCAACGGCGGGGATTACGATATTGTGATTGCCTCGGATTATATTATCAAAATCGCGGCGGATGAGGGTCTGGTGAAGGAGATTGATAAGGAGAAGGTTCCCAATTATGAGAATATCGATCCCGTCTTCCAGAACTTTTTCTATGATCCGGAGAATACCATGACCGTTCCCTACGGCCCCGGGATTCCTTTGCTGGTGTATGACCCGTCCATGGTAAGCTGCGAGATCACCGGCTATGAATCTCTGTGGGACCCTTCCCTGGAGGACAGTGTGGCTTTGATGGACAGCGAGAGGGTAGTCATGGGAATGGCGTTAAAGACCATGGGGGAATCCTTTAATACAGAGGATCTGGATGTGATTCGGGCAGCGGGAGATAAGCTGATGGAGCTGGCTCCAAATGTGCGGGTGCTGAGCCAGAACCAGACCCAGGATTACCTTCTCAGCGGGGAAGTGAACGCGGCATTCCTTTTCACCTCCCAGGTGGTGCTGGCATTAGCGGATAATCCGGAGCTGGAGGTGGTATATCCTGAGGAGGGCTTAGGCTTCGGCGTAGACGCGGCATTTATCCCGGCCAATGCACCTAACAGCGATAACGCCCATGCCTTTTTAAACTTTATTCTGGATGGAGAGGTGGGAGCGGAGGTTTCCCAGCAGACCTATTATCTCTGCCCCAACAAGGCGGCCTATGAGTTTTTGCCGGAGGAATTTCAGAAGAGTCTGGTAATCAGTACGGATGATATTCCCAATGGAGAATTTATTCAGGATGTGGGAGCGGAGGCTACTGCTCTTCACGAAGAGATCTGGACGGAGTTTAAGGCGAAGCTGGATTAACCTTCCAAGACATAAAACAACATATTCGACGGAAGAGAGACAGAAGAAAAGGAAGCGGGACAATGCTGGTAAGCTCCAGCATTGTCCCGCTGTTTTTCCTCCTTCCTTAAGGCTCCTTAAAATGCTTCCCACCGCCCGGAGGCTCCGCAGGGAAGGGCCAAGCCGTTTGAGGAGACCGGGAGCCCTACCTCATCAGCGGAAACCCTGCCATGATAAACAGGATTAAGCTCTGCCGACAGCATATAAGAGAGAACCGACGGGGCCAGACCGGTGGTATAAGAGTTAATTAAAAAGAAGAGAGGCTCCGGGGATAAAAGCTTTGCACACAGCTTTACCAGAGGATGAATACAGTCCTCGATCTTCCAGATTTCGCCCTTTGGCCCCCGGCCATAGGAGGGGGGATCCATAATAATGGCATCGTAGTGGTTTCCACGGCGGATTTCCCGCTCTGCAAACTTTACACAGTCATCCACAATCCACCGGATAGGCGCCTGCTCCAGGCCGCTGGCCTTGGCATTTTCCTTAGCCCAGCTGACCATTCCCTTTGAAGCGTCCACATGAGTCACAGAGGCCCCCGCCTTTGCTGCCGCCAGGGTAGCGCCGCCAGTGTAGGCAAAGAGATTCAGAACCTTTACCGGCCGGCCCCAATTTCGTATTTTTCCTCCAAACCAGTCCCAATTGGCCGCCTGCTCCGGAAACAGGCCGGTGTGCTTAAAGCTGAAGGGCTTTAAATGAAAGGTTAACCCTTTATATCCGATGGGCCACTGCTTGGGCAGATCAAAAAACTCCCATTCCCCTCCGCCCTTTGCGCTTCGATGATAATGTCCATTGGGCCTTTTCCAGCCGGTATGCTGCTTTTTCGTATCCCAGATCACCTGGGGATCCGGACGGATCAGGAGGTAATCTCCCCACCGCTCCAGCTTCTCTCCCTTTGAACAGTCGATTACCTCATAATCCTTCCAGCCATCTGCTTTCCACATATTGGTTATTCCTTTCTCGTATATCATTTCCGGCCTGCATCCGTCACAGGCATTTTCCAGCAAGCTTCCTGTTAAGGCTCATTATAGCATCTGCGGGGAGAAAGGACAAGAGAAAGGTCAGCGCTGCTTTGATGCTATTCTTCGGATAAAATCTGGTTCATATGTTCGGCGATTGCCTTACAGGTGTCTGCCATAGACCGGGATCCATTCCAGGCTTCCTTCAAATCTTCTGTGATCTGATTTTCCCAGGTGACAGTGGAGCTGCTGTAAGGGCGGAACACCACATCCTGCCTCATATCCAGGAAGGGCTGCAGATCAAATACGTCTGTATTTTTCTTCCATCCGTCGGATACGCCTTCATAAGCGGACATAGAGACTCCCAGCTCTGCCTGCCGGGTCTGGCCTTCCTTGGAGCCGAACCATTCCACCAGCGCCCAGGCTGCATCCGGATTTTCCGTCTTGGCGCTGACTGCCCAGCCTAATCCATTATAGATAGAAATCCTTCTGCCAGTGGCGGCATCCTTGGGGAGGACTGCGACGGCACAGTTCTGGGAAATGTATTCATGGCTTTTCATAGGGGCAATCATCCAGGAGCCCAGGGGAAGCATGGCTATCTTTCCAGAGCCCAGCATTACGTCATTTGCATTTTCTGCCATGACGGAAGCAGGAGGCATCCTATCCTTTACCAGGCGGTCCACATATTCCATGGCCTTGACGGTGGCCGGATCATCAAAGCCGGAGGATTTTTTGTCTTCGCTGATTACCTTTCCGCCCATGGAATAAACCATATTCATCCACCCGTCCTGATTATTGGTGGGGCTCATGGCTGTGCCGTACTGGCTTCCATCCTCCTTGGTCAGGGCAACAGCTGCATCGTAGTAATCATCCCAGGTCCATGTATCATCCGGGTAGGATAATCCGGCCTCGTCGAAAAGTGTCTTATTGTAAAATAAGGCGATGGTGTCCACATCCTTCGGGATGGCGTAGGTTTTTCCGTCGTACTGGTATAAGGTTTTGATTTCCTCTGGAAATTTATCCATTTCCAGTTTTTGGCTGGAAGCAATCCGGTCGGTCAGATCCATTAAGATGTCATTTCTCATGTACCGCTCTGCTTCATTGGAATGCATCCAGAATACATCCGGAAGGTCTCCGCCGGAAGCGCCGGCTTCGAGAAGGGTCCAATACTGATCCCAGGTCACCACCTGGATTTCTGCCTTATTCCCTGTAGCTGCGGTATAGTCGGCAATGATCTGATCCAGCCCGGCCTTCTGTCCGCTGTCCCAGATGGCGACATTTAAGGTTTTTCCATTTCCGCCTCCCTGGGAAGCCGCTCCATCACCCTGGGAGCTGCCTGCCTGTGCCTGCGGATTGCTGTTCTGGCTCCCGCCAGAGCATGCACAGACAGAGAAAGCCATCATCATGGCAGCTGCACCGGCAAATCCCTTTTTCCATGTTTTTTTCATTCCTCGTTTCATCATGATCCTCATCTTTATGAAAATATGTTTTTGTTATCCTGTCCTGATAGTCTGATTATACAATTTCAGGCGGTGAGCCGGGAGGGATTCATGTAATTTGTACTTGTCAAAATGTGCTGCTAATAGCATCTATATTTTTGCAAGCCTTGATATTTTTAAGCTTTTGAAGGAAGAGGTTTCATTTCTATGGTATTTATGTTATATTGTAGATACCAGGAGCTGTGGAAATGTCACATGCATTACCAAAGGAGGGGGAAGGTATGGAGGAAGCCAGAGCGATCGTACCTGCAGCTGCATTATTTCAGGATTTGTATCTGTGTACTGCCGGAAAATCGATGTGCTATCCCGGACATAGCTTTGGGCCGGATATCCGGTTGAACTACTTGATTCATTATGTTCTTAAGGGAAGGGGAGTTTTCGAAACCGATCACCGCCAGTACCACCTGGTGAAGGGGCAGGGATTTTTAATCGAACCAGGTCAGACAACCCGTTATGAAGCAGATGCGCGTGCACCCTGGACATACATCTGGATTGGATTTAATGGGACATTAGCGCCGCGGATTTTAGAGGAATTGGGGCTGGGACAGGCGTACCCGGTATTTTCCTGTAAGCAAGCCTTTCGCCCGGAGGAAATTCTGGAGGATTTTTTCGGGCTGGAATCGGAAGGGGTTATCCTTTCCTTAGACCAGCATGTCCTTCTCCTTTCGTTTTTGCACGCGATTGCACAAAATCTGGTCAGAGAAACGGAACACAAGCGGTTAGAAGGGGGGAGGAATTATCACATCGATAAAGCATTGGAGTTTATCCGGGCCAATTATTCGAACCAGCTCCATGTCTCGGATCTTGCAAGCTACCTGGGAATCAGCCGGTATCATTTGTTCCGCTTGTTTCAGGAAAATCTGGGACAGTCTCCCCAGGAGTATATTACCAGCTTTAGCCTGGGGCAGGCCAGAGAGCTGCTGACTACCACCAGCTTTTCGATTCAGGAGGTTGCCTTTCTTTGCGGGTATTCCAATGCTGAAATTTTTTCAAAAGCATTTAAAAAGAAATATGGGATATCCCCATCCAAATACCGCCGATATGCCTTAGAGTATCCTGGTATTGACCTGGCGGAATTCTTAGATGCATGTGAGGAAAGGAGTAATGATGCAGCAAAGCCAGCAGGTTTTACTAAATGACGGTTTCTTTCAGAACCTATACCTATGTCTCTGCTCCAGAGTGGAGGCTGCCCCGGGACAGTGTCTGGGGCCGGCTATCCGTTTTCATTATACATTTCATTATACCCTTTCCGGAAGGGGGAGGGTAGAAATGGGGAAAAGGGCCTATGCTCTCTCGGCGGGGCAAGGGCTTCTTATTATACCGAACACTTCCGTGGTTTATCAGGCAGAGGAGAAGGAGCCATGGCAGTATTTGCAGATTGGCTTTTCTGGAGGGCAGGCTGCCGGAATTCTTTCTTCTCTCGGCATAGAGTCAGAGCCGCAGGTCTTTCTCTGTGACTGCAGCCAGGAATTAGAAGCATTTGCCGGACAGCTTCTGGCATTGCCTAAGGGCACCTTTGATCAGCTTTTGTACCGCCAGCACTTGCTCTGTGCCATTCTTTCTGTTTTGGCAAAGAACAGGAGGCAGACACTGGAGGAGGAGAGCCAGGCGGGGAAGAATCCGTATATTGACAAGGCGCTAAGCTATATTTCCTGCCATTTTGCAGAAGGGGCATTGGTGGGAAATATGGCGGACTATCTGGGGATTACCAGAAATTACCTATTCCTTTTATTTAAGAAATATCTGGGCTGCTCGCCATCTGCCTATGTGATTCAATTCCGCCTGGAGCAGGCCTGCCAGCTTCTGAAGCAGACAGAGAGCACATTAGAGGAGATTGCTTCTTCCTGCGGATATCCGGAGCCGGCAGTATTTTCAAAGGCATTTAAAAGAAAATATGGTGTGACGCCTTCCAAATACCGGAGGATAGTTCAAGGCGGCAAAGAAATCCCTTTCTAAAAATCGTAATAAAATCGCAAAAGAAAATTTGTTGCGCCCCGGGAAATATCTTGATAAAATTTCCTTTATATAGTAAGATTAGAGGATGACGGTAAGCTACATACATAGGTCGCTGTGTTTTCCTGGGGCGTGATACAGGGCAGCAGGGCCATAAAATGTACCTTCAAAAGCTCTTTCAAGAACAAAGAGACTCTGAGGGTACATGAAAGGATAAAGGAGAAGACAAGATGATAAAGAAGGGAATGGCAGTAACCGGACTAACCGCAGCCCTTACCCTGGGAACGGCGTTTTCCGCTTGGGCGGCTGCCGGCTGGGTTCAGAATAATGGCCAGTGGCAGTATCAGGATAATTACGGCTACATTGTAAAAAACGAATGGCAAAAGGGGGCGGACGGCCAGTGGCGTTACTTAAACAGCTCTGGCTATATCGCTTCCGATACCTGGGTGGATGACGAATACTATGTGGATTCCAATGGAATCATGGTCACCAATGGCTGGCTTCAGATCAATGGCTCCCCCTATTCCGATGAGGGGACGAGCTGGTATTATTTTGACGCAAAGGGAAAAACGGTCAAGGACGGCTGGAAAAAGATCGGGAGTAAATGGTATTATTTTGATGACGGCGGATTGATGCTTACAGGATGGGTGGATCAAAACCAGTACTATACTCAGGAGAGCGGTGAGATGCTCACTGGATGGCAGCTTCTGGATCCGCCGGAGGACGCAGACTACAGCTCTGACATGGAGGAGGACTATGATCCCTTTGCCCTGTCTGAGCACGACGGCCGCTACTGGTACTACTTTAAGCCCAATGGGAAGAAGATGACTCCCAGGGAAGAGGGCGGAGAGAACGGCGTGGTCCGCATCGATAAAGACTACTACTGTATGAATCAGGACGGCGCCCTGCAGTACGGCTGGAAGAATGTAACTGGAGACAGCGGAATCGCAGGCTATAAATATTTCCTCTCCAGCGGAAAGATGGTTACCGGCTGGTATGCGGCGGAAGCGCCCAGAGACCTGACCCAGAGCAATGGCGGGGTTCACTGGTACTACTTTAACTCCAAGGGAGTGCCGAAGTCCGATGTGGACGGAGTGGCCACAGTGAAGGACTTAATCACCATCAGCGGCAAGATTTACCTGTTTAATGAATTTGGAAATCCGGTTTACGGCCTGCGCAAGGTATATCTAAGCGAGAACAGCGGCAGCGACGGAGAGTACACCTCCTACTATTTCGGAAGAAATGAAAATGAATGCTGGGCGCACAAGGGCCGCCAGCAGGTGGAGGAGGACAGCGGCGAGACCAATACCTTCTATTTTAATGAGTCTGGCAGAGGCTACACCGGCGTCCGGGATAATTCCCTGTATTTCGTAGGCAAGATCCAGAGAGCCCAGGACGATAAATATGAGGTGGTGAATGTCCCTGGGAAGAATTACGGCGTTTTAGTAAACAGCTCCGGGAAGGTGATGAAAAACACCACCGTGAAGATGAGCGACGGAACCCGCTATAAGACCAATGCTTCAGGGCAGGTGGTTAAGATTGGCGAGGACAATGTTTCAAATATCACCGGGAGAGAACCGGAGGAGCCGGACTGGACACAGGATGGGTGGTACTATTAAAAAGAGAGGGGCTGCGAAAGCGGCTCCTTTTTGCGTGGGGACGCTTCCTTTACTGTATTGCTATTTAACTGAGATGCCATTTTCAGCCCCTATTGCACTATTTCCCGCCCCTTTCCAAATATCAGGGTAACCTTAATAAAACAGCCGTTTGTGCATAAAAAGAGGGCTTGCAGCCCTCTCCCAAATGTGCTATAGTTAAAACAAGGGAAAGCCAGAGAAGCGGCCTACCCCCAAAGTGAACAGTTACAACCCTATCGGGCTGCCGTCACTAGTGCAAGTAGTGGCGGCTATTTTCTGCCCTTGAAGACCGTATAGCATAGGCCTACAAGAGCGACGATAAAGATACAAAACTGAAATAGATCAGCATATGTAACCATCTGCATCGCCCTCCTTTCTTCTGTCCGGAGGGTTAGCCCCTCCGTAGTATGGAGGGTAAGCCGCCTTTGCTCTCTGACTTTCCGTATCTGGATTGTATCACAAGTTCCCCGATTCGACAATCTCTTTCTTTATATCTGCCTCTTTTCCACTCATCGTGCCACTCAGTTAAATTGCTATTTACTTTAGTCTCTGTGATCGCGAAGGTCTGGGGGATCGCTAGCCAAGTGCGTGTCGCAACCCATTAGGATTCGTTGGCTGAGTGTGTGTCGCACCCCATTAGGATTCGTCAGCCGAGTATACGTCGTTACCCGTTAAGGCTCCCAAGTTTTCGGGGTATGGGTGCAGGCGCATATTCGCCGGGAAGCTACGCGCCCCAGCAGCCGTGTCCCAACGTCACCGCGCTCTCGCTCCGCCGAAAGCGTAGCGGACGCATAAGGTCCGTGAGAGACCGGACCTAAGCGCCGACGGTTTCGGAGGGGATTCCTTATGGGACCCGCCTGCTGGGGCGCTGTGTATTCGTGGGCGGGCTTGCGTTCTTAAGATACGGTCGCTGACTTGGT